>NZ_JAMYSC010000013.1:0-155800 GCF_040321755.1 Mesorhizobium sp. M0276 | reverse complement strand
CACGGCCTGTCCTCGAAAGGACGACCAGGATCCTCTCGGTCTCCTTCCCACCTCAACCATAGCATGGCAACAACACACAGGATCCTCGGGTCTGCGCCGCGTCGCTGCGCTCCTTGCTCCGCCCGTGGATGACGAAGCGACGAGGGTTTGCGCTGATCGCCTACCTTGCTCGAACGGCATTGCGAACCAGGGCGTACAGGGCTGCGGGAGGGCGACGGCAACAAAAAACCGCCTTGCGGCGGGTCACTGGCGCGACTCAGCACCATGCCTGGATATGTAGCACAGTTGCCCTCACCGGGCAAATGTCGAGGTCGGCGCCGCTCCTCATCGCCCTGCCGGGCACTTCTCCCCGTTAGTAATCGTTAATGGGGAGAAGGAGCTGGCCGCAACGACGGTGGCCCGCTTGCGACGTTGATGATTGGCGAAACCGGCGACGAGAGCGCCCCTCTCGCCGTCCCTATACGGGGGAGAGGATGCGGGCAGGCAGGTGAGGGGCGGCATCAACGCCCGAAAGGGAGATGGTTCGAAACCTGAAGCGATTGCCCTGGCAGCCGGGGCACCCAGACGCAAAATTGCGCTGCCGATCACTGCTGCTCGGCGAACATCAGCCTGGTCTTGGTGTCGGCCATCGCGGGCGACAGACTGCGCTGGATCAGCGCTTCTACATGGTCGTTGCGCTGGCGGGCGCTGTCGGCGCCCATCACCACCACGATCAGATTGCGGCCGTCGGCATTGTAGGAGGTGACGATGTTGAAGCCCGAGGCCCTGATGTAGCCGGTCTTGATGCCGTCGACGCCGTGCACGCGACCGAGCATGTCGTTATGGCCGCGCACCAACCTGCCGCGGAACATGAAGTCGCTTTCGGAGAAATAGTGGAACTGCTGGGGAAACCGCCGATGCAGCGCCATGCCGAGCACCGCCATGTCGCGCGCGGTCGTCATCTGGCCATTGTCGGGCAGGCCGGACGCGTTGCGGAACGAGGTGCTGGTCATGCCGAGCTGGCGCGCCTTGGCCGTCATCATGGCGGCGAATTGATCCTCCGAGCCGCCGAGATATTCGCCGACCGCCACCGCCACGTCATTGGCCGATTTGACGACGATGGCGCGGATCGCGGAATCGACATCGATGGTCTCGCCGCGCCGGAAGCGCATCTTGGTGGGCGGCTGCGCGGCGGCATGGTCCGAAACCGGGATCTGCGTTTGCTTGGTGAGGCGGCCGGCATCCAGTGCCTCGAATAGCAGGTACAGCGTCATCATCTTGGTCAGCGAGGCCGGATAGCGCTGCGCCGTCGAGTTGACCTCGAACAGCTGCTTGCCGGTCCCGGCGTCGACGACGATGGCGGCATATTTCTGCGGCGGCGCCGGTACCGCCAATACGGCGTCCGGCGGCGTCACGGTCGTGCAGCCGGCAAGCAGCAGCAACAGGCCAAGGACCGCAAAAACGCGCTGGATGAGCGGAAGGGGACGCAGGTGGGGCAAAGGGCAAGTCTGTTCGGTCAAGCTGTTGCTGAGATAAGGCGAAGCTAACGTAACGCGTCAGCTGCGTCCATTTGGTTAATGGAGGTTAGCCCCAGGATTGTCGAGGCCGCGCAGGACCTGGTTCCTCCGAAAAGCGCCCCGAAACGGCCTGTTTCCCGTGTCTTTCCTTGCCAAAACCACGTTTCCTGTGGGAAGTCGTGGTATCTGGCGGCTTGGGGGCTTGGCATGATTGACATCGGGGCCGGGGGCGCGGCGCCCTCGCTTATCAGGGCATCGCTCAGCCGCACCGGCAAATGGGCCGGCAGCGTCGCCTTTATCGGAGGTGCGGCTTCCGATATCCTCAATCCGCTGGCGCCGTTCGCCGCCTATATCGCGCTGGCCGCCTCGGTGGCTGCCGTCATCATCGCCATTGCCATCGTGCTCAGGCTGGTGCTGGCGGCCAAGGCGCTGCCGGCCTTGATCTTCGCCACAAGTGCTGCCGCCGTCGCCGGCGGCGTCTACGGCCTGCAACAGCAGACCAACGCCCAGAACGGGGTGATCGCCAGCTTGGTGCCAGCCATCGCCGGGCTGCAGCAGTCGCTGGGCATCGTTTCGGCCAAGGTGGCCAAGATCGAGCAGACGGTCACGCAGACGCAGAAGACGGTCGAAGCGGTCAAGCAGTCGACCGACACGGTGGTGAAGAAGACCGACGAAATCGCCAACGCCCAGCAGCAGCAGACGCAGCAGACCGCGCAGGTGCAGAAGACCACCGAAGAGGTGAAGAAGCAGACCGAGACGCTGGCCGCCGGCCAGGCGCAGCAGCAGGCTCAGACCGAGAAGCTGCAGGCGACGACGCAGCAGATCGCCGCCTCGATCGACACCATCGCCAAGGGCTTTGCCGCCCTTGCCGCGCAAGGCGGGGCGATCGCCGAGCCGAAGCGGCCGGACGAGTTCTACCACAATGCCCGCGTCTACGAGCTTTCCGGCGACATGCTCAACGCGCGGCGCTCCTACCTCGCCTTTGCCGGCTTCGATGTCGATGCCATCGACCCCTATACGCGCTTCGCCACGCTGCTTCGGGTGCAGGACGGCAAGGCTGGCGCCCGCGAGGTGTTCGGCGCGCTTGCCGACAAGGGCAAGGCGCTGTCGATCAAGCTGGTGCATATCTTGCAATTCGACGACGCCCAGCGCCTCGAGAAGCTCAACGCTTTCCTCACGGCCAATGCGGATTTCGCGCCGGCCTATTTCCTGTTGGCGCAGGAGTTTTCGGAAGACCGCCTCGGCGCCCAGACGCTGGCCGACAAGCGCAACGAGGCCAAGGCGCTGACCAAATTCGTTTCCTACGAAAAGGATGGCGGGCTGCTCAAATATTTCGTCGACCAGACGCAGTTGGCCGACTGGCTGGACCGCAGCCGCAGCCGGCTGGCAGCCCTCGGCGACGTGCTCGACCCTGCCCGCTTCGTGCCTTCGCTGACGCCGATGCGCTCCAACCAGGGCTGGTCGATGACCATCTCGCTGCCGGAGCCGGCGACCGCCATCTCCTGGCGCATGGGCGACAGCGGTCCGTTCACCGACACCGGTTTTCTGGCGATGAACGACCAGACCACCGGCAAGCCGATGGCCAATCCGAGCTTCGAGATGCCCGACAGCACCGCGGCCGGGACCATCGCCATCAAGTATCTCGACATCAGGGGCCGCGAAACCGGCCCGTTCGACATCCGTTTCGACCCGGACACAGCGCTGCAGCAAGGCGACAAGCATATCCTCGACCAGTTCTGGACGTCGTGGATCGCCTTCGACTCCGGCGGCAACCACGGCCTGGTCTATTTCACGCAGATGCTGTCCTACCGCTGCGCCATCAAGGAGGTGCACTACAGCCTGAACGGTGCCGCGCTCGACAAGTCGCTCGAGATACCGCCTTGCGACAAGAAAGACCCTTACGCCATCCCTTACGACGCCAAGGGCTATTTCAAGGTCGCCGACAGCGTGAAATCGATGTCGGTGCAGGTCACCTACACCGACGACACCAAGTCGCCGGTGCGGGAATACAAGCGGCAGTAGAGGGGGCGGTGCCATTCCCCTCTCCGTCTCGGCTTCGCCGAGCCACCTCTCCCCACTTTCGTGGGGCGAGGAACCGCCAACTTCGAAAGGCCAGTCTTGCAGAACTTGGGTTCCTCGCCCCCGCAAAGCGGGGGAGAGGTGCCTCGCGCAGCGAGGCGGAGCGGGGGCAGCGCCGACGTTCGGCGATCAGTCGCCACCCTCCTTTTGATACGAAATGCCCGACATCAAGCTTGCGCAACCGGCGCCGAAGGGGTTCTGTTTGCGCCTCAGAATCGTTGAGAGCGCAATGACTGTCAGCACCATCAAGGCCAGGGATATTTCGGTTTCGCTCGACCTCACCGTCGGCCACATCGCCGACATGGTCGTCGAGGGCGGCGGGCGGCAACTGAAGCCGCTGCACCGCGCACCGTGGGTCGACGCGGGCGAGACGCTGCCGGATGATCTGCCGGAAGGCACCGTCCGGCTGTCCGGCGATTTTCTCTGCGCGCCGTTTTCACGCAGCGATGTCGAGGAGGCGCCGCTGCATGGCTGGCCGGCCAACAGCGCCTGGGATGTCGTCGAGAGTGCCGCAACGGAAGATGGCTGGCGTGCGGTCTACCGACTGCGGCACCAGGTGATGGGCGCTTCAGTCGACAAGATCCTGACGCTGCGCGACGGCCATCCCTTCCTCTACCAGGAGCATGTGTTTTCCGGCGGCCATGGCGCGATCTCGGTCGCCCATCACCCGATGACGGCGATGACGGGCGGCGGCAGGCTGGCCTTTTCGCCGAAGCGGTTCGCCGCGACGCCGGACGATCCGCTGGAGCCGGATCCAGCACGCGGCCGCTTCATGCTGGGTTACCCGGGTCGATCCGCCGATCTCACCCATTTTCCCGCCGCCGGCGGCGGCACGCTCGACCTGACGGAATATCGTATGGGCGACCGCCGCGAGGATTTCCTGACGCTGGTCGAGGCCGATCATGGCGGGCCGGGCTGGACCGCCCTGGCGCGTGAGGCCGAACAGGACCTGGTGCTGGTGCTGAAGAACCCCTCCGAGCTGCCGATCACCATGCTATGGTTCAGCAATGGCGGACGCGACTACGCGCCCTGGAGCGGCCGCCACCGCGGCGTGCTCGGCATCGAGGACGGCCGCACGGCGATAGGCCATGCCGCCTCGATCGGTGACAACTGGCTGACGCGCGAAGGCGTGGCGACCGCCTTTGCGCTTGGCGCAGGCCGTAGCGTTTCCTTTCGCCATATAATCGGCGCCATGCCGCTGTCCGGCGGCGAGCCGCCGCAGGCGATCACGACGGCGGATGGCCGTATGCGGCTGGCAACCGGCAGCTCGGCCTGGGAGGTTCCCTTCGACAGCGACTTCCTGCGCATAGGGCGAACGGCGGCAGCTTGAGTGGATGGCTTCCTGTTTGTTCTCAAGGAACGTTGGCGCGCAAATTCCGGTTTGAAATTTCCGCTTGCTGCCGACAAGATGCCGCGATTGTGGTTATCCTGGCGATCATGCAGGCCAGAGAGAGGCTCCAATGTCCGAAATCGCCCATCTCGCCGCCACCATCTTCAAGCGTGCCGGCAAGGCAAGCCGCTTCATCGTCGCCATTGCCGGGCCGCCTGGCGCCGGCAAGTCGACGCTGTCGGCGAGGCTGCGTGAGCTGCTGCCCGAAGGCACTTCGGAGGTCGTGCCGATGGATGGCTTCCACTATGACGACGCCGTGCTCGAGCGGCGCGGCCTGCGCGCGCGAAAGGGTGCGCCGGAAACCTTTGACTTTGCCGGTTTCGAGGCCCTGCTGAAGCGCATCCGGGCCGGCGAACCCGATATCGCCATACCGGTCTTCGACCGGAGCCTTGAACTGTCGCGCGCCGCCGCCTCGATCGTCGCCGCCGAGACCAAGTTCATCCTGGTCGAGGGCAATTACCTGCTGCTCGACGAGGAACCGTGGTCGCGGCTGGCGCCGCTGTTCGATTTCTCGATCTTCGTCGACGTGCCGCGTGACGAGCTCGAGCGCCGCCTGCTGGAGCGCTGGCATGGGCACGGCCGCTCCGATGAGGATGCGCGCTCCTGGATCGCTTCAAACGACATGCCCAACATCGACCGGGTTATCGCTCGCCGCCGCGCTGCCGACCTGGTGATCGGCCTTTCCGCTTGATTCTACGGATTGCGCAAGGGGAACCTTAAGACTTTCAGGCCGTTATCGCGGACAAGGCAATTCTGCCAAGAAGGGAGTCCGTCCGATGGCACAGAAGGCAAGAAAGCCCGCGCCCTCCAAGGGCAAGGCAACCCAATCCAAGGCAGGCGCCGGCCCGGCAACCACGGCGCGTTCCAAGGATACCAAGCCGGCCTTCGGCAAGGCAGCGCCGAAGAAAGTGGTGCCGGCCGCCGCGAAAGCCGCGCCGAAAACCGCAAAGCCCAAGAAACCGGCAGGCGCTGACGGTTCTATTTCGAGCAGCGCATTGCGCACGGTCAAGGCTGCGGCCAATGTGGCTGCAGGCGCCGTCGTCGCCGCCGCCAGGGGTACTGCATCGCTTGCAGCATCCGTGGTGGGCAAGGGCGATTCGAAAGCCAAGGCGAAGTAGAGCCTTCTCAAAGCTCGCAGGTTTGGGGGTCAGGCTCTGGCCGGGATGGTCAGGCCCTTCTGCACGGCAGGCCGCGCCAGGCCGCGTTCCAGCCACGCCGCCACATTGGTGAAATCGTCGAAACCGACGAGGTCGCGCGCTTCGTAGAAGCCGATCAGGTTTCGTACCCAGCCGAGCAGCGAGATATCGGCAATAGTGTAGTCATTGCTCATGATCCATTTGCGGCCCTTCAGCCTACCATCGAGGACGCCGAGCAGCCGCCGCGATTCATCGCGATAGCGCTCCAGCGGGCGCTTGTCGGCGATCTCGCGGCCGGCGAATTTGTGGAAGAAGCCGACCTGGCCGAACATCGGCCCGACCGACGCCATCTGGAAGAACACCCACTGGATGGTCTCGTAGCGACGCGCCGCGTCCACGGGCATGAGCAGGCCGGTCTTTTCGGCGAGGTAGAGCAGGATGGCGCCGGATTCGAACAGGCCGATCGGCTTGCCGTCCGGACCGTTCGGGTCGATGATCGCCGGTATCTTGCCATTGGGATTGAGCGACAGGAATTCCGGCGTCCAGCTTTCGTTCTTGCTGATGTTGACCAGATGCGGCTCGTAGGGCAGGCCGATTTCTTCCAGGGCGATCGATATCTTCACGCCGTTCGGCGTTGTCGCCGAGTAGAGCTGGATCCGGTCCGGGTGTTTGGCTGGCCAGCGCGTTGCGATCGGGAAGGCGGACAGGTCGGCCATGGGAAACTCCTGAATGGGGATTTGCGCCGAGCGGCACGATTTGGCGGGGGCGGCCAAGAATTAGATGCGCCAAACGTCACGATCAATATGGCGGTGAACGTTTCATCGTGCACGGACGGTCAACTCTGGGACGACCGGGATCGCCCCGGGTAGCTGTAACGGCCGATGCAGGATCAGACGGCCTTGAAGGCCAGCACCGCATTGGTGCCGCCAAACGCGAAGCCGTTGCTGATCGCGGTGCGCACCTTGCGCTCGCGCGCCACATTCGGCGTGACGTCGAGATCGCAATCGGGATCGGCCTCGCGAAAATTGGCCGTCGGCGGCACGATGCCTTCGCGGATCGCCATCACGCAGGCAATCAACTCGAGCGCGCCCGATGCGCCGAGGCAATGGGCATGCATCGACTTGGTCGACGACATCGAAAGCTTGTAGGCATGGTCGCCGAAGACGCGCTTGATCGCCGCCGTCTCGATCTGGTCGTTGGCCTTGGTGCCGGTGCCGTGGGCATTGAGATAATCGACATCCTCGGGATTGAACCCGGCGTCGGCCAGGCAGGCGCGCATGGCGGCCGTCGGTCCTTCGATGGTCGGCGCGACAATGTCGGACGCGTCGGCGGAAAGCCCGGCGCCGGCAATCTCGGCAAGAATGGTGGCGCCGCGCGCCATGGCATGTTCGTAGCTCTCCAGCACCGCCATGCCGGCACCTTCGCCAAGCGACAGGCCCTGGCGATCGGCCGAAAATGGCCGGCAGGTGTCCGGTGCCAGTACCCGCAGCGCCTCCCAGCCCTTCAGGACGCCCCAGACCAGCGGCGCATCGGTGCCGCCGGCAACCATCACGTCGGCGCGGCCGAGCCTGATCTGGTCGACGGCCGAGGTAATGGCGTGATTGGACGACGAGCAGGCCGAGGTGACGCCGAAGACCGGCCCGCGCAGGCCGAGATTCATGCTGACATGACCGGAGGCGGCACTTGGCATCACCTTTGGCACGGTGAAGATGCCGGCGCGATTCCTGCCCTCGATCAGGATGGCGCGATAGTTCTCCTCGATCGCTTCCCAGCCGCAGACGCCGACACCGACGACGGTGCCCATCCGATAGGTGGTGGCCTCATTCGAAACCAGTCCGGACTGCTGCATGGCTTCCCTGGCCGCGATCGTCGCCAGCAGGCTGAAGCGGTCCATCGATACGGTCTGCTTGCGGTCGATGCCGTGATCGGGAAGCGTCTTGATTTCGCAGCCGACCTTGACCTTCAAATCATGCAGTTGCGGACTTGTGATCTGGCCTATGGCCGAGCGGCCGGCGCGCATCTCGTTCCAGATCGCAGGCGCGCTGGTGCCGAGCCCGCAAATGCCGCCCATGCCGGTAATGACGACGCGCTGCCGCATTCAGTTCAGGCTTTTTTCGCGATCAGCGCGCGGACAGCTTCGACCATATCGCCGACATTCTTCAGATTGCTCCAGGCGTCGACCGTGTTCATCTCGATCTCGATGCCATACTCTTCCTCAAGATCGAAGATGATCTCGGTCAGCTCGAGCGAATGGATACCAAGCGAGGTCAATTCGGTGTTGGTGGTGATTTCCTCGCCACCCGGCTCGGCATGAGCCTTGATCTTCGCGATGATATCCGTTGCCAGCTGGTCGGCCATTCGGTTTCTTCCCCACTGTGTCGCGTTTCCCGACGCCAACTGAGCAGCGCCCCTATTCTCCTGGTATCAAGCCGCCGTCGTCGTTTTATACCCCCGCCAAGCGCTCTGTGACCGTACCAAGGTGGTTCCCTCTATAGAAACCGAAACGTTGTCAAGCAACAAGCTATATCGAACTCCATATCGACAAAGCCGCCGGAGTGCTTAACGTGCAGGCATGGATACGGCTGAACATGGCGGGATTTCGACGCAGCGCGTTGCGGGCGTGGCGCGGCTTGCCTGCGCACTCAGTGACGGTCGTACGCGCCTGCGGCGCCTCTATCAGGATGGTGCCGCCAAAATAAGGATGCCGGCCGTCTCGGTCGATCCGCTCGAAGCGGTGCTGATCAACACCGCCGGCGGGATGACCGGCGGCGACCGGATCGCCTGGGACGTGGATGTCGGCGCGGCCGGATCGGCATCGATCACGACCCAGGCTTGCGAGAAGATCTATCGGGCGGCATCCGATCGTGCCGAGGTGCGGGTCAATTTGTCGGTCGGTGAAAACGGCCGCATTGCCTGGCTGCCGCAGGAAACCATCGTCTTCGACCGGGCGGCCTTT
The DNA here is from genome assembly GCF_040321755.1 of Mesorhizobium sp. M0276. Lineage (NCBI taxonomy): Bacteria > Pseudomonadati > Pseudomonadota > Alphaproteobacteria > Hyphomicrobiales > Phyllobacteriaceae > Mesorhizobium > Mesorhizobium sp. M0276. Next base: position 146,743 of record NZ_JAMYSC010000013.1, on the reverse strand, counting down.
GCCCGTAAGCTCGACGTCGAGCTTGCCGCCGGCGCCGAGGCGCTGGTGCTGGAAGCCACCGTCTTCGGCCGCCTGGCGATGGGCGAACGTGCCGCGCACGGCAATTTCCACGACCGCTGGCGTGTGCGCCAGGAGGGATCCCTGATTCATGCCGAGGATTTCCGCATCGGACCCGATATCGCCGCCACGCTCGACCGCCCGGCGGTTGCCGGCGGCGCGATCGCGATGGCGACGCTGCTGCTGGTGTCGCCGCGGGCCGAAGCGCTGCTCGAACCGGTTCTGGAGATCGTCGGCGACCACGGCAGCGCCAGCGTCTGGAGCGTCAAGAAATCTGGCAAGCTTCTTGCGAGGCTCTACGCCGGGGATAGCTACCGGCTGCGCCAGCGGCTGGTTCCACTCGTCGAATTGCTCAACGGAAGGGCGGGGTTGCCCAAATTATGGTCACTGTAGGCCTGTCGCTACCAGCCTGGGAAAACGCATGAACCTGACGCCGAGGGAAAAGGACAAGCTGCTGATCGCCATGGCGGCGATCGTGGCGCGCAAGCGGCTCGAACGCGGCGTCAAGCTCAATCATCCGGAAGCGATCGCGCTGATCACCGACTTCGTCGTCGAGGGTGCCCGCGACGGCCGCCCGGTCGCCGACCTGATGGAGGCCGGCGCCCATGTCGTCACCCGCGCGCAAGTCATGGAAGGCATCGCCGAGATGATCCACGACGTGCAGGTCGAAGCGACATTTCCCGACGGCACCAAGCTGGTGACCGTGCACGAACCGATACGGTGAGGAGGAAAGATGCTTGAGCTGCGCCCCAATTGCGAATGCTGCAACAAGGACTTGCCGCCAGAGGCAACCGATGTGTTGATCTGCACCTTCGAGTGCACCTTTTGCGCCGACTGCGTGGAGCATGTGCTGGGCGGCATCTGCCCCAATTGCGGGGGCAATTTTTCGGCCCGGCCGATCCGCCCGGCGGCGATGCTGAAGAAATACCCTGCCTCGACCAAACGCGTTCTCAAGGCCGAAGGCTGCGGCCCTCGCAAGGCTGCTTGAACACCGCGCCCCTTAACCAGAAGGCATTTCGATGATCCCCGCTCCGATGAAACGTGCTTCGCTTTCCACAATTCCACTTCTGGCGGCGTCCATGCCGGCCTATGCCCATGTCGGCATCGGCACGACCTCCTCCTTCACGGCCGGCTTCATGCACCCGCTCACCGGTCTCGATCACATGACCGTGATGATCGCGGTCGGACTGTGGGCAGCGCTCAAGGGCGGCAAGGCGGTTCTTGCCTGGCCGGCGGCCTTTGTCGGCGTCATGCTGGCCGGCGGTGCGCTCGGCATGCTGCATATGCCCCTGCCCTTCGTCGAACCGGGCATTCTGGCATCGGTCGTGGTGCTGGGGCTGCTGGTGACCCTGGCGGTCGATCTGCCGGTCTCGGCCGGCGTTGCCGTCATCGGCCTGTTCGCGCTGTTGCATGGCCACGCGCATGGCACCGAAATACCGGAGAATGCCGGCGGGCTCGAATACATGGCTGGCTTTGCCATCGCCACCGCGCTCCTGCATGCCACCGGCATCGCCGCCGGGCTCGGTCTCGGCAGCCGGTCCCGTGGCCTGTCCCGCGCTGCCGGTGCCGCTTGCACGGCGATCGGTATCGGCCTCGTTTTCGGTGTGCTGTGAAGATGATCCCGGGCGAAATCATCACGGCGGGCGGCGAGATCGAGCTGAACAAGGGCCTGCCGACGATCACCTTGAAAGTGGCCAATAGCGGCGACCGGCCGATTCAAATCGGCAGCCACTATCATTTCTTCGAGACCAATGAGGGTCTGAAGTTCGACCGCGAGCGTGCCAGAGGCATGCGCCTCGACATCGCCGCCGGCACGGCCATGCGCTTCGAGCCGGGACAGGAGCGCGACGTGACGCTGGTGCCGCTTGGCGGCAAGCGCGAGGTCTACGGATTTCAGCAGAAGGTGATGGGCAAGCTGTGAGATCTGCCAGCGCGGCCAGCTCAGTTCGACGGCTTGGCCGCGGCGTAGATGACGACCTTTCCGGGATCGTCGAATTCGACGGCGAGGACATCCTGCACAAGCACGCGCCGCGACTCGATTGCATTGAACAAGAGCGCGTTGGCCTCGATCTCCTTGCGCAATTCCGTAATATCGTCCTGATGCTGCTTGATCTTGCTTTCGATTACCGCCGGCGGGCCGCCTTCGGTGCGCGCGGCGTCGGTCAGGAATACGATATCGACCTTGTCGAGCTTGGAGGTCTTGCGCACCAGGCCGATGTTTTCACGCGTCCGGTCGATGGCCGTGTTGACGTTTCCGGCTTCGGCCGTGGTCTTGGCCTCTTCCTGCTTGATCTCCGAGCCGACAATGCGGTTGACGGTCTCCGTGCTTTCAAGACCCTGCGCCTTCAGGCCGGCAACAGGATCGGCCGCCGCCAGCAACGCCATTGCGGCGACGGCCTGCAACCGTCTTTGGGCGGGAAAAGGAGTGATCGCCATCGCTCGCTCCTGAGGGAATTCGTTTCGGGACGCGGTCTAGCGCGAGAACAAAACGAATCCCGCCCGGCGAAGGTTCCCGTCCCGATGCGGCCGGCGGACCGAATGCCGGCCCACCCAGCCCGTCTGTCAGCTGGCCTTCTTGGTAATCAGGGTCAGCGCGCCATTGGGTTCCATGCTGGCGGCGACGACCTGCGCCGAGCTGAGCCCTTTGGCCTCCAGCGCGGACTTCACCTTGGGCGTGGCGTCGATCGAGCTGCGCAGTTTCTTCAAGCCGGCGTCACCACGCTGGGCGATGACCTGATTGACCTGCGTCTGGGTGTCCTTTGGCAGTTCCGTGATGTCGACGATGTTGACGCTCTGGATCGTCGGTACGGCCGGCTGGGGGGTGGCCGGAGCAGGCGTGGTCGGCGCCGGAGCTGGCTGCTGCGCGGGTTGCTGCTGGGCACTGGCGGCGCCCGCCAGCATCAGGGTAGCGGCAGCGGCAAGAACTATGGTTTTGCGCATGGATTTTCCTTTCCATCGATTGGCAAACGGTCGTTTTGGGGTGACCCCCTAACCTCAAACGCCAAATGGGATCAGAAGGTGTCGCCCAGTGGGTCATTGCGTGACCATTGGATGGCAGCAATGTGCCGGACTTCAATCAAATTGCATTTCGGCAAACCGCATTTCGGCAAACCGCATTTTGGGAGCAATCGCTGATGGCCAGAATTACCCGCGCCGCCTATGCGCAGATGTACGGCCCGACGGTGGGCGACAAAGTGCGGCTTGCCGACACGGAACTGTTCATCGAGGTTGAGAAGGATCTCACCATCCACGGCGAAGAAGTGAAATTCGGCGGCGGCAAGGTGATCCGCGACGGCATGGGCCAGAGCCAGGTTTCGCGGGCGCAAGGCGCCGTCGACACCGTCATCACCAACGCACTGGTGGTCGATGCCGGCGCCGGCATCTTCAAGGCCGATATCGGTCTCCGCGACGGCCGCATCGCCTCGATCGGTAAGGCCGGCAATCCGGACACGCAGGACGGCGTCACCATCGTCATCGGGCCCGGCACCGAGATCATTGCCGGCGAAGGCAAGATCCTGACCGCCGGCGGCTTCGACGCACATATCCACTTCATCTGCCCGCAGCAGATCGAGGAAGCGCTGATGAGCGGCATCACCACCATGCTCGGCGGCGGCACGGGCCCCGCGCATGGCACGCTCGCCACCACCTGCACGCCGGGCCCATGGCACATGGCCCGCATGATCCAGTCCTTCGACGCTTTCCCGATGAACATCGGCCTGTCAGGCAAGGGCAACGCGTCCTTGCCTGCCGCGCTCGAGGAGATGGTGCTGGGCGGCGCCTGCTCGCTGAAGCTGCACGAGGACTGGGGCACGACGCCGGCGGCCATCGACTGCTGCCTGTCGGTTGCCGACGATTACGATGTGCAGGTGATGATCCACACCGACACGCTGAACGAATCCGGCTTTGTCGAAAACACCGTCGCCGCCATCAAGGGCCGCACCATCCACGCCTTCCACACCGAGGGTGCCGGCGGCGGCCATGCGCCCGACATCATCAAGGTCTGCGGCTTGCCGAACGTCATCCCGTCCTCGACCAATCCGACGCGGCCGTACACGGTCAACACGCTGGCCGAGCATCTCGACATGCTGATGGTTTGCCATCATCTGTCGCCGTCGATCCCCGAAGACATCGCCTTTGCCGAAAGCCGCATCCGCAAGGAGACCATCGCGGCGGAGGACATCTTGCACGACATCGGCGCCTTCTCGATCATCTCTTCCGACAGCCAGGCCATGGGCCGTGTCGGCGAAGTGGCGATCCGTTGTTGGCAGACCGCCGACAAGATGAAGCGGCAACGCGGATCGCTGCCGCAGGAAACCGGCAACAACGACAATTTACGCGTCCGTCGCTACATAGCCAAATACACGATCAATCCGGCCATCGCGCATGGGCTGTCGAAGGATATCGGCTCTATCACTATCGGAAAACGCGCCGACCTGGTGCTGTGGAACCCGGCCTTCTTCGGCGTCAAGCCCGACATGGTGCTGATCGGCGGCATGATCGCCGCCGCCCCGATGGGCGACCCCAATGCCTCGATCCCGACGCCGCAGCCGATGCACTACCGGCCAATGTTCGGCGCCTATGGCAAGGCCAGGACCAACTCGTCGGTGACCTTCGTTTCGAAGGCAGCACTCGAATCCGGCCTGCACGGCAGGCTTGACGTCGAAAAGCAGTTCGTCGCCGTCGAAAACACCCGCGGCGGCATCGGCAAGCACTCGATGGTGCTCAACGACGCCACGCCGCATATCGAGGTCGACCCGGAAACCTACGAGGTCCGCGCCGACGGCGAATTGCTGACTTGCGAGCCGGCAACGGTGCTGCCGATGGCGCAGAGGTATTTTCTGTTTTAGGATTGGTGCGCCTGCGAAGTATCGGACCCCATCATGGATGAGCAAAAGAAACTTGCCTTGATTTCGAGAATGGGCGCGCTGCAAAAATACAATGGCGGCGTTGCTCCCCTCACTATGCCACTTGTTACATTGGAAGAATATTTCGATGGAGCTGAAGGTGAAGCCGGATTGCTGTGCAACAGTCCGGAAGCGCTGAACAATGATACGGTTCTGGCCACATTTCAGTCGATACGGAAAAGGCCTGAAGTTCATGACGTCCGGATAGCCATCGTGCAGTGTGATGATGGAGAATGGCCGTTCTCTGACAAGGTCGTCATCACAACGCGCGTCAGCGAAGAACATGTGACTGGCTGGCTGCCATCAGGCTTTGAGCCGGACGAGACCTGGGAGGGAGATGTCGATCACCTACCCGCCGAGCAGGTTGAAATTCCGGTCGGTTACCGAAAGCTATGGCTCTGGTATGACTAGCCGCGACTTTCCAAGCAGTTCGTAGAACAGACAAATGACCACCGAAATCGCGTCAGCCCACGACATCTTCCCGCACATCCGCATCGTCATGGGCATGGTGATCGGGCTTGGTGTCGCCCGCCTGCTGTCGGGCGTGGCGCGCATCGTCCAGCATCCCGGCCAGTACCGGCTCTATCCCGTGCATCTGGCCTGGGTCGCCTCGGTGCTTTTGATGCTGGTGCATTTCTGGTGGTGGGAGTTCGGTCTCTACGCCATTGAGACATGGACCTTCGGCAAGTACCTGTTCATCATCTTCTATGCGATCACGCTGTTCCTGCTCTGCGCCCTGCTGTTTCCGGATTCGATGCTGGACTACACCAGCTACGAGGATTTCTTCTATTCGCGCCGCGCCTGGTTCTTCGGCCTGCTGGGGGCGACGTACCTGCTCGATGTGATCGACACGCTGCTGAAAGGGCCGGAGCATTTCGCCCGCTTCGGCAACGAGTACCTGTTCCGCACCCCGGTCTTCGTCGCGCTCTGCATTGTCGCGATCCTGGTGCGCGACAGCCGCTTCCACATCGCCTTTGTCGCGGCGGCGCTTATCTATCAGATATCGTTCATCCTGCGGCTCTTCGACACCATCGTCTGAGCGGACGCGATGGTCTAGGTTGCTCGGGAAAGGCAGGTTTCAACCATGTACAAGGTCGTCGGATCGCGTGGATCCCGGGTCAGCCGCGTTCTCTGGATGCTGGAGGAACTCGGGCAGGCCTATGAATTCGTCGAGGTCAAGCTGCGCTCGCCGGAAGCCTATGCGCTCAACCCGTCGGGCAAGGTGCCGATCCTGATCGATGGCGAGCTGACAGTGACCGATTCGGCGGCGATCTGCGTCTATCTCTCAGACAAACATGCGGACATGGGCATGGGGACCAACCCGGGCCTGGCCGGTCGCGCCGAGATGGATTCCTGGATGCATTTTGCCCAAAGCGAGCTGGAGGCGCCGCTGTGGAACAAGCTGCGCCACCGCTTCCTGCTGCCGAAGGACATACGCGTCGATGTCGGCCCAGCGGCGGCCTACGATTTTGCCTCGGAGCTCAAGGCGCTTGAGCGGCGGCTGGGTGACAGGCCCTTCGCGCTGGGCGACCGGTTCTCGGCTGTCGACGTGCTGCTCGGCGATATTGGCGGCTGGGCCCGCGCCGGCCGGTTGCCGATCGAATCCGACCGCATCAACGCCTATTTCGACCGCGTGCTGGCGCGGCCTGCCCGCGCAAGGGCGCAAGCAAATGGGGGATCCATGAAATGAAGCTCAACCTCAACACCGACTTCACCAAATTCCCGCGTGCCGTCTCGGTGCTGACCGCCGGCAATGCCGGAACCACAGCACCATCCGGTCGTGCCGTGCTCGCCCATGACGAGCGGCATCTGCGCCGTCGAGCCATCGAACTTGCCGACGGCAGCAAGGTGCTGGTCGACCTGCCTGAGCCCGTCGCCCTGAACGATGGCGACCGGCTGGTGCTGGAGGATGGCGGCCACATCGAGATCATCGCGGCGCCGGAAGACGTCTACGACATCCGGGCTCGTGACACCGTGCATCTGGCCGAACTGGCCTGGCATATCGGCAACCGTCATCTCGCGGCCAGCATCGAGGCCGGGCGAATCCTCATCCTGCGCGACCATGTCATCAAGGCGATGCTGGAAGGGCTCGGCGCCACGGTGACCGACGTTTCCGAGCCGTTCAAGCCGGTGCGCGGCGCCTATTCCGGCCATGGTGGGCAAAGCCACGATCACGGCCATGCGCATAGCCACGCCGAGACGCATTCTCACGCGCACAGCGAATCGCATTCTCATTCGCACGGTCACGACGACCACCACCACGACCATGACTGACCAGCCTTCGAACATCGCCCTGCTGCGGCTGATGGCGTGGTTGTCGCCGGCCTTTCCGGTCGGCGGCTTTTCCTACAGCCATGGCCTCGAGCGTGCGGTGCATGACGGGCTGATCGTCGACAGCGAAAGCCTTGCCGCCTGGCTGGAAACGCTGGTCGAGATGGGCTCGGGCTGGAACGACGCGGTGCTGTTCGCAGAAAGCTGGCGCCGAGCACGCGGCGCTGGTGATCTCGATGAAATAGCGGCACTCGCCGAGGCGCTCGCCAGCTCGCGCGAACGCTACATCGAGACGATGCTGCAGGGTGCGGCCTTCCTCAAGGCGGCAGCGGCCTGGCCAAATCCCGTTCTCCAGCGTTTGCCGGCCGAATGCGCCTATTGCGTCACTGTCGGCGCCATTGCCGGCGGCAATTCAATTGCACTTCGGGATGCGCTGTCCGCGTTCCTGCAGACCTTCTTCTCCAACCTCGTCCAGGCCGCGATACGGCTCGGCGTCGTTGGCCAAAACAGGGCAACCGCCCTGCTTGCCGGTTTCGAGCCGCTGGCCGTTGCGACCGCCGCCCGCGCCGGGCGCTCGACATTGGACGATCTCGGCGGCTGCGCCTTCGCCTCCGACGTCATGGCGATGAAGCACGAAACCCAGTATTCGCGATTGTTCCGCTCATGATCATCCTCGCCTTCGCGCTTTCGACCGTTCTGCTGCTGATCACCGCCCTGCATGTTTATTGGGGCATTGGCGGGATATGGCCAGGCAAGGATGCGGCCTCCTGCGCCCACGCCGTGGTCGGCTTTCGCGGCGTCGACGAGATGCCGACGCCGTTCGCCAGTTTCGCCGTCGCCGCTTGCCTGTGCCTGGCGACGCTGTGGCCGCTGGCGCTTGAAGGCGTCTTTGCCTCGCCGTTTCCCAGGGAAGGCCTCGCCGCCACGTCGCTGCTCATCGGGCTGGTCTTCCTTGGACGCGGCATTGCCGGTTTCACGCCGTGGTGGCGGCGCCTGACACCGGAACAGCCTTTCGCGCGGCTCGATGTCCGTTATTATTCGCCGCTGTGCCTGCTGATCGGGCTCGGCTTTGCCATCCTCGCCATCACGGAGTTTCCCGCATGACACAGACAAATGGCCCGCTGCGCGTCGGCATTGGTGGTCCGGTCGGTTCGGGCAAGACGACGCTGACCGAAAAGCTGTGCAAGGCGCTGCGCGACGAATTCTCGATCGCCGTCGTCACCAACGACATCTACACCAAGGAAGATGCCATGATGCTGGCGCGGCTGCAGGCCCTGCCTGAGGATCGCATCATGGGCGTCGAGACCGGCGGTTGCCCGCATACCGCTATCCGCGAGGATGCCTCGATCAATCTGCAGGCGATCGCCGAGATGAGCCGGAAATTTCCGGATCTCGATATCGTGTTCATCGAATCCGGCGGTGACAATCTCGCCGCCACCTTCTCACCCGACCTCGCCGACCTGACGCTCTATGTCATCTCGGTCTGCCAAGGCGGGGAGATCCCGCGCAAGGGCGGGCCGGCGATCACTCGCTCCGATTTCCTGGTGATCAACAAGAGCGATCTCGCTCCTTACGTGAACGTCAACCTCGATGTCATGGAGAGCGACGCCGGCCGCATGCGCGGCAAGCGGCCGTTCGGCTTCACCGACCTTTCGCGCGGCAAGGGGCTGCAGGCGGTGATCGATTTCATCGTCGAGCATGGCGGCTTGCGGGCCGGCGCTGCTGCCAGCACCGCAGCGTGAGATAGCCATCGCTGCACCAACCAAAACCGGTTGCGGGCGTGGGCTGGCCACGGCATTCTTGGCAAAACCGGAGGATTTTTCGATGAGCATCGCCCGCCTGCAGAAGGAAACGCTGACCAACCTGCCCTTCTATGAGGAGCGCGTCGACCTCGCCTGTGCCTTTCGTTGGACGGCGCGGCTCAACATGCACGAGGCGGTGGCCAATCATTTCTCGCTGGCCGTCAACGATGCCGGCACGCAGTTCCTGATGAACCCCAACCAGGTGCATTTCTCGCGCATCAAGGCGAGCGACCTTTTGATGATCGATGCCAACGATCCCGAAACGCTCTCCGGCCCCAACGCGCCCGACCCGACGGCGTGGGGCCTGCACGGCGCCATCCATCGCAATGTGCGCCACGCGCGCTGCGTCATGCATGTGCACTCGATCCACGCCACGGTGCTGGCGTCGCTGGCCGACTCCCGCCTGCCGCCGATCGACCAGAATTCGGCGATGTTCTTCAACCGCCATGTCGTCGACGCGCACTATGGCGGGCTGGCCTTCGAGGAAGAGGGCGAGCGCTGCTCGCAGCTTCTCGTCGATCCCAAGGTCAAGGTGATGGTGATGGGCAATCACGGCGTGCTGGTCATCGGCGATACGGTCGCCGATGCCTTCAACCGCATGTTCTATTTCGAGCGCGCCGCCGAGACCTACATCAAGGCGCTGTGGACCGGCCGCCCGCTGCGCGTGCTGTCCGCCGCGATCGCCGAGAAGACCGCAAGCGAGATGGACGACTATCCCGGCCAGGCCGAACGCCATCTCAGCGAGCTGAAGGCGATCCTCGACGAGCAGGAACCGGCCTACCGGAATTGATCGCCTACAGGTCCAGTTCAGCCCGAAGCTCATCGGCGCTGTTGATGACGACGGCGCCGGGCGGTCCGTGCATCGGCTTTTCCGGCCAGAAAATCGTCTTCATGCCCGCCGCCAGCCCCGCCATGGCGCCCGGCCAGCTGTCGTCGATCGCCATTGCCTGCGCGGGATCGACATCGGCCAGATAGGCGGCGCGCAGGAACGGCTCCGCATGCGGCTTGCCTTCGCGCACATCGTTGCGGCTGATCGTCTTCATGCCGGGATAAATGAGGCCGACGATGCTCAGATTGGCGTCGACGATCATCCGGTCCGAATTGGACACTACGGCCTGCGCCACGCCTTTTTCGCGCAATTCGGTGAAAATCTCGATCGCGCCGGGGCGTGGCTTCAAGCTCTCCACCAGCGGCAGATAGTGCTCGTATTTGCGCATGATCCAGTCGTCGAAAGGCAGAGCCAGGCCGAACTCGTCGCGCATCATCTCGTAGACCGGCCAGGCGGCGACGCCGAGCACGCGCTCATGCAGATTTTCAGGCGGCACAAGGCCGGCACTGCGCATCGCTGCCACAAGGGCTGCCTCGTGCAGCGGCTCGCTGTCTACCAGCGTGCCGTCCATATCCCAGAAAACCGCTTTCGGTGTCATGCAGCGCTCCTTTTTGCGATCCATTAAAGCCTTTGCGCCGGGAGATAAACCTTCGGGACCGAAGAACGTGCCGCCGGTCGGGACGGCAACCGCCCTTCTTTGCCTGATGCGGGCATTGCCGGAAGCGGAAAAATCCGGCTGTGTGCGCCGGAAGTTGGCAAGCAATTGCCCTTGCGATTGACAATTGCGCAGCAGGCCGTTCCCTGCGAAACTAGGCGTGGACCGCTCTGAAACCGGCGGTCCTGGGAGGCAGGACGTGAATACCCGGCAGGATGGTAGCAGCAACAGGCTGGACGACGCGGCGCGTGCCGGCTGGCTTTATTATGTTGCCGGCAACACGCAGGACCAGATCGCCGCCACGCTCGGCATTTCGCGGCAGACGGCGCAGCGGCTTGTATCGCTGGCCGTGTCGGGGGGATTGATCAAGGTTCGCGTCGACCATCCGATCGCCAACTGCCTCGATCTGGCAGCACGGTTGAGGTCCCGCTTCGCGCTCGATCTGGTCGAAGTGGTGCCGAGCGATCCCAATTCATCCTCCACCACGATCGGCATCGCCGAGGCGGCTGCCGCCGAGATCGAGCGGCGGCTGCGGTCACCGACCCCGATCGTCATGGCGATCGGCACCGGCCGCACGCTGAAGGCGGCGATCGAGCAATTGCCGCCGATGGAATGCCCGCAGCACAAGGTGGTGTCGTTGACCGGCAACATCTCGCCGGACGGCTCGGCCGCTTTCTACAACGTCATCTTCACCATGGCCGACAGGGTGAAGGCGCGATCCTTCCCGATGCCGCTGCCGGTCATCGCCTCTTCGCCGGAGGAGCGCGAGATGCTGCTCAACCAGCCGATGATCCAGCCGACCCTGGCACTGGCGGCCGAAGCCGACGTCACCTTCATCGGCATTGGCGACCTCGGTCCCAAGGCGCCGCTCTACGAGGACGGCTTCATCTCTGAAAGCGAGTTGAAAGCCCTGCAGAAGGCCGGCGGCATCGCCGAGATCGTCGGCTGGGTGTTCGATCGCGAAGGCCGCATGATCGAGGGCATCACCAACGACCGAGTGTCGTCGGCCTCACTGCCGTCGCGCGAAAAGTCGCTGGTCATCGCATTGGCCATGGGCGAACGAAAGCTGCCGGGCATCCTGGCGGCCGCCAACCGGCGGCTGATCAACGGCCTCATCACCGATGAACGGACGGCTGCCGCGCTGCTGGCCAGCATCTGACGGCAGGTAGCGACGCCTGATTTGCAATAAAGCGAGCCACGCTACCCATGCCGCCCGAAAGGGTCGTTGCCATCGAGGAAACCGAGGTCGCGCTGCAGATGCGGCGACAGGTCCCTGATGTCGAGATATGCCTTCTTTTTTATCGCGAACCAGCCAAATCCGTCCGTGAGCCACGAAATCCAGCGGTGATCCGGAGCGGGAGTGCATCTTTGCTGCGCCATGGTCATGATCGTCAACCTTCGCTATCCTGAACCCGAATGGCGGGTTGATCAGGAATGTCGGTCTTACCGGCCGCCTTTGCCAATCGAACGTCTGTTATGACCCATAAGGAGGCCTTATGCCGGACCTCAGCTCGCGACAGGTTTCGCAACTCCCGCCGCTGCAGGCGATCAGGGTGTTCGACGCGGTGGCGCGCCATCTTTCCTTCACCAGGGCCGCCGGCGAACTCGCCATGACGCAGGCGGCGGTCAGCTATCAGATCAAGGTGCTGGAGGAACGCATCGGCGCGCCGCTGTTCCTGCGCCGGCCGCGCCAGATCGTATTGACCGAGGCCGGGCAGCGTCTGGCGCCCGCCGTCGGCGAGGCCTTCGCCATTCTTGGCCAGGCCTATGCCGCGGTGCGTGGCGGGGCCGACGGGTTGCTGTGCGTCACCACCGTGCTGACCTTTGCCTCGAACTGGCTGGCGCACCGGCTGGGGTCGTTCCAGATCGCCCATCCGGCGCTTGCCGTTCGGCTTGAGACGTCGAGCCGCCTGACGGACTTCGCCCGTGAGGAAGCCGATATCGCCATCCGCTCGGGCGCCGGCAAATGGCCGGGCCTGGAAGCGCACAAGCTGTTCGATGCCGATTTCACGCCGATGCTGAGCCCCAAGCTCGCGGCAAGCATCGGTGGCGTCAAGGAACCGGCCGATCTCTTGCGGTTGCCGATCCTCGATCCTGGCGACATCTGGTGGAACGAGTGGTTTTCGGCTGCCGGCGTGCACTCGCACGATCTTGCCAGACGGCCCGGCAGCAGCATGGGTGCGCAGGCCTATGAGGCCAATGCGGCAATCGCCGGCCATGGCGTGGCGATCCTGACCAGGGCGCTGTTCAAGGCGGAATTGGCGGACGGCCGCCTGATCCAGCCCTTCGACTTGGTCGGCGACGACGGTCATGCCTATTGGCTGGTCTATCCGGAGGCGCGCCGCAACGTGCCGAAGATCCGTGCCTTCCGCGACTGGCTGCTGGCCGAGATCGCCTGCTGACAGGCAAGCCTCAGCAACTGCATTCAATTCCGCAAGCCGTTCTGTCCGGTCGTCTGACGTCCGGCGGGGCGCGGTTTGCCTTCGCAATTTCCACCCACCCAGTATCCGTCAGCCACGCCGAGTGCTGCGCTGCAGCATCGAATCCGGCTTGACATAATTGACGCCAAGTGAGTAATTGCTCAAAGCCAAGGCAAATGCTCATCTTGGTTCAAGGGAGGAATTTCATGAAACTTCGCACGCTCACCCTGGGCTTGTTGTCGGCCAGCGCGCTCGCGTTCGCCGCACACGCCGAATCCATCACCATCGCCACCGTCAACAATGGCGATATGGTCCGCATGCAAAAGCTGACCGATGACTTCACCAAGGCGAATCCCGACATCCAGCTCAACTGGGTTACGCTTGAAGAGAACGTGCTGCGCGAGCGCGTCACCACCGACATCGCCACCAAGGGTGGACAATATGACGTGATGACCATCGGCACCTATGAAGTTCCGATCTGGGCCAAGCAGAACTGGCTGCTGCCGCTCGACAAGCTTGGCGACGACTATGACGTAAAGGACATCATCCCGGCCATCGCCGGTGGTCTTTCAGTCGACGGCAAGCTCTATGCCGCGCCCTTCTACGGCGAAAGCTCCTTCGTCATGTACCGCAAGGACCTGATGGACAAGGCCGGGTTGAAGATGCCCGATGCGCCGACCTGGGACTTCATCAAGCAGGCCGCCGACAAGATGACCGACCGCGCCAATGGCGTGAACGGTGTGTGCCTGCGCGGCAAGGCCGGCTGGGGCGAGAACATGGCGTTCCTGACGGCGATGTCGAACTCCTTCGGCGCACGCTGGTTCGACGAGAACTGGAAGCCCCAGTTCGACCAGCCCGAATGGAAGAACACGCTGCAGTTCTATGTCGACCTGATGAAGGCCGACGGCCCCGAGGGCGCGTCCTCCAACGGCTTCAACGAAAACCTGGCGCTGTTCCAGCAGGGCAAGTGCGGCATGTGGATCGACGCCACCGTCGCCGCGTCTTTCGTCTCCGACCCTAAGGCATCCCAGGTCGCCGACAAGGTCGGCTATGCGCTGGCGCCCGACAATGGCCTCGGCAAGCGCGGCAACTGGCTGTGGGCCTGGTCGCTGGCCATCCCGGCCGGCACGCAGAAAGCTGATGCCGCCGAGAAGTTCGTCTCCTGGGCGACCAGCAAGCACTATGCCGAACTGGTTGCTTCGAAGGAGGGCTGGGCCAACGTTCCTCCGGGCACGCGCTCCTCGCTCTATGCCAATGCCGAGTACCAGAAGGCGGCTCCGTTCGCCAAGATGACGCTCGACTCCATCAACGCAGCCGATCCGACGCATCCGACCGTCAAGCCGGTGCCCTATGTCGGCGTCCAGTTCGTCGCCATCCCGGAGTTCCAGGGCCTTGGCACCACCGTCGGCCAGCTCTTCTCGGCGGCTCTTGCCGGCCAGTCGAGCGTCGACGATGCCCTGAAGCAGGCCCAGGACGCTGCCACCGCGACGATGACCGAAGGCGGATACATGAAGTAAGGCTCCTCCCGGTGCCGAATGCCGGTCGCCTTCTTGACCGGCAACGGCCGCCCGAGTTCCCAGTTCGGGCGGCCGCCTTTAACGCCTTTTGAAAATTCAGCCTGACCAGTGAAGGGTGACCGTCATGGCTACTCAGCAGACCCGTTCGCTTGCCCGTTTCATGATGGCGCCATCCGTGGTGCTGCTGTTCGTCTGGATGATCGTGCCGCTGGTCATCACCATCTGGTTCTCCTTCCAGCAGTACAATCCGCTCAATCCGATCCGCGACGGCTTCGTCGGCTTTTCCAACTACGCGCTGTTCTACTCCAACCCGGCTTTCCTGCAGTCGATCCTCAACACGCTCACCCTGGTGATCAGCGTGCTTTTGATCACGGTGATCGGTGGCATCCTGCTGGCGCTTCTGATCGACCAGCCGATGTGGGGCCAGGGGATTGTGCGCATCCTCGTCATCTCACCCTTCTTCGTCATGCCGCCAGTGGCCGCATTGGTTTGGAAGAACATGATCATGCACCCGCAATACGGAGTGTTCGCCGACATGGCGCGCTTCTTCGGAGCGCAGCCGATCGACTGGTTCGGGCAGCATCCGATGCTGGCGATCATCATCATCGTCGCCTGGCAATGGCTGCCCTTCGCGACGCTCATTCTCTTGACCGCGCTGCAGTCGCTCGATGGTGAGCAGAAGGAAGCCGCCGAAATGGACGGCGCCGGCTTCATCAGCCGCTTCATCTATCTGACGCTGCCGCACATGTCGCGCGCCATCACCGTCGTCATCCTGATCCAGACGATCTTCCTCCTCTCCGTCTATGCCGAGATCCTCGTCACCACCAATGGCGGCCCGGGATACGCCTCCACCAACCTGCCCTTCCTCGTCTACCAGAAGGCGTTGCTGGAGTTCAAAATCGGCCAGGCGTCCGCCGGAGGCGTGATCGCCGTCATTCTCGCCAACATCGTCGCCTTCTTCGCCATGCGCGCGGTCGGCAAGAACCTGGACAAGTAAGGGAGGATACGATGGCACGCTCAGTCACCACCCGGCACAAGACGATCGCGACAATTGCCGCCTGGATCGTCGCGCTGCTGATCTTCTTCCCGATCCTCTATACGATCATCACCTCGTTCAAGTCGGAGCAGGAAGCCATCCAGGGTTTCAGCATCATCCCGTCAGGGACGTTCGAGAGTTATTCCGAGGTCCAGGCGCAGAACGGATACTTCAAGTTCTTCTTCAACTCGGTGCTGCTCTCGGTCGGCTCGACCATCCTGGCCCTGCTGGTCGCCATACCGGCCGCCTGGTCGATGGCCTTCTCGCCGACCAAGCGAACCAAGGACATCCTGATGTGGATGCTGTCCACGAAGATGATGCCCGCGGTTGCCGTGCTGTTTCCGATCTACCTGATCTTCCGCGATACAGGACTGCTCGACAGCCGTATCGGCCTGATGGTCATGCTGATGCTGATCAACCTGCCGATCGTGGTGTGGATGCTCTACACCTACTTCCGCGAAATACCGGGCGAGATCCTGGAAGCGGCACGCATGGACGGCGCATCGCTATGGAACGAGATCATTTATGTACTCACACCGATGGCTGTGCCTGGCATCGCCTCGACCATGCTGCTCAATATCATCCTGGCCTGGAACGAGGCGTTCTGGACAATCCGGCTGACGACCACGGAAGCCGCACCCTTGACCGCTTTCATCAGCTCGTTCTCAAGCCCGCAAGGCCTGTTCTGGGCCAAGCTTTCGGCGGCCTCGACACTGGCCATCGCGCCGATCCTGATCATGGGCTGGTTCAGTCAGAAGCAGCTGGTGCGCGGCCTGACCTTTGGCGCCGTGAAGTAAGGCCGCCGCAAGCAACAGACGCCGGACAATAACCCCTCGGGGAGGAAACCATGGGAAACATCACGCTCAAGAACGTCTCCAAATCCTTCGGAGCGACCTCCATCATCCCCGGCCTCGACCTGGTGATCGAAAATGGCGAGTTCGTCGTCTTCGTCGGCCCGTCCGGTTGCGGCAAGTCAACGCTGCTGCGGCTGATCGCCGGCCTGGAAGACACCAGCGGCGGCTCCATCAACATCGACGGCCGCGACGTCACCGGCGAGGCACCGGCCAAGCGCAAGCTGGCCATGGTGTTCCAGTCCTACGCGCTCTATCCGCACATGACGGTGGCCAAGAACATCGGCTTCCCGCTGAAGATGGCCGGCGAAGACAAGGCGACCATCGAAAAGAAGGTGGGGGACGCGGCGCGCGTGCTCAACCTGACCAACTACCTCGAGCGCCGGCCCGGCCAGCTTTCCGGCGGCCAGCGCCAGCGCGTCGCCATCGGCCGTGCCATCGTGCGCCAGCCGACCGCCTTCCTGTTCGATGAACCGCTGTCCAACCTCGATGCGGCACTCCGCGGCACGATGCGGCTGGAGATCAGCGAACTGCATCATCAGCTCAAGACGACCATGATCTATGTCACCCACGACCAGGTCGAAGCCATGACCATGGCCGACAAGATCGTCGTGCTGAACGCCGGCAACATCGAGCAGGTCGGCTCGCCGATGGAACTTTACAAGACGCCGAAGAACCTGTTCGTCGCCGGCTTCATCGGCTCGCCGAAGATGAACCTGATCGAAGGCGCGCCGGCTGCCAAATACAGCGCCAAGACCATCGGCATCCGCCCCGAGCATCTGGAAATCTCGACCACGGCGGGCGAATGGAAGGCCACCGTGGGCGTCGCCGAACATCTCGGCTCCGACACGTTCTTGCACGTTCAAGCTGATGGCGTCGGGCCGCTGACGGTGCGTGCCGACGGCGAACTGGCCGTCCATCACGGCGACACCATCTATCTGACGCCCGACAAGACCAAGCTGCATCGCTTCGGCGCCGACGGGAAGGCAATCTGAGCATGCGACTGGCCGGCAAATCCGCGTTGATCACGGGCTCGGCGCGCGGCATCGGCAGGGCCTTCGCCGAAGCCTATGTCGGCGAAGGCGCCACCGTCGCCATTGCCGACATCAATCTCGAGGCTGCGCGCAAGACGGCCGCCGAGATCGGCAGCAAGGCTTATGCGGTCAAGCTCGACGTCACCGACCTCGCCTCCATCGAAGCGGCGGTGAAAGCCGTCGAGGCGAAGACCGGCGGCCTCGATATATTGATCAACAACGCCGCCCTGTTCGACCTGGCGCCGATCGTCGAGATCACCAAGGCCAGCTACGACAAATTGTTTTCGGTCAACGTCGCCGGCACGCTGTTCATGCTGCAGGCAGCCGCCCGCTCGATGATCGCACGCGGCAAGGGCGGCAGGATCATCAACATGGCGAGCCAGGCCGGGCGGCGCGGCGAGGCGCTGGTCGGTGTCTATTGCGCCACCAAGGCCGCCGTCATCTCACTGACCCAGTCGGCGGGGCTCGACCTGATCAAGCATCGCATCAACGTCAACGCGATTGCCCCTGGCGTCGTCGACGGCGAGCACTGGGATCACGTCGATGCGCTGTTCGCCAAGTATGAAAACCGGCCGAAGGGCGAGAAGAAGAAACTGGTCGGCGAGGCAGTACCGTATGGCCGCATGGGCACGGCGCAGGACCTCACCGGCATGGCGGTCTTTCTCGCCAGCGCCGACGCCGAATACATCGTCGCCCAGACCTACAATGTCGATGGCGGCCAGTGGATGAGTTGAGGCGGGGACGGCCTCTGCTCCTCGTACCTCCGCGGGGGGCAGAGGCCGACATCGCAGGGCGCATCGACCTTGGAATACGTGCCGCCCCTTATCCTCTCCACGTGAGAAACGGGGAGAGGGAGTAACGAAGGCCGCAGCCCGGCCAAAGGGTAAAACAGATGACCGTAAAACTCTCGTCCGCAAACCTCTCCAATCTACCCGTCAAGGTCGCCGGTCCGAAATACGACCGCTCGGGGCTCAAGGCCGGCATCGTGCATTTCGGCGTCGGCAATTTCCATCGCTCGCACCAGGCCGTCTATCTCGACGATTTGTTCAACTCGGGCATCGGCCATGACTGGGCGCTGGTCGGCGCCGGGGTGTTCGAGGGCGAGAAGATCGGCCGCGCCAAGCTGGAAGAGCAGGATTGGCTGACCACGGTGGTCGAGCAGGACTCTGGGCATATGAGCGCCCGCGTGACCGGCGCCATGGTCGACTTCCTGATGCCGGGCGACGCGGCCGGCATCGTCGAACGGCTTGCCGACCCGGCGATCAAGATCGTTTCGCTGACCATCACCGAAGGAGGTTATTTCATTGACCCGGCCTCCGGTGTTTTCAACCCGACCCATCCCGACATCGTGGCGGACGCGCAGGCAGGCGCGACGCCGAAGACGGTGTTCGGTATCATCCTCGCCGGGCTGGTCCGCCGCCGCGACGAGGGCACGGTGCCGTTCACGGTGATGTCTTGCGACAACATTCCCCACAATGGCCATGTCACCTCCGACGGGGTCATTGGCCTGGCCCGTCTGATCGACGAGGATCTGGCGAACTGGGTCAGCGAGCATGTCGCCTTTCCGAACGGCATGGTCGATCGCATCACGCCGGCCACATCAGACCGCGAGCGCGGCATCCTGGCCAAGGATTTTGGCCTCGAGGACAACTGGCCGGTGTTTTGCGAGCCGTTCCGGCAATGGGTGCTGGAGGATCATTTCACCGATGGCCGTCCGCCGCTGGAAAAGGTCGGCGTACAGTTCGTGAGGGATGTTGCCCCTTACGAGCTGATGAAGATCCGCATCCTCAATGGCGGCCATGCGACCATCGCCTATCCGGCTGGCCTGATGGACATTCATTTCGTCCATGAGGCGATGCAGGAGCCGCTGGTGAGCGGTTTCCTGGCCAAGCTCGAACGGGACGAAATCATCCCGACCGTGCCTCCGGTGCCGGACACGGTTCTGGAAGACTATTACCAGCTCATCGAGAGCCGCTTCTCCAATCCCAAGATCGGCGACACGGTGCGCCGGCTCTGCCTCGACGGTTCCAACCGTCAGCCGAAGTTCATCATCCCGACCATTGCCGACCGGCTGAAGGCCGGCAAAAGCGTCGACGGCCTGGCGCTGGAATCGGCGCTGTGGTGCCGCTACTGCTTCGGCACGACGGACAGCGGCGCCGTCATCGAACCCAACGACCCGAGCTGGGACCGGTTGCAGGCGACGGCAAAGGCGGCAAAGGATGCGCCTGCTGCCTGGCTTGCCATGGAGGACATCTATGGCGATGTCGGCCGCGCGACGGCGTTTGTCGAGGCCTTCGCCCATGCGCTCAACGTGCTGTGGGCGAATGGCGCGCGCGCGACGCTGACGCGCTATCTCGCCGGCGAGCTCTGAGACCATTCGACGTCATGACGCCTGAACTGGTTATCTTCGACTGCGATGGCGTGCTGGTCGACAGCGAGGCACTCTCCGTCTCGGCGCTGCTCGGCGTGATCAAGCTGGCCGGCGGCAATTTCAGCGAGGATGCCGCCTACGAGCATTTCCTCGGCAAGAGCATGAAGAGCGTGCGCGAGATCCTTGGGCGCGACTTCGGGCTGGATATCACCGACAGCCACCTGACCGAGATGCGCGTCGAACTGATGCGCAGGTTTCGCGAAGAGCTGAAGCCGATTGCCGGCGTCAAGGAGATGCTGCCGAGGCTAGGGCTGCCGTTCTGCGTCGCGTCCTCGGGCACGCTCGACCGGATCCGCTACGCGCTCGACGTCACCGGATTGCTGGGGCTGATGGAACCGCATCTGTTCAGCGCCGCCATGGTGGCCGCGGGAAAACCGGCGCCCGACCTGTTCCTCCATGCCGCCGCCAGCATGCGGGCCCAACCCCGCAAATGCCTTGTCGTCGAGGACAGCCCGGCAGGCATCACAGCGGCACGGGCGGCGGGTATGCGCGTGTTTGCCTTCACCGGCGGATCGCATGCCGGCAGCCCGACATTGAAAGCGCGGCTTGCGTCGAGTGAACCGGACTTTATATTCGCTGACATGCTGCAATTGCCCGATCTGATTGCAGGCCTGGGAGCGAGAGTTAGAGCATCTTGACGAAACAGTTCGTTTGCGCGGTCGATGTCGGCACCGGGAGCGCTCGCGCGGGCATTCTCGACGCCAGCGGCACCTTGCTCGGCCGCGCCGAGCGGCCGATCATCATGAACCAGCCGAAGCCCGATCACGCCGAGCATGATTCGCGCGATATCTGGTCGGCGGTCTGCACCGCCGTGCGCACTGCCCGCGAAAAGGCCGGCGTCGCCGCCGAGGACGTCGTCGGCATCTCCTTCGACGCCACCTGTTCGCTGGTGGTGCGGGACCGGCAAGGCGGCCAGCTCAGCGTCTCGACCACCGGCGACAGGCGCTGGGACACGATTGTCTGGCTCGACCACCGCGCCATTGCCGAGGCCGACGAATGCACGGCAAGCGGCCATGCCGTGCTCGACTATGTCGGCGGCGTCATGTCACCGGAAATGGAGACGCCGAAGCTGATGTGGCTGAAGCGGAACCTGCCCAGGACCTGGAATGAAGCCGGCTATCTATTCGACCTCACCGACTTCCTGACCTGGCAAGCGACAGGCTCGACAGCCCGTTCGCAATGCACGCTGACCGCCAAATGGACCTATCTGGCGCATGAGGAGATGGGTTGGCGCCGCGATTTCTTCGAGCTCGTCGGCCTCGACGATCTTTTCGAGCACGGCAATCTGCCCGAAAGGGCCAGTCCGATTGGTACCGATATAGGTCAGCTGACGGCGCAAGCGGCGGCAGAGCTTGGCCTGAGCGAAAGATGCCGGGTCGGCGCCGGCGTCATCGATGCCTATGCCGGCGCGCTTGGCGTGCTCGGCGGCTTTGCCGGCGACGAACAGAATATCGGCCGGCACCTGGCTCTGATTGCCGGTACGTCAAGCTGCGTCATGGCGATGTCGCCCGATCCGCAACCCTTCGCCGGCGTCTGGGGCCCATATTACGGTGCAGCCTTGCCTAAACTGTGGCTGTCGGAAGGCGGCCAGTCGGCAACCGGCGCCCTGCTCGACCACATCATTCGCTGGCATGGAGCCGGCGGCGAGCCGGATGCCGCCATGCATGCAAAGATCGCCAGGCGCGTCGCCGAGCTGCGCGCCACCGAGGGTGAAAACCTTGCCGCAAGGCTGCATGTGCTGCCCGATTTCCACGGCAACCGTTCGCCGCTCGCCGATCCGCATGCCGTCGGCGTCGTCAGCGGGCTGACGCTGGACTCCTCCTTCGACAGCCTGTGCAAGCTCTACTGGCGCACCGCCGTCGGCATCGCACTCGGCGTGCGCCACGTACTGGAGGCGCTGAACGAGAACGGCTACCTGATCGACACGCTGCATGTCACCGGTGGCCATACCAAGAACCCGCTATTGATGGAGCTCTATGCCGACGCCACCGGCTGCGCGGTCATCGAGCCGTTGGCCGACGAGGCGGTGCTGCTCGGCACCGGCATGGTCGCGGCAACCGCGGCCGGGCTGTTTCCCGACCTCAACGCGGCCTGTCTGGCCATGCAGCAAGGCGGCAGGACGCGTGCCTCGAACCCTAAATCAGCCGGGCGTTTCGACCGCGATTACAAGGTTTTCCTCGAGATGCACCGCCAGCGGCAGATGCTGGACGCGATCCGGTAGGTAAAGCGGGCTACTGTCTCAGCAGGGACACGCCAGACTTCGCATCGAACAGGTGAAGGCTCGTTTCGTCGACCGCATAGCGGACATGGCTGTTGACGGCAGGGCATTCGCGGGTCGGCACCAGCGCGCTGATTTCCTTGCCGCCGGAACCGAAGATCACCAGCGCATCGTTGCCGTGAAACTCGATGAGATCGGCTGTGCCTTCGAGAAGGTTGCCAGCATCAGCGCCAGCGGTCTTCAGATCCGGAGGCCTGATGCCAAGCACCGCACGATCTACGCCTTGCAGATTGAAGCGCGAGCCTTCGATCGAAAAGACCGCACCGGCACTCGTCAGGATCCAGCGGTTGTCTTTGCGCCCCACGGCTACGTCGATGAAATTCATGTTCGGCGTGCCGATGAACCCGGCGACGAACAGATTGCCCGGCCGCTCGTAGATTTCGGCCGGCGAGCCGATCTGCTCGATCCGGCCGTCGCGCAAAAGCACGATGCGGTCGGCGAGCGTCATTGCCTCCAGCTGGTCGTGGGTGACGTAGACGGTGGTCGTCTTCAGCGACTGGTGCAGCCGGGCGATCTCGATGCGCATGTGATTGCGTAGCTTGGCATCCAGATTGGACAGCGGCTCGTCGAACAGGAACACTTTTGGAGTCTTGATCATGGCGCGGGCAATCGCCACGCGCTGCTGCTGGCCGCCGGACAGCTCCGCCGGCTTGCGGCCGAGATAGGGATCCAGCCCCAACGTCTTCGAGACAGCCTCGACGCGCTGCTGGATTTCCGCCTTCGCCACCTTCTGCCGCTTCAGGCCGAAGGCGATGTTGTCGAAGATCGTCATGTGCGGATAAAGCGCGTAGTTCTGGAACACCATGGCAATGCCGCGGTCGCCAGGGTCGAGGTCGTTGACCACCTTGCCGCCGATCGAGACCTCGCCGCCGCTGATCTCCTCCAACCCCGCCAGCATGCGCAGCAAGGTCGACTTGCCGCAGCCGGAAGGGCCGAGGAAGACGACGAACTCGTGTTCCTCGATGGCGAGGTTCAGGTCGCGGATGACGGTCGTCGCGCCATAGGATTTCTCGATATTGGAGCAGGTGATCGCGGACATGATTCGGTCAGCCCTTCTCGCTCGAAATCAGGATCTGCAGCTTGACGTCTTCCGGATGCGCCGCGGCCGCGCGCTCGAAGGCCTCGATGCTGTCGTCGAAGGAATAGGTGCCGGTGATCAGCGGATTGAGGTCGACCTTCCCCGAGGCGATCAGCTGCAAGGCACGGTCGAAGATGTTGGCGTAGCGGAACACCGTCTCGATGCGAACTTCCTTCGATATGGCCGCCGGCACATTGAGCGCCACCGGCTCGACCGGCAATCCGACGAGGACCACCGCGCCGCCAGGGCGTACGACCTCGAACAGATTGGCGAACGCCTTAGGGCTGCCGCTGGCCTCGAAGACGATATCGGCGCCCCAACGGTCGGTCGCCACAGCCACCGCTTCGACCAGCGACTGCTCGCCGATATTGACCGGGACGATGCCCGGATAGCGCGCCGCGATCTCGAGCTTGGGGGCGGAGAAGTCCGAAATCAGCACTTTCGAACAGCCGCCGGCAAGGGCTGCCAGCGCGATCATGATGCCAATCGGGCCACAGCCGACGACGACCGCCACGTCGCCCGGAACGATGCGTGCACGGGCAGCCGCCTGCATGCCGATGGCAAAGGGCTCGACCATCGCCCCTTCGGCGAAGGAGACGTTGTCCGGCAGCCTGTAGGTGAACGCCGCTGGATGCACGGCTTGCGGCGCAAGGATGCCATGCACCGGCGGCGTCGCCCAGAAGCGCACGTCGGGGTCGACATTGTAGATGCCGAGTTTTGTTGCACGCGATGACAGGTTCGGCACGCCCGGCTCCATGCAGACGCGATCCCCGACCTTCAGCGTCCTGACATTGGCGCCAATTTCGACGATCGTTCCGGACGCTTCGTGGCCAAGCACCATCGGCGCGCGCACGACGTAGCTGCCGATGGCGCCGTGGGTGTAATAGTGCACGTCGCTGCCGCAGACACCGACCGTGTGGATGGCGATCCTGACGTCGTCCGGCCCGACGTCGAGCGGCAACGCAATCTCGCGCAGGGCCAGCTCGCCCTTTTTCTCAAGCACCAAAGCCCGCATGTCTCGTCCTCGCTTCAAGTCTTTTTTTGCCGGAAAACGGAATTCAGGAAGCCGCTGAGCACGCCGAGAAACAGAAGCGGCGGCAGCGACAGAAGCACGACCGAGGCATTGAGGATGCCCCACGGCACGTTCATGCCTTGTTGGGACAGTTCCGAGGCGACGATCGGCAAGGTCTTGGCATTGGAGCTGGACAGCATCAGCGCGATCAGGAACTCATTCCAGACCAGCACGAAGCTGAACGCCACCGCACCGATCAACGAGCGCGCGGCGACCGGCAGCGCGATCCGCCAGAACACGGAATAGGCGCCGTAGCCATCGACGAAGGCGGCTTCCTCGACCTCCTTTGGCACGCTCTGGAAGGCGGGAATTGCGAGCCACATGATCACCGAGATGGTGAGCAGCGAATAGGTGACGATCAGCGCGGCGAGCGTGTCGTAGAGGCCGAGCTGCAGCCAGATCACCATCAGCGGGATGGCCACCGCCACCGGCGGCAGGAAGCGCAGCGACAGCACGAAGAACTGGATGTCGCCGGCCCAGCGGTTGGGATAGCGCGCCACAGCATAGGCGGCAGGCAGGCCAAGCACCACGCCGATCAGCACCGCGACGCCGCAGGCGATGACCGAGTTGTAGAGGCCGGTCATGACGCTGTCGCGGCCGATGATGTAGCTGATGTTGGCCAGCGTCGGCGTGAACACCAGGCGCGGAACGCGGGTGATGATATCGACATTGTTCTTCAGCGAATTGAGCGAAGTCCACAGCAGCGGAAACACGGCCATGAAGCCGGCGAAGGCCAGCACGGCCTTGCCGATAAGGCGGCCCGGCCTCATGCGATATGGTGGTCTCATGCCTGCACCCGCTTCCACAGCATGGTGAAGGTGATGACGGTGGCGATCATCATCAGAACCGCCATCGCCGAGGCATAGGACACCTTGCCGGACTCGATGAAGCCCTGCGAGAACGCGTACATGTCGAGCGTTTCGGTCGCTACGCCCGGTCCGCCGCGGGTCATCACATAGATCAGGTCGAAGGAGCGCAGCGACTCGATCATCTTGACGAACATCAGGCTGATCAGCGGCGCCTTCAGCATCGGCAAGGTGACATAAGCGTGGATCTGCCAGCGCCTGGCGTGGTCGAGACGCGCCGCCTCGATCGGCTGCGGCGGCAAGGTCTCCAGCAGCTTCAGCACGATGACGGCGAAGAACAGGCCCCATTGCCAGACATCTACCGAGGCTACGGCAAACAATGCCGTCGCCGGCTTGGACAGCGGGTCGAAGATCAACCCGCCGGTCAGCAGCCGGTACGGGTAGGTGGCGATGCCGTAGAGCGGATGGTAGGCGAACTTCCAGACGAAAGCGGCCGAAACACGCGGCAACAGGACCGGGACAATGAACAGCAGGCAGTAGATGTTGCGCAGGCGCGGCGAGGCGACCTCGAACATCAGCACGCCCAGTCCGATCGCCACGGCCATCGTCGCGACAACCGTGACGACCTCCCACTTCACCGAAACCCAGACGGCGTTGAGAAAGCGACGGTCGAAGAACAGATCATAGAAGTTCGACAACCAGACATAGGAATAGGCCGTCGAGGAGAGCTCGCGGTTCTGCAGAGCAATGACGATCGCGTAGAGCGTCGGCACCATCGACAGGATCAGGAGAATGACGAGCGTCGGCACGACGAAAGTGACCGGCAAGGATGAGCGTCGCGGCATCTGTCTATCCTTGGCTGCGTCTCGGGCGATTGAACACGGCTGGACCTTTCGCGCGATCGCCGGTTCAAACGGCAGCGGGAGAGAAAAGGGGACCTGCGGCGCACAGGTCCCGACATTCGGTCGAATGCCGCGGATCGCGCGCCGCAGGGGGAGGATGGCTTATTTCTTCACCAGCTCGTTGGCATAGGCTTCAAGCTCGTTGAGGCCGCCCTTGACATCGGTGCGGGTGCCGGTGACCAGTTCCTCGAGGATGATGCCCCAGCGATCGCCGAGATCCGGCCAGCGCGGATCCTGCCAGAAGTTGACCGCCGTGACCTTGCCGGTCTCGGCCAGCGCCTGACCGAGATCGGCGCCGTAGATGTCGGCGAATTCCTTGCTGGACAGGATGCTGGTGCGGTTCAGCTCACCGAACTGGTGGGCGTCGAGCCGGCGCTTCTCGTTTTCCTTCGACGTTGCCCAGGCGATGAACAGGCCGGCGCATTTCTTCGAGGCATCGTCGGCATTGGCCTTTGCCGCGATGGCGAGGCCATGGCCATAGCCACCACCCGTAAGCGGCGCCGGCGGCGGCAGGAAGCCGATCTTGCCGACCACTTGCGAGGTCTTCGGATCGACCGCCATGCCCGACAGCGGCGTCGATTCGACGAGGATGGCGACTTGGCCAGACAGGAAGGCGCCGGTCGATTCATCCCAGCTGCCGGTCTGCGTGCCGGGTGCCGAATCTTTGAAGAGCTTCAGATAGGTTTCGGTCGCCTTGACGGCGGCATCCGAGTTGAATGCTGGCTTGTCGCCGTTGAACCATTGGCCGCCATAGGCCTTGAACAACGGCATCCAGCGCCAAACATTGGCGCCCGAACCGCGTGCGCCGCGCAGCGCGATGCCATATATGCCCTTGTCCGGATTGGTCAGCTTCGGCACGTCGGCGATCAGTTCGTCCAGCGTCTTCGGCGGCTGGATGCCGGCGGCCTCCAGAATATCCTTGCGGTAGACCATCAGGTCGCCGCCGCCGGTCAGCGGCGCGAACCAGACCTTGCCGTCATAGGTGGCGACCTTCTGGCGGCCCGGATCGAAATCGGCATAGTCGTAGTCCGCCGGATAATAGTCGGTGAGCGGCACGATCCATTTCGACGAGGCAAATAGCGCCACGTTGGCTTCGTCGACATAGTAGACGTTGTAGTTGCCGACGGTGGACGCATCGGCGCGCGATTTTGCCCTGCGGTCGTTCTCGTTCAGATAATCGATCTGGAAGCTGGCACCGGCTAGCTTCTGGAACTCGTCCTTGGAGTCCTCCAGAAGCGTCAGGCCGTCGCGTGGCTGCGCCAGCACCTTGACTGGCGCCGAGCAGACCGGCGCCTGCGCCAAAGCAATGGTGGAAACGGTAGCGGAAAGCATAAAAGCTGCGCCAAGGCTGGCAGCAAGCCGAACTGGTTTCATGATCTTTTCTCCTCCAGGAACATTTCGCAGGAAGCGGAAGTCCTCGGCTTGCGCGATCCTCACCATCGCCCGAGCGACATGCCACCCATCGCTAAAATGCGGAGTTGCGACGAGGCTTGCTAGAAGCCTCGTTGCAGCAGACCTGTACTTTTATGCATTGTGCGGTGCAAAAACCGGCGCCGGGATACGACGCGTGTCACATGAGTATCGATTTGGTCTGAAACGGTATTTCAGGATGGGCTTATGCACGCATTGTCAGCCGCTGCCGCGACAGCCGGCGATAAGATGACGGGGTCATCTTGTGCTTGCGCATGAAGGCGCGGTTGAAGTTCGAGATGTTCATATAGCCGACCTGAAAACAGATATCGGTGATCGCGATATCGGTGTCCGCCAAAAGCTTGCAAGCCTGCCAGAGCCTGAGTTTGGCAAGGTGGTCGCTGAAGCTGTTGCCGGTGTTCTTCTGAAAGAACCGCGAAAACGTGCTCTCCGTCATTCCGGCCAGTTCCGCCACCTCCGGCAGCTTCAGATCCTCGGCGAAATGCTGGAACAGATGGGTCAGTGTGCGCTGGATGATGTCGAGCGAGGCGGCATCGAGAACCGGCGAAAAATCAGGCGACGACAGCAATTCGTATTCGTCGGTGCGTGCGAGAAGGTCGACGAGATCCAGGAAAAGACAGAACCTGCTTAGCCCGCTAACCTCGCCCATCCGCTCCATGATGTCGGCACCATCCAGCGCGGTGCGGCCGTGAAAGACCATGCCGCGCAGCGACCGTTCGAGGAACGGTTCCAGTTCGCGCAATTCCGGCAACAGGCCTGCCGATCCGCGCAACCTCTGCGCATCGAACTGCAGGACGATGTCGCGGCCTTCGATCAGTTCTCCCGGTTGCACCGAAGTCACCCAGTCATGCGGCAGCCCGCCACCGACGATGGTCAGGTAGCCCGGCCCGAATTCGCCGATATGATCGCCGACCAGGACCACGCCGGAGGATTTTCGCAACAAGTGAATCTCGTATTCCGGATGGAAGTTCCAGACGTTGCGCTCCCAGGGATAGTCGTCGAGCCGCCACAGGAAGCTTTCGCTCGCCTCGGTGACGATGTGCTCGAAGGACGGCGCTGTCCGCGGGATCGAGACCGGGTTCTTCCTGCGCCTGAACTGCATCCTGCCTCCTCCGGAATCTGTCGCCCCTCATGCAATCAGTAGCAGCCGATTGCCCACTGTGAAATGCACCTCGGCGGCAACCAGTGGTGGTCCTGGTGTTCCGGCTGGCTCAATCTGTTCCCGCTCCTCCTCTCTTGCCTTCATGTCGCGTTTCGTCCAAAAGCTGGCGCAAACGCCGCGAAACCGAAGGTTTTGCCGTTTGAAATGCGGCTTCCGGCTCGTGCCGATGTGCCGCAACTGGAAAGAGCAGGACAATGTCTGCGATCGAAGCCGGCGCTCGCGCGCCGGAAAATCTTTGGCGCCAGGAAATCATGGCGACGCTGGCGCTCGCCTGGCCGATGGTGCTGACCAATCTCGGTCAGACCGCGATGACGGCCACCGACGTCATGATGATGGGCCGTTTGGGGCCGGATACGCTGGCCAGCGGCGCGCTTGGCGCCAATCTTTATTTCATGCCGCTGATCTTCGGGCTCGGCCTGATGCTGGCGACCTCGCCGATGATCGCGACCGAGCTCGGCCGCCGCCGCCATTCGGTGCGCGACTTGCGCCGCACCGTGCGCCAGGGCCTGTGGCTTGCGATCCTGATCTCGATCCCGATCTGGCTCGTGCTGTGGCACGGCGAGGCTATCCTGCTGGCCATGGGCCAGGATCCGGCACTCGCCCATCAGGCCGGCATCTATCTGCGATGGCTCGAATGGGCGGTGCTGCCCTTCTACGGCTATATCGTGCTGCGCTCGTTCATCTCGGCGCTGGAGCGGCCGGGCTGGGCGCTGGTCATCGTCTTCGTCGCCGTCGCCTGCAATGCCTTCTTCAATTGGCTGTTCATGTTCGGCAATCTTGGCATCCCGTCGATGGGCATCGCCGGCTCGGGCCTTGCCACCTCGTTGTCCAGCACGCTGATGTTCGTCGGCATGGCCGTCGTGGTGATGCTGGAGAAGAAGTTCCGGCGCTATCGTCTGTTCGGGCGCTTCTGGCGCGCTGACTGGCCGCGCTTCAGGGGCCTTCTGCGGCTCGGCCTGCCGATTGCGGGCCTCCTCGCCTTCGAGGTGACGATCTTCAACGCGGCGGCGCTGCTGATGGGCCTGATCGACGCGGATTCGCTCGCCGCGCACGCCATCGCCATCCAGATTGCCTCGATCAGCTTCATGGTGCCGCTCGGCCTCAACCAGGCGGTAACGGTGCGCGTCGGGCTTGCCCACGGCGCCGGCAATCCGGAAGGCGTTTCGCGCGCCGGCTGGACCGCCTTCGTCATCGGCGTCTCGTTCATGGCACTGATGGGGCTGGTGATGATCCTGTGGCCGCATCCGCTGATCAGCGCCTTCATCGACCTGAGCAATCCGGCCAATGCCAGGGTGATCGCGCTTGCCGTGTCGTTCCTCGCCTTCGCAGCACTGTTCCAGGTCTTCGATGGCGCGCAGGCGGTGGCCGCCGGCATGCTGCGCGGCCTGCACGACACCAAGGTGCCGATGATCTATGCCGCGATCGGATATTGGGGCATCGGCCTGCCGCTCGGTGTGCTACTCGCCTTCCATTTCGGCTTCCGTGGCGTCGGCATCTGGATCGGCCTGTCGTCGGGGCTGGCCGTGGTGGCGGCGCTGCTTCTGGCGCGCTGGCTGCGGCGGGATCGCCTGGCGCCGCCGCTGGTGTTCGGGCACTGAGAGTAACCGGGCGCCCGTTGCAGGTGGCCGTTAGGTCCCAACTTTGAGGCCCATCCAACGGCGCCTTCAGAACTGACGCGAAACGTCCGCTAAGCGCGCCATGAGCCGGCGCTTAGCCGAGGCAATGAACGTCTCGGTACGGGCCGACGGCGGACTGGCGCCTTCGAAGCTCGGAAGGCCAGTAGCGCCCTGCGTGCATCGACGTGAACTGACCTCCCGCCAACATTGAAGGGCTCAGGCCCTGATGACGCTTTGCGCCTGCTGCCGGCACTGCCAGCAAAATACGACATGAACCCGGCCATGCTGCACTTGACTTGCACATGTTAACCGTAATAAATCATACATAATGTCGTAAAAAAAGACGACACGGGGAGGATCAATGAAAATTACGGCCATCAAGGCGCTGGTCTGCAATGCGGAAATGCGCAACTGGGTTTTCGTTCGGGTCGAAACCGACGAGCCCGGTCTGTTTGGCTGGGGTGAGGCGACGCTGGAATGGAAGACGCGTGCCGTTGTCGGCGCGTTGCAGGATCTTGAGGCACTGCTCATCGGGCAGGACCCGCGCAATGTCGAACAGTGCTACCAGATCCTGACGCGGCATGGCTTCTGGCGTCTCGGCGTCGAGGGAATGTCAGCCGTCAGCGGCATCGAGATCGCACTTTGGGATATTCTGGGTAAGTCGCTGGGCGTCCCGGTCTGGCGGCTTCTCGGCGGTCAGGTTCGCAACTATCTGCGCACCTACACGCATCTCGGCCTGGGCGACATGAAGGCGGTCTATGAGAGCGGGTCGGCGGACATGATCGTCGAACGCGGACGCATCGTGACGCAGGCTGGCTATGATGCGGTCAAGGTCGTCTGCATTCCCTACACCCACTATGTCTCGCCGGCGAAGGCGGTGGACGCCGTCGCCAACATGGTTGGCGCGCTGCGCGAAGCCGTCGGTCCCGATATCGACATCATGGTCGACTTTCACGGACGCCCGGCCTCCGTCAACGCGGCGATGGACTACCTCAAGGCGATCGAGCCGGCCCGCATAATGTTCGCCGAGGAACCGGTGCCGCCTGAAGATGTCGCCGGCCTGGCGCATATCACCGCGCGATCGGCGGTACCGATCGCGTCCGGCGAACGGCTGATCGGGCGCCGCGAGTTCACCCACTCGATCGCGGCGCGCGCCTTCAACATTGCCCAGCCGGATATCTGCCACACCGGCGGCCTGCTCGAGACCAAGAAGATCGCGGCCTTGGCGGAAACGGCCGGCGTCGGCCTTGCGCCGCACAACCCGCTCGGCCCGATCGCCGGCGTTGCAGCACTTCACTTCGGCATATCGACGCCGAACGTCATCATCCAGGAGGAGATGTCTGGTGCGGTCGCCTGGTACGACGACGTCGTTTCCTGGCCGATCCAACGCAAACCAGGCCGCTGGGACGTGCCTGAACTGCCGGGACTAGGCGTCACCGTCAATGAGGACGTCATAGCGCGCCACCCCTTCAAGCAGGAAGTGTTGCATGCCCGCAACGCGATCATGCCCGACGGCACCGTGGTCGATTGGTGAGCGCCATGACAGGCAGGCTTCAGGGAAAGATCGCGATCGTCACCGGCGCCGGACAAGGCATTGGTGCCGCCACCGCCCGGGCCTTCGCTATGCAGGGGGCAAAGACCGTTATCGCCGAGTTGAATGCGGCAAGCGGCAAGGCAATCGCCGACGCGCTGCGTGCCCAGGGTGCCGACGCGCTTTTCGTCGAAATCGACGTCACGGACCAATCGGCGGTAGCCGACATGGTAGCCCACACGATAGCGGCTTATGGCGGCATCGACGTTCTCGTCAACAATGCCGGCGCTAACGTCTTCCACGAACCCCTGCTGATGCCGGACGAGGAATGGGACCGTTGCCTGAAGCTCGACCTCCAGGCCGCATGGTTCTGCGCCAAGGCGGTTCTGCCGACGATGTTGGCGAACGGTTCGGGATCGATCGTCAACATAGCCAGTTGCCACGCTTTCAAGATCATTCCTCACACTTTTCCCTATCCGGTTGCCAAGCATGCGCTTGTCGGCCTGACCCGCTCGCTCGCCATCGAATATGCGGCGCGCGGCATCCGCGTGAACGCGATCGCCCCCGGTTATATCGAGACGCCGATCGCGGAAGCCTACTGGAACACATTTCCAAACCCCGCCGAGGAGAAGCGGCGGGCCTATGACCTCCATCCGCCCAAGCGCATTGGCCGACCGGACGAGGTTGCAATGACGGCCGTTTTCCTCGCTTCCGACGAAGCGCCGTTCATCAATGCCGAAACGATCACCATCGATGGTGGCCGCTCGGTTCTCTACCACGACTGACAACCATCAAGCAGGGAGGATCCACATGAAATCGACGACCAAGACAGTGGCAGCACTGGCGATACTGGCTGGCGGATTGATGGCCGGCGCGGCAAGCGCCGACGACATCAAGATCGGCTACATCAACAAGATGGGTGACCATCCATGGTTCGTCGCCGAAGTCGGCGGCGCCAAGAAGGCGGCAGAGGCGGGCGGAGCCACCTTCGTATCGCAGGACGTCCAGTTCGACGCCAATTTGACGATCACCACTTTCGATACAATGGTCGGTGACGGCGTCAAGGGCATCGCCATCGTCGTTCCCGACAAGGCGCTGGGACCGGTCATCGCCGAGAAAGCCAAGGCAGCGAAAATTCCTTTGGTGGCGGTCGACGACGACATCTACTACCAGGACGGCTCCCAGGTCCCCTATGTCGGGATGAATGCGTACAATATCGGCGCGCGGGTGGGCGAAGAGCTGGCCAAGCTCTACAAGACCGGCGGCTGGGCCGGAAAAGAGGTGCGCATCGCCTCGATCGAGGACCGCAAGGCGGATACCTGCATGCAGCGCAACAAGGGCGCCGAAGATGCGTTCCTGAAGGCGGTGCCCGACTTCAAGCCTGCCAACATCGTTCGCGTCCCCTACGACAACACGATGGTCAATGCCATCGACGTGATGACCACCACCTTGACCGCCAACCCCAGTGTCACCAACTGGATATTCTATTCCTGCAATGACGACGGCGTGCTGGGTGGGGCGCGTGCCCTGGAAAACGCCGGCTATACCCCGGACCAAGGCATGGGCATCGGCATTGACGGCAGTCGCGCCTGTGAGGCCTTCGGATCCGGAAAGCCTTCGGCATTCCGTGGTACGATGTGGCTGAACTCTGCAAACCATGGCGCGCTGGCGGTAAAGATCCTGTTGGCCTCGATCAAGGATGGAACGCAGCTGCCGGTTCAATCCTTCACCGACCCGGAATACATCACCGCCGACAATTTTGCCTCGGACTACAAGGCCAAGCTCTGCAAGTGAACCGGCTACGCGTCATGCGCCGTAAGGGGCATGACGCTGTACGGTTGCACGTATTCCCAAGGAGTGAGCTTTGACCCAACCGGAATTCTTCTCGCTCGACAAGGTATCGAAGCGCTTTGGCGTCGTGCAGGCGCTCGACAGCGTCTCGATCGCCTTCCGGCCGGGCGAGGTGCTCGCTTTGGTCGGCGAGAACGGCGCCGGCAAATCAACGATGATGCGCATTCTCGAAGGTGTGTTCGGCCCCGACGGCGGCACCGTGCGGCACGGTTCCACGCCGATTGTTTTCGGCGAGCCGCGCGACAGCCATCGGGCCGGAATTCGCGTCATCCATCAAGAGCCGGAGATCGTGCCGAACCTGACGGTTGCCGAAAATATCTTCGTCGGTGAATTGCCGCGACTGGCGGGCGTGCTGCTGGACTGGCGCAAGCTGGAGGAACAGACGGACCGGGTGCTTGCGACCTTCGGCATGCAGCAGGACATGCGGCCGCGGCAACTGTGCAGCACACTCGGCCCGGCGCAACGGCAGATGATCGAGATCATGCGCGCCATCCGCGCCGGCGGCCGCCTGATCGCCTTCGACGAGCCGACTTCGTCGCTGACCGATGACGAGGCGCGCCGCCTGTTTTCAGTCATCCGCCGACTGCGCGAAGAGGGAACATCGATCGTCTACATCTCGCACCGGCTGAACGAGATCATCGACCTTGCCGACCGCATCGTCGTTTTGCGCGACGGTCGGCTGGTCGACGATTCGCCGGCAGCCGGTGCCAGCGAACAGACCATTGCCAAGCTCATGGTCGGCCGCGACATAGCCGACCTGTTCACGCGCGAGACGTGGCGGGCGGGACAACTGTTGCTGGACGTGGCGGGCCTGAGCACCGACCGCGTCAGCGATGTCAGCCTCAGGGTTCGCCGAGGCGAAGTGCTCGGCATCGCCGGCCTCATGGGTGCGGGCCGATCCGAACTGGCAAAGGCGATTGTCGGCTATGACCGCCGCCTCGCTGGAACCATAGCCATGAACGGTGTGTCGGTTCTCGCCAACAGTCCGCATGCGGCAATCGTCGCCGGCATTGGCTTTGCCCCGGAAGACCGCAAGCACGAGGCGCTGCTGCTCTTTAGAAGCATTCTCGACAACGCGGCACTTTGCGTGCCCGACAAGACGTCGAGCTTCGGCTTCTTCAATCGGCGCAAGGCGCTGGAGATTGTCTCGCCTCTGGCAGCCAAGATGTCGATCAAGGCTCCGAATCTCGACGAACAGGTTTCAAAGCTGTCGGGCGGCAACCAGCAGAAAGTCGTTCTGGCGCGCTGGCTTGCCCGGCAGCCGATGCTGCTCATCCTGGACGAACCGACCCGCGGCATCGACATCGGCGCCAAGGCGGAAATCTATCGGCTGATCGATGAACTCGCGGCAAGCGGGATCGGCATCATCCTGATCTCTTCGGAAATGCCGGAACTCATCGGCCTCGCCGACAGGGTTCTGGTCATGGCGGGAGGCCGCATCACCGCCGAATTGTCCCGGCCCGACATCGACGAGGCGACGATCCTCAAACACGCCATGCCGCAATCGGCACCAGCGCTCGGAGACCACATCCAATGAACAGCCTCGAGCTTCGCGCCTCGAAAGCGCAGACCGGCGCCAGGGGGGCTTCCTCGCGCCTAGTGGAGCGCCTTGGCGTTCACAACATCAGCCTGCTGGTCGCGCTCGCCATTCTCGTCGTCATCTTCGGTTCGCTGCGCGCCGATGTGTTTTTCTCCAGCCGAAACCTGCTCAACATCGGTCTCGGCATCACCATCCTCGGCGTGCTGGCGATGAGCCAGACGGTTGTCATTGTCGCCGGCGGCCTCGATATCGCCGTCGGCGCCACTGTCGGCCTGACCACCGTATCGACTGCAATGGCCCCAAGCGACCGGGTCGCCCTCGGCGGGCATCGTTGCCGGCCTGGTGCTTGGCGGTCTTGCCGGTCTCGTCAACGGCATCATCATCACCTACGGACGGGTCAATGCGGTCATTGCCACGCTCGGCACCATGGCTATTTTTCGGGGTATCGCCTTCATCATGTCCGATGGCCAGTCGATCGCCATCTTCAGCGACACGTTCCGGTTCATAGGCATTGGGCGGATCCTCGGCCTGCCGCTGCTGATCTGGATTCTTGTTCTGACCGCGATCGTGTTCCATCTCTTCCTGGCGCGCTCGATCGTCGGCCGCAACATCTATGCGCTCGGCGGCAATCCCGTTGTCGCCCGCTTCTCCGGCATCAACATCAACCGCTATCGCGTCGGCATCTACATCATGAGTGGCGTTGCCGCCGGTCTGGCCGGGATCCTGCTGGCTGCCCGCACCGGCTCGGGGCAGCCTGTGTCCGGATCGCAGGGCCTGGAACTCGAGGCCATTACAGCGGCGGTGCTGGGTGGCTGCGCCTTGCAGGGCGGCAAGGGAACGATTGTCGGCGCACTGCTCGGCGTCGCCATCATTGGCGTGCTCAACAATGGAATGATACTGACGTCGGTACCAACCTTTTATCAATTGCTTGCAAAAGGCTCGCTGCTGATCCTTGCTGTGGTGATTGCCGAGTACCACTTGAACAGGACATGACGATGGACGCGGCGACTGCTTCGATTGGCCAAGGCAAGCAGGACCCGCCTGCCGGAGATGGCGCCACGTCATCCCTCAAGGATCGTATCGCCCGCGATCTCGGACAGCGCATTCTCGCCGGCACCTATGCACAGCACGCGCTGCTGCCGACCGAGGCTGAACTGTGTGTCATCTACGGCGCCAGCCGCACAGCGCTTCGCGATGCGCTGCTGACGCTTTCGGCCAAGGGATTGATCGAGGCGCGCAAGCGGGCAGGCACCCGCGTGCGTGTATCGAGCGAATGGAACAGGCTGGATGCGCAGGTTCTCGAATGGATGCGCGACATCGAGCCCGATCTCGATTTTGTTCGCGGCTTGATCGAGGCGCGGCTGGTCATCGAGCCAGCTGCCGCGCAGCTTGCGGCGAAGATGGCGACCTCGGGCGATCTCGCTGTGATCGAAGCCGCCTACGAGGCCATGCGCATAGCGCCGGAGGATGACCTCGCCGCCTGTCTCGACGCCGACGTCCGCTTTCATACCGCCATCCTGCGCGCCAGCCGCAACCCGGTTTTCGCCAATCTCGGCAACATGCTTGCGGCGGCGCTGAGCTTCTCCTTCCGATTGACCACATCGGCCACCGCCAACTACCAGCAGACACTGAGCGCGCATGGCGACGTGCTGGAGGCCATCCGCATGCGCAGGGTCGACGACGCGCATGACCAGATGAAAGCGCTGATCGGCATCGCGTCGAATGACCTTCTCGCTGTCGCCCGCAAGGGTCGCCATCAACAGCCGGCCGCCGCTGCCAAGGCCGATACCGTCTGAATGATCGAGACCATTGAAATTCGAAGCGGCGACCTGTCCGCCGAGATTGTTCCGTCGCTTGGGGCAGGTCTGGCGCGGTTCGACCATGGCCGCGTGCCGCTGTTCAGGCCATGGCCGGAGCACGGGAGTTCGAACCCCTTCGATCTCGCCTGCAATTTGCTCCTGCCTTGGTCAAATCGCATCTCGAGCGGCGGCTTCACCTTCGACGCCAAGTTCCACGAACTGCTTCCCAACCTTGCCGGCGAGCCGTTCCCCATTCACGGCAATGGATTTTCAAGCGCATGGGATGTCGACAGCCTGACGCCGGACCAAGCCAGGATGTCGCTGATCAGTGAGGGACCCGGCCCGTACCGGTACCGCGCGGAGGTGAGCTACGCGCTGACTGGCCAGACGCTCGAACTGCTGCTTCAAATCGTCAACCGCGCGACGGTCAGGCTTCCGTTCGGACTTGGCATCCATCCATGGTTGCCCAGAACCTCACGGACAACGCTTCACGCCCCGGCGTCACAGGTCTGCCTCGAACGGCCCGACCATCTTCCCGACGGGTTCGTGGATGTCAAAACCCGTCCCGATTGGGATTTCGGCACGCCGACTGCCTTGCCGGTCGGATGGATAAACAATGCCTTCGCCGGCTGGGACGGCGTCGCTTCCATATGTTGGCCGGAGCAAAATTGCGGCCTCAGGATCGAAGCGTCGCCGCCTTTGAACTTCTACCAGGTCTATTCGCCATCGCAGGCGAGCGACTTCTTCTGTTTCGAGCCGATAAGTCATGTCGTCGATGCTCACAACCGCGGCTCGATCGACAAATGGAATGGATTGACGGTGCTTGGCCCTGGCGAGAGCCTGGTGGCAGGTTGCAGCTTCCGTGTCTCATCTTTGCCTATACCGAAGTAAAGGCAACAGCGGCCGCCCGGCTGGCCGTGGCGGCGCGCTGCTTCTGGCGCTGTTGCGGCGGGATCGCCTGGCGCCGCCGCTGGTGTTCGGACATTGATATGGGACGGCCGCCCGTTGCTCGGCGACCGTCATATTCTTCGCGCTGCGGGTTGAGTCGAACCGGTGACTCAAACTTTCAGCCATGATTCATCCCGTTGACGCCGAAACTACGCCGCCTGAACGATCTCGACCAGTTCAACATCGAACACCAGGTCCTTACCGGCCAACGGATGATTGCCGTCGAGCTTGACGCTGGAGTCGTCCGCGCCGACGACCGTTACAGGCATGGGGCGCCCGTCGCCGGTTCTAACCTGCAATCGAGTGCCGACATCGACGTTGATGTTGTCTGGCACCTTGGCGCGATCGATGGTCATGACCGCTTCAGGGCGGTGTGGCCCATAGCCGGCCTCGGCGGGAACTTTGACGGTGCTTTTCGCACCCACCTCCATGCCCTCGACCTGGGTTTCAAGGCCAGGGATCAGTTGCCCTTCACCCAGCGTGAATTGCAGCGGTTCGCTGCCGGAAGCATCGAATTGAGTGCCGTCGGCCAGACGTCCAGTATAGTTGATGCGCACGGTGTCGCCATTCTTGGCCTGTGTCATAGCAGTCATCCTTTCGGAAGTTTTTGATGGGGCCGGCCAGAGCTCACGGTCCCGTTCTCGATCATCCACGCACGAAGGTGCACGGTGCGAA
This sequence comes from Mesorhizobium sp. M0276, assembly GCF_040321755.1. Classification (NCBI taxonomy): domain Bacteria; kingdom Pseudomonadati; phylum Pseudomonadota; class Alphaproteobacteria; order Hyphomicrobiales; family Phyllobacteriaceae; genus Mesorhizobium; species Mesorhizobium sp. M0276. Next base: position 108,247 of record NZ_JAMYSC010000013.1, on the reverse strand, counting down.
GCTTTAAAACTAGGTACTCGGCTGCAGATGTAAAGCGCTAGAGCTGCCGACTGGCTTCCCCATGCGTCGCCTTCATTCGCGTGCTGCCTGTGCTATGATACTGTCGGCGATCTTCAGCGCCGGCCAAGCCAGCACCGCACTCAGTGTAGTCGCCGTCGATGCCCGTCAACATCAACGTGCATTCGGCCTCAATGCGCCATCGCTCGCTTTTCGAGCTTCCGCGCGTACTGCGTCAGCGGAAAGCACATGACGAAGAAGATCAGAGCCACCAGCCCGTAGACCTTGAAGGGTTCGAAGGTGGCGTTGTTGATGGCGTTGGAGGTGCGCACCAGTTCCTCGAAGCCGATGATCGAGGTCAGCGCCGTCGATTTGATGAGCTGCACCAGGAAACCAACGATGGGCGCGCGGGTGATCGAAAACGCCTGCGGCAGGATGATCAGCCTGAGCTCCTGCAGATAGTGCAGGCCGAGGCTGGCGCCGGCGTCCCATTGGCCTGGCGGCAGGGCGGCGACGCCGGAGCGCCAGATTTCGGCCAGATAGGCGCTGGCGAAGAAGGTGAGGCCGAGCACCGCCGCCGTCCATGGCTCGATGCGCAGGCCCAGCATCGGCAGACCGAAGAACATCAGGAACAGCTGCATCAAGAGCGGCGTCCCCTGGAACAGGGCGATGTAGCCGGAGGCGACGCGCCGGCTCCACTTATTCTTGGCGATCCTGAAGAACAGCACGACCAGGCCGACGATGCCGCCGCCGATGAAGGCCGCCAGCGAAAGCAGCACCGTCCAGCGAGCGGCGAGCAGCAGGTTGCGCACGATGTCCCAGAAGGTGAATTCGATCATGACACGCCAGCCCCCAGGACGCGGCGGCCGCCTGTGACCAGCAGCCGGCGCAAGGCCATCGACATCAGTAGATAGACCATCGTCACGACCAAATAGGTCTCGAAGGAACGGAAGGTGCGCGCCTGCAGCATGTCGGCCTCGTAGGTCAGCTCACGCACCGCGATCTGCGACACCACGGCAGACTCCAGCATCATAATGACGATCTGGCTGGTCAGCGCCGGAAAGATCACCTTGAGCGCCTGCGGCAACACGATCTTGATGAAGACCTGGCGTGGTCTCAGGCCCAGCGCGAGCGCTGCTTCCGTCTGCCCGCCGGGCACGGCGTCAAGCCCGGCGCCGACGATCTCGATGGTGTAGGCCGCCATGTTGAGCGTCATCGCCAGGATGGCGGCAAGCACCGGGTCGAGCCTGATGCCGAGGCTAGGCAGGCCGAAGAAGATGAAGAACAGCTGCACCAGGAACGGCGTGTTGCGGATGATCTCGACATACCAGGCGATGGCCCGCTTGAGCAGCACCGGGCCGTTGCGGCGCCCCGCGGCACCCAGGATGCTGAGGAACGTTCCCGCCAGCGTGGTCACGGCGATCAACAGGATCGTCGTGGCCGCGCCGCGCGCTATGTCGCCGACGGCACCTGGAAGCCAGGCAAAAGCCACGGAAACTCAATCCTTGAGATTGTCGGGATTGAGCGGCGTCTTCAGCCAGGCTTTCGAACTTTCGTCGAGCTTGCCGTCCGCCAGCATCTTGGCGACGGCGTCGTTGACCGCCTTTTTCAGGCTGTCCTCATTCTTGTTGAGACCGATATGGGAGGGCGAGGTCAGAAGCTGGAACTTCTGCTCGGGCTTCAGCGCGTCCTGCTTGGCCAGCACCTGCGCGCCGACATCGTTGCCGACGACCATCAATTGCGTCTGGCCCGAGATGAAGGCCTGGATCACCGAATTGTAGTTGTCGAAGCGCTTGATGTCGGCAGACGCCGGTGCCGCCTCGGTGAGCGAGGTGTCTTCCAGCGTGCCGCGGTTGACGGCGATCGACTTGTCGGCGAGGTCTTCCTTGCCCTTGACCGAAAGAGCCGCCGGTCCGATGACGGCGATGTAGTAGGGCGCGTAAGCGACAGCGAAGTCGATCACCTGCTCGCGTTCCTTCGAATAGCCGACGCTCATCAAGAGATCGACGCGGTGGTCGTTCAAGTATGGGATGCGGTTCTGGCCGGTGACGGAGACTGGGTTGAGCTTCACCTTGAGCGTGTCGGCAATGTATTGCGCGACATCCATGTCATAGCCCTTGAGGCTCATGTCGGCACTGGCCGAAGAGAAGGGTGGGAAATCGGCGAAGGCGCCGACATTGATGGCGCCGGCCTTGGTGATATCTGCCAGCGCATCGGCGCTGGCGGCCTGGATTGCGAGGCCGAAACCGGTCGTGCCAAGCATCAGCACGGCGGCGATTGAGGTAAATGTCTTTCGGATCGTCATTTTTATTCCCCTGTCTGGACGCTTTGTTTGTCTGATACGGCCACTGGCTCCAGTACGGCGGCCGACTTTGCTTTCTGAACGTCAGGTTCCCTTGCCGGTAACAGCCGGGCTGAACACCATCAGGCTCAGGATCTCGAACAGCACCTGTGCGGCGGCATGCGCCGTATTGGTGGTGGCGTCGTATTGCGGCGCCACCTCGACGACATCGCCGCCGACGATGTTGAGGCCCTTGAGACCGCGCAGCAATTCAAGCACTTCGCGCGTCGTCAGCCCGCCAACTTCCGGCGTGCCGGTGCCGGGCGCGAAGGCCGGATCGATGCTGTCGATGTCGAAGGAGACATAGGTAGGGCCGTCGCCGACAATCTTGCGCGCCTTCTCGATGATGGCGAGAATGCCGAGACCGGTCACTTCCTCGGCATGGACCACCGTCATGCCGGACTCATAGGTGAACTCCCACAGATATTCGGCCGAGCCGCGAATGCCGATCTGGATCGTGCGCGTCGGATCGAGCACGCCGTCTAGCACGGCGTTGCGGAATGGCCCGCCATGGTGGAATTTGGTCATGTCGAACAGGCCACTGGTGTCGCAATGGGCATCGATGTGGATCAGCCCGACCGGAGCCTTCTTGCCGACGGCTTTCAGGATCGGATGGCTGATCGAATGGTCGCCGCCCACAGACAATGGGATGACGCCGGCATCGACGATCTGGTTGGTGCGGTGCTCGATGTCTTCGTGGCTGACCTCCAGCCGGTAGCGGCTGCGGAACGGCGTATCGCCGATATCGGCGACCCTGAGCTCATGCGTCGGTGCGCATTCCAGCACGTGGTTGTAGGGGCCGATGCGCTCGATGGCGCGCAGCGCCCTTGGCCCGAAGCGCGAGCCCGGCCGGTTGGTGACGCCGAGATCCATCGGCACGCCGATCATCGCCACCTGCAAATCGCCGAAATCCGGATTGTCGGCTGCTATTTCGCGGTAAGGTGCGGCGAGGAAGGTCGGGATGCCGGAATAGGGCGCCAGCCGCGTGCCGCTCTTGGAAAAGATCTTGTCGGCGACCTTGCGGAACTTCAGGTCGAACATCTCGCCGCCATGGCTTTCACCATACTTGCGACGCAACGCATCGAGCTTGCCGCGATCGTATCCCATATCCGCTCCTCCTGCCCGGGCTGATGCAGTGCGACCGTTGGCGATGCCTGGCGAGCCGACCGTCGTCCGGGCGGGTCGCTGTCGCGCTGGCTGCCTGCAGATTTCACGTCTTGAAGCTGTTTCGGGCTCAAGTGTCTGGCAGCCCCATTGAAAAATCAAATGATAATGTTAGCGTGTTCTCTGTGAGAAAATCTCACAATGAACTCTAAGCACGATCACATCCGAAAACCGGCCTCCACTTTTCGGGATCGTGCTTCAATGGATGCTCATGGGCAATCGGCTGCCGCCTCTCAATCCGCTGCGTGCCTTCGAGGCAACGGCCCGCCATGGCTCGCTGACCAAGGCGGCGAGTGAACTGAATGTCACGCATGGCGCCATCAGCCACCAGATCAAGGCACTCGAGCAGTCGCTCGGCGTCAAGCTGTTCGAGCGGGTCGGTCAGCGGGTCAAGCTGACGCCGCATGGCGCCGAACTTTTGCCGGCGGTCTCGACGGCCTTCGACAGCATCGCGACCGCCACCCAGCGCATGACAAGGCCAGCGAGCAGCGGCACACTTTCGGTCTCCTGCGTGCCGGCGCTGCTGTTGTTGTGGATGACACCGCGGCTCGGCAGTTTCATGGCGCAATATCCCGACATAAGTCTGACGCTTATTCCCTCCAATGACCCCAGGGATTTGCGGGCGCCGAATATCGACGTCTGCGTGCATTATGGCGACGGCAGTTGGGCCGATTGCTGGATGCGCAAATGGTCGGGCCTCGAACTGTTTCCCGTGGTCAGCCCGACCTTGATCAACAACCGTCCGATCCGCAGCGTCAGGGATCTCGCCGACCATGTCTTCCTGCATGGCGACGATGGCCGCGAATGGCACACATGGCTGGCGGCCGCCGATGCGCTGGACCTGGAGCGAGGCCGCCGCCATCATCTTGGCGATGCACGCATGGCGACCGAGGCGGCGGTGCATGGCCATGGCGTGGCGCTGGGCGATTCCGTGACGGCGAGCGCGCTGCTGGCCAGGGGTATGCTGGTCGCGCCGTTCAGCCTGTCGGTGCCGGCGGTCGACGATTTCTATGTCGTCTGTCGCAACGAAATGAGGGCGACACCGATCGTGCAGGTGTTCATCGATTGGCTGTTTGCCGAGAAGGCCGGGGATGACGGCCGCGCCGACGCGCCGGTGGCCGGCCGCATCGTCAGCCGCCGCAAGCGTCCGGCGCTCAGGGTCATCGGTGCCAAAACCGGGACCTGACAGCGGCTTGCGGTGGCCATCAGTGGTCTTCCGCCTCCGCAGGTCTCTCTTTTTGTCGGGCCAGCCTGAAACCGGGCAGCGTTCTGGCGAATTCGATGCTATGAGGCCTGTCGCGGTTGTGGATTGCAGGCAGCAAAGGCGGTGTTGAAACATGGCTAAGACCGATATTGCGCGGCGGGTCTACAACCACACCTGGAAGCTCGATCCGATCGTGCGCAGCCTGCTCGACACGGATTTCTACAAGCTTTTGATGCTGCAGATGATCTGGGGCATGTACCCCAAGGTCGAGACCACCTTCTCGCTGATCAACCGCACCACTTCGGTTCGCCTCGCAGACGTGATCGATGAGAGCGAATTGCGCGAACAGCTCGATCATGCCCGCACCTTGCGCTTCTCCAAGAAGGAGATGATCTGGCTCGCCGGTAATAATTTCTACGGCCGCAAGCAGATCTTCGAGCCGGAGTTTCTCGCCTGGCTCGAAGGTTTCCGGCTGCCCGAATACGAGCTGTCGAAGCGGGACAGGCAATATGAACTGACCTTCAACGGGCCGTGGATGTACACCACTTTGTGGGAGATCCCGGCGCTGGCGATCATCAACGAACTCCGATCTCGCGCCGCCATGCGGGCGTTCGGGCCATTCGCGCTCGATGTGCTCTATGCCCGCGCCAAGGCCAAGATGTGGGCCAAGACCGAACGGCTGAAAGCGCTGCCCGGGATTCGCATCTCAGACTTCGGCACGCGCCGGCGGCATTCCTTCCTGTGGCAGCGCTGGTGCGTCGAAGCGCTGAAGGAAGGTATCGGCGAGGCGTTCACCGGCACCTCCAACGTGCTTCTGGCGATGGACAACGACCTCGAAGCGCTCGGCACCAACGCGCATGAACTGCCGATGGTATTCGCGGCGCTGGCCAATTCCGAAAAAGAGCTGAAACAGTCGCCCTACAAGGTGCTGCAGGACTGGCAGCGCTACTATGGCGGCAATCTGCTGATCGTGCTGCCCGACGCCTTCGGCACCGCGTCGTTCCTGCGCGACGCGCCGGACTGGGTGGCCGACTGGACCGGTTTCCGCCCCGACAGCGCGCCGCCTATCGAGGGCGGCGAGAAGATACTGTCGTGGTGGCGCGACAAGGGCAAGGATCCCCGCCAGAAGCTGCTGATCTTCTCCGATGGACTTGAGGTCGAGACAATCGAAGAGACCTACCGCCACTTCAAAGGCAAGGTGCGCATGTCCTTCGGCTGGGGTACCAATTTGACCAATGATTTCGAAGGCTGCGCGCCGACCGAAACCAACAGCCTCGACGCCATATCGCTGGTCTGCAAGGTCACCGAGGCCAATGGCAGGCCGGCGGTCAAGCTCTCCGACAATCCGGCCAAGGCGACCGGAGATGAGAAAGAGATCGAGCGCTATATCAGGATTTTCGGGGAGAAGGACCGCGTGGAGCAACTGGTCAAGGTGTGAGAAACCGCGAAAGATCTCGCATCACCGGCAAAGATGAAATCTCGGATAGCTTGAGTTCCCGCCCACCCCCCTCTGTCCTGCCGGATATCTCCCCCTCAAGGGGGAAGATTGGCTGTCACTTCGGCTTTCGCCAATCCCCCACGCAGCGAAAGAGGCGCCGATCGAAGAAACTGCCAATCTCCCCACTTGAGGGGGAGATGTCCGGCAGGACAGAGGGGGGCGCCGTAGAGTGCCTTCCTGCGAGAGTTGCGCCCCCGTGCCTCATCGCTTTGCTGGCCTTCCTCCCCACCCCCGCCTTCGCGCACGCCTCTGACCGTGGCCATGTCCTGCTCCTGCCGACGGGCTACTACCTGGTCGGCGGCGCCTTCGCCGTTGCCGTCAGTTTCCTCGTGCTGGCGCTGCTGCCGGTGGATTGGCTCGATCGTTTCTGGCGCCGGCGCCTGCCGCTATTCACCTTCGGCGACAGCGTCCGCACTGCCGTCAGTCTGATATCCTTTGCCGGCTTTGCACTCCTGAGCGCCGCCGGATTTTCCGGCAGCCGCGACCCGCTCTCCAACCCGTTGCCGCTGGTGATCTGGACATTGCTGTGGGCCGGCGTCGCGCTGTTGCAAGGCGTCTTCGGCGATCTCTGGTCATGGCTCAACCCGTGGTACGGGCCATGGCGCCTCGTCTCGCGCCTGTTGGGCGGGGACGACGAGGGAAGGTGGCAATGCCCTCGATGGCTTGGCTACTGGCCGGCAGTGATACTGTTCTTCGCCTTTGCCTGGTTCGAACTCATCGATCCGGCGCCTGACGATCCGGTGCGGCTGGCCTCAGCCGCGGGCCTTTACTGGCTGCTCACCTTCCTTGCGATGCTGGTATTCGGCTATCGTGCCTGGAGCCGCAGCGGCGAATTCCTGACGGTTTTCTTCTCGATGGTGGCGCGCTTCGCGATTGTAGAGCGCGATGAGAACGGCCGGCTTGGCCTGTGCAGGCCGGGCGCCAAATTGCTCGCCGCCGAGCCATTGCCGACCAGCGGCATCGCCTTCCTGCTGCTGGCCCTGTCGTCGGTATCGTTCGACGGCTTGTCGAAGACGTTCTTCTGGCTTGGCCTGTTCGGCATCAATCCGCTCGAATTTCCCGGCCGCACCGCGGTGATCGGCAGCGGCACGTTCGGGTTGGTGCTGACATTCGTGCTGCTGGCGGCGGTGTTCCTGCTTGCCGTCTGGCTCGGCCAGCGTCTCGCCGGCGGTGATCGCACCCTCGGCGAGGCGGCTGGCCTGCTGGTCTGGTCGATCGTGCCGATCGCGCTCGCCTATCATGTCGCTCATTATCTGACCGCGCTGCTCGTCGACGGCCAATATGCGCTTGCGGCACTTTCCGACCCGTTCGCGCTGGGCTGGAACCTGTTCGGCACCGCCGACATGCAGATCGAGGCCGGCATCGTTGCCGGGGCGGACTCGGCGTGGTGGCTGTGGAATGTCCAGGCCGGCACCATCATATCAGGCCATGTGCTCGCCGTCCTGGTCGCCCACGGCTTCGCCTGGCGCCTGCACCCGCAGCCTTCCCGCGCCGCGCTCAGCCAGTTCCCGCTTACCTTGCTGATGATCGCCTACACCGTCTTCGGCCTCTGGTTGCTTGCCACGCCGACCGCCGGATGAGAAAACGGCGGCCTCGATATCGTCGGGGAAGCTCGCTTGCCACATCAAGGCTTTGGTGATTTAGTTTGTACACATGCAATTTTTCGCGTCCTCTGAGCGAGGATGCCTAAGCCGCCTTATCGTTGGTCAAAACTGAAAAACCGGGGAACGAAACATGGCTGACAAGAACGGATTTTTCGACCTCTCCAAGACTGCCCTCACCCGCCGTACGGCGCTGAAGGGTCTGGCTGCCACCGCCGGCCTGGTCACCGCCCCCGGCTTCGTACGCTATTCCCAGGCGCAGAGTTCGGCGCCGATCAAGATCGGCTTCCAGTCGCACCGCACCGGCATCGGCGCTGCCTATGGCCGCTGGTACGAGAAGACCACGGCTGCCGCGGTCAAGGCGATCAACGCTGCCGGCGGCATCAATGGCCGCCAGGTCGAGGTGATCATCGAGGATGACGGCACCGATCCCGGCCGTGGCGCCGAGGTGGTCGGCAAGTTCGCCACCCAGCACAAGACCGACATCGTCTTCGGCACGCTGTTCTCGCACGTCGTCATCGGTTCGGCGCCGGCTGCCGGCGAAGCCAAGATCCCCTATTTCGTCGTCAGCGAAGGCCACCATGTCGCCTCGACCAAGCTGAACCGGTATGTCTTCCAGCCCGGGATTACCGATGTGAAGAGCCAGATCCAGGCGATGGCGCCGTGGATCGCAGGCAATGTCGGCAAGAAGGTCACCATGATCTTCCCGGATTTCGCCTTCGGCTACGACCATCGCGACTACCTGCCGCCGGCGCTGAAGGCGCAAGGCGCCAACGTCATCGCCCAGATCGCCATCCCGCCGACGGAATCCTCCTTCACCAAGTACTTCCCGCAGATCCCGGCCGAGACCGAGGTGCTCTATCACGTCATGGTCGGCCCGGCGGTGCTCACCTTCGTCAAGGAACTCGGCGAATTCTACGGCTCCAACCGGCCGCAGTTGTTCGGTTTCATCGATTCGCTCGAAGCCACCGACATCAACAGCCCCGGCCTCGAATTCCTCGATGGCAGCCATTTCTGGGAAGGCTCGCCGCGCTATGCGCAGCCAGACGATTCCGAGGCGCAAAAGGCCTACCGCGCCGCCGTCGGCATCGACGACAATGGTGCCGCCGTCGGCGACCCCAAGGACGTCTCGACCGCGGCCCATATGTTCGGCTGCTGGGAAACGCTCTACGTCGTCAAGAAGGCGATGGAAGATGCCGGCTACAAGGGACCGGAAGACCGCGCCAAGCTGGTCGAGGCGACCGAGGCGCTGACCGAATTCGCCGAAGGACCCGAGCACCCGCAAGGACCCAAAACCTTCAATGGCAAGATCCACCAGTGCTTCGGCATTCAGAACATCTCCAAGGTCGAAGGCGGCAAACTGAAGGTCGTGCACAAGACCAAGATCGAGGACGGGCTTTACGAGCCCGAGGGGGATTACACGACGCAGGCGCTTTAGGCTTGGTCCTTTAAGCGCAGTGCCCTTCGGCCCACCCCCCTCTGTCCTGCCGGACATCTCCCCCTCAAGGGGGGAGATCGGCTGTTCTTGCGAAGGCGGCCATTTATCACCATCGGCTATTGGCGAAGGCAGCGGGGACAGCCAATCTCCCCCCTTGAGGGGGAGATGTCCGGCAGGGCAGAGGGGGGTGCGCCTCGCGCCTGCCTTGGGCGTATAGCCGATGCACTTCGGTCCGCACCTCCTCCTCGCCGCCCTCGAAGGCCTCGTCACCTCCGCGGTGCTGGCACTGACGGCGCTTGGTTTGTCGCTGGTGTTCGGCGTCATGCGCGTCGTCAATGTCGCGCATGGCGAGTTCTTCATGCTGGGTGCCGTGCTCGCCTGGGCGATCACCACGGCGATCGGCGGCCACCCGGCACTCGGCTTCCTGGCTGCATTGGTGATTGCGCCGCTGATCGTCGGCGCTATCGCGCTGGTCGCCGAACGCTTGGTGCTGCGCCGGCTCAACTACAATCCGGAAGCCACCATCGTTGCCACCATCGGCATGCTCTACATCATCCAGCAGTTGGCGCTGACCTTCTACGGTCCGGAGGCGCGGCCGGTGGAGCCGCCATTCAGCTATCGCATCCTTTTGCCGTGGTTCGGCTACTCCGGCTACAAGCTGTCCATTATCGCCGCTTCCGCGCTACTTCTGGTCGCGACATGGCTGGTGCTGACGCGGACCAAGATCGGCCTCATCATGCGCGCCACGCAGTATGACAGCGAGACGGCGCAGGCCTTCGGCATTCCCGTCGGTCGCGTCTATGGCGGCGTCTTCGCGCTCGGCGCCATGCTGGCGGCCGTTGCCGCGGTGCTGATCGTGCCGATCAGCCAGGCGCATTATCTGATGGGACAGGACCCGCTGCTGCTGTCCTTCATCGTCGTCATCATCGGTGGCCTCGGCTCGCTGCGCGGAACCGTCGTCGCCGCCGTGCTGATCGGCCTGTCCGACGGCATCATCTCGATGTTCTTCTCGCCGACGCTGGCCAAGATCATCGCCACCCTGCTCGTTGCCATGGTGCTGGTGTTCCGGCCGCAAGGCTTGTTCGGGACGGCGTCGCGATGAGCGAAGCTTCGCCGGCAAAAGCCTATGCCCTGCATCTCGGCGTCATCGCCCTGCTCTTCGTGCTGAGCTTCCTGCTGCCGGACTATTATCACGGCCTGCTCGCTCGCATTATGGTGCTGGCGGTCTTTGCCATGGGCTACAACATGCTGTTCGGCTATGTCGGCCTGCTCAGCCTCGGCCATGCCATGTTCTTCGCCGCCGGGCTCTATGGCGCCGGCCTTGCCGTCATCCATCTCGGCTGGAGCGTGCCACTGGCCTTCCTTGGCGGGATCGCCTGCGGGGCAGTGCTGGCGCTGGCGATAGGCCTGTTGGCGCTGCGCACCACGGGTGTCGCCTTTATGATCGTCACCATGATGTTCGCCCAGGTCTTCTACCTCCTCATTCTCTACTTCGCGACATGGACCGGTGGCGACCAGGGCATGGTCGTGCCGCAACCGGCACGGGTGCTTGCTTTCGGCTCGAGATCGCTCGATCTCACCAATCCGACCGTGCGCTATATGACGGCGCTGGCGCTGTTCTCGCTCGTGCTGCTTGTCACATTGGCGATCGTCCGCTCCAGATATGGCCGCGTGCTGGTCGCCATCCGCGAGAACGAGGAGCGGACGAAGATGCTCGGCTACGACACCTTCTCCAACAAACTCGCCGCGGTCGTCATCTCCGGCACTATCTGCGCTGCTTCGGGCGCCGCCTATGCCCTGCTGTTCGGCTATGTCGGGTCGAGCTTCGCTTCGGTGCAGTATTCGATCCTGCCGCTGCTCTGGGTGCTGCTCGGGGGTGCGGCCACGACACTCGGGCCGCTGATCGGCACGCTGTTCATGTATTATGTCATCGACATCACCAGCGGCTACACCTCGGCCTATCTGCTGATCGTCGGCATCGCGCTGATCCTTTTGGTGCTGTTTTTCCCCAAGGGCATTCTGGGCAGCATCCGGCAGCGCTGGCTTGGGTGGCTGCCATGATGCCGCTTTTGACCACCAAGGGCCTGTCGCGAAACTTCGGCGGCCTGCGCGCCGTCGACGGCGTCGATTTCGAACTGATGCCGGGCGAAATCCGCGCCGTCATCGGCCCGAACGGGGCGGGGAAGACGACTTTCGTCAGCCTGGTCAGCGGCCGCATCCAGCCATCTTCCGGCATGATAATCTTCGACGGTGCCGACATCACCAGCGAGCCGGCCTATATCAGGGTTCGCCAGGGCATCGCCTACACGTTCCAGATCACCAGCGTCTTTGCCAATCTTTCCGCCTACGACAATGTCGCGCTGCCGGTGCAGCGGACCCTGAGCGATGACCGCTCGAAGGGTGCGGTGCGGGCAGGCGTCATGGCGGCGCTCGAACGCACGGGGCTGGCCGATCGTGCCCACATGCCGGCCGGGCAGTTGTCCTATGGCCACCAGCGCCTACTGGAAGTGGCGATGGGCCTGGCACTGAAGCCGCGCCTGCTGATCCTCGACGAACCGACGCAAGGCCTTGCCGACAGTGAGATCGACAATTTCATCGAACTGGTGCGCGAGATCGCCAAAAACGCCACCGTGCTTCTGATCGAGCACAACATGCCTGTCGTCATGCAACTGGCCGACCGCATCACCGTCTTCAACGCTGGCAGGATTCTCGCCGAAGGCACGCCGGAAGCGATCCGCGAGAGTGCGGCGGTGCAGGAAGCCTATCTGGGGACGGCCCCATGACGGAGACGAAGTCCGAAGCATTGGCAATCGCGGGGCTCGACTGCTTCTATGGCGAGGTCCAGGTGCTCTATGGACTAGACCTGGTGCTGAACAAGGGCGAGGTGCTGTGCCTGTTCGGCCGCAACGGCGCCGGCAAGACGACGACGCTCAAGGCCATCATGGGGCTGGTCCCATCAAGCGCCGGCTCGATCAGGCTCGATGGCAAGGAATTGACCGGACTGCCGGCGCACGAGGTGCCCAAGGCCGGGGTCGCCTATGTGCCGCAGGGAAGGCGGCTGTTCGCCGAGATGACGGTGGCCGAAAACCTCGAGATCGGCCTGATGGCGCGTGGCAAGGGCAAGGCCGTGCGGGAAAACGTCCTCGACCTTTTTCCATTGCTGCGCCAGCGGCTGAGGCAACGCTCCGGTACGCTGTCCGGCGGCGAACAGCAGATGCTGGCGATGGCGCGTGCGCTGTGCCTCGAACCACAGGTACTGCTGCTCGACGAGCCGACCGAAGGGCTGATGCCGTCGATGATCGCCAAGATCCGCGAGACGGTGTCGCAATTGCGCGAGATGGGCGTCTCGACCATTCTGGTCGAACAGCGTGTCGACGCGGTGCTTTCGGTCGCCGACCGCGTTGCCTTCATCGAAAACGGCCGCAATCGCGAGACGGTCGATGTCGCAGAGCTGCGCGCCGACCCGTCGGCGGTGCGACGCTATGTCGGTGTCGGGTGATCAGCCGAAAAACAGAAAACCCGCGATCAGGAATATCGGGATCAGTACCAGGCCGGACCATGCCATATAGCCGAAAAAGCCCGGCATCTTCACGCCTCGATGTCGGGCTATGGCGTAGACCATGAAGTTCGGCGCATTGCCGATATAGGTGTTCGCGCCCATGAACACCGCCCCGGCCGAGATCGCCGCCAGAGTCGAGGCGAATTCCGTCATCAGGTGCCGTGGGTCGCCGCCGGCAAGCTCGAAAAACACCAGATAGGTCGGTGCATTGTCGAGGAAGGACGACAGCGCGCCGGTCAGCCAGAAATAGGCGAGGTCGTCGGGCCTGCCCGAGGACGAAGTGACGAGGGCGACCAGGGGCGCCAGCGCGCCGTCATGTCCGGCTCTCAAGATGGCGACGACCGGCACGATGCATATGAAGATGCCGGCAAACAGCTTTGCGACTTCCGCGATCGGTCCCCAATTGAAGCCGTTCGCCTCGCGGTGGCTCTTGCGCGAGACGGCGAGCGAAAGGAAGGCGAGCGCCAGGATGATGGCGTCGCGCACCAGGTTCTGCAGCTCGAGACTCACCCCGAGGGCGGAAAAGCTCACGCCCGGCTTCCAGGCCGCCGACAGCAGGATGGCACCGATCACGCCGGCCAGCAGTGGAAGATTGGCCAGGCCGCGCAGACGCACCTCCGTATCCGGTGTCGGATCCTTGATCTTTGGCGCGCCAGCCTCGCGCCGGTGCAGGACGATATCGATGCCTAGGAAGACGGCCAGCACGAGACCGCCGACGAACAGCGTTTCGCGATAGAGATTGGCAGTCGTCCAGAAGAAGTCGACACCGCGCAGGAAGCCGATGAACAGTGGCGGGTCGCCCAAAGGCGTCAGCGAACCGCCGATGTTGGAGACCAGGAAGATGAAGAAGATCACGACATGGGCGTTGAACGGCCTGGCGTCGTTGGCGCGCAGGATCGGCCGGATCAGGATCATCGAGGCGCCGGTCGTGCCGATGACCGAGGCGAGCAGTGCACCGACCAGCAACAGCCCGGCATTGACCAGCGGCGTCCCATGAATGTTGCCGGCGACCAGAATGCCGCCTGAAATGGTGAACAGTGCAAACAGCAGGATGATGAACGACATGTATTCGGTAAGCAGCGCATGCAACACCGCCTCGGTCGCCGAGGGGACGCCGAAGGCAAGGGCCAGCGGCACGATCACCAGCGCCGCCCACAGGCCCGCGATCTTGCCGTAGTGATGCTCCCAGGCATGAGGGAACAGCAGCGGGCCGGTGGCGATCGACAAAAGCAGTCCGGTGAAGGGCAGCGCCCACCACAGCGACATCGCGGCACCGGGCAGGCCGTGGTCTTCGGCAGCAAAAGCCATTCCAGGAAATAGTATTGCGAAAACCGCTATAATGCATGCCGCCCAGGCATTCACGGGATAGAGGCGGATAGCGCATGAGAAAGGCCCCCTCATCCGACCGCTGCGCGGCCACCTTCTCCCCGCCGGGGAGAAGAGGCAGGCGTCGGCGCCAGCGAACTCCTCTCCCCTCGGGGAGAGGTCGGATTGCCCCGAATTACCCTTCGTAATTCGGTTGGCAATCCGGGTGAGGGGGCTCTTTCCCAAGGGTCCGTTCAGTCCGACAAGGGATCTTCGAGCGTCACTCCGGCGTCGCGCATGCGGTGCAGCATTGTGTCGAGCGAACCATTGAGATCGATGCCACGGCAGGCATCGAGCCTGACGGTGGTCTTGAAACCCTGGCTGACGGCGTCCAGCGCCGAGAAGGCGACGCAGAAATCGGTCGCCAGCCCGACCAGGGTCAGCGTGCCGATGCCGCGTTCCCGGAGATAGCCGCCAAGACCGGTTTGGGTCTTGCGGTCATTCTCGAAAAAGGCCGAATAGCTGTCGATATCGGGCCGAAATCCCTTGCGGATGACGAGTTCGGCCTTGGTCCAGGCAAGGCCGGAATGGAAATCGGAGCCCAGGCTGCCCTGGATGCAATGGTCGGGCCACAGCGTCTGCTGGCCATAGGGCATTTCGATCATCGTGAAAGGCTGCGCGCCCGGATGGCTGGAAGCAAAGCTGGAATGGCCGGCGGGGTGCCAGTCCTGCGTCAGCACGACGTGATCGGCGTGCCGGATCAGGTCGTTGACCAGCGGCACGATCTCGTCGCCGCCGGCAACCGCCAGCGCGCCACCCGGACAAAAGTCGTTTTGCAGGTCGATGACGACAAGCGCTTCGTCGGCCATGGGCTTTCCTCTTCCGTATGCAGGCTCCAGTGGAAAATGCCGCTGACGCGACCGGACGCAGAAACTTGACCAGAAGGGCCGCGGCGTCAACCTCTCAAGGCATAAGAAATGCGCGCCGACCGAGTGGTCGCAAACTCCGGCTTTGACAATTCCTGCCGTCTTGATATCATTTGCATACGAATGAATTCCCCCGGTTGCCGATGCCGGAAGGATCTTTCGAAATACCGGTTCTGGAAGACCTCTTTTCTGGAAGGCAAGGCGTGATCCGTTACGCGAAACCCACCTCGGTCGACGAAGCGCTCGCTTTGCTTGGCGAGGGCGCCTGGCGCATTCTTGCCGGCGGCACCGATTTTTATCCGGCGCAGGGCAGCAAGCCGTTCCGGGACGATGTCCTCGACATCAACGGCCTGGCGGCGCTTCGCGGCATTGCAGAGACGGGCAGCCATTTCGTCATCGGTGCGCGTACGACCTGGACCGATATCATTCGCCATCCCGTACCGCCGGCCTTCGATGCGCTGAAACAGGCGGCGCGAGAGGTCGGCTCGGCGCAGATCCAGAATGTCGCCTCCGTCGCCGGCAACCTCTGCAACGCGTCGCCTGCCGCCGATGGTGTGCCAGCTTTGCTGGTTCTCGATGCCGAGGTCGAACTGCGTTCCGTGGCGACGACACGTTATCTGCCGTTGCACGATTTCATTCTCGGCAACCGCCGCACGGCCTTGCTCCCAGGCGAGATGGTGACGGCCATTCGCGTGCCGAAAGGCGCTACCACTGGCACGTCGGCTTTCGTCAAGCTCGGCGCGCGGCGCTACCTTGTGATCTCCATTGCCATGGTGGCGGCGCGACTGGTTGTCGAGAATGGTATTGTCGCGAATGCCATGGTCGCCGCCGGCTCCTGCTCGGTGGTGGCCAAGCGGCTTGTTGGCGTCGAGGCTGCGTTGCGCGGGCTCCCATCGGACGACGGACTCGCCGATGCGATCCTGTCCGCCCCGATGGGCGAATTGTCGCCGATCGCCGATGTGCGCGGCAGTGCCGAGTACCGGATCGATGCGGTGCGCGAGATCGTGGCCCGCGCCGTGCTTGCGGCTGTGGGATGGACGACTGGCGACGAGGTGGCGGCGTGAGCCAAGTTCAGCCTGAAATGAATGAAGCCCTGCCCGATCTGGGCAACGCCCTGCCTGGCTTCGGCGCCGCACGGGCCGATATCACTTTCGAGGTCAATGGCGACGCCATCTCGGTCAACGTACCGCCGCTGCGCCGGCTGTCCACGGTATTGCGCGACGAACTGCTGCTGACCGGCACCAAGGTCGGCTGCGATGCCGGCGATTGCGGTGCCTGCACGGTGCTGGTCGACGGCGATCCCGTCTGCGCCTGCCTGATGTCGGCTGCGTCCGCTGCCGGAACGTCGGTGACAACCGTTGAAGGCCTCGCCAATGGCCGGCTGTCGGCGCTGCAAGCCTCGTTCCTTGCCCACGGCGCGGCGCAGTGCGGCATCTGCACGCCAGCGCTGCTGGTCGCGGCAACGGCATTGCTGGACAAGCGGCCTAACCCGACCGAGACCGAGGTGCAGGACGCGCTGGGCGGGATTCTGTGCCGCTGTACGGGCTACCGGAAGATCATCGCGGCGGTGATGGACGCGTCGCTGCAACCAGCAAGCCTCGATTTCCGCTTGCCTCAATCCGGCCAAGCGGTCGGCTCCTCCCCCGTCAGGCTCGATGGCGTGCCAAAAGTCACCGGCGGTGAGAAATTCGGCGGCGATTCTTTCCCTGCCGACGCGCTGGCCGTGCTGGTGGTCCGCTCGCCGCATTATCATGCCGGCTTCGCCTTCGGTGACCTCGACGGCTGGGCGAAGGCACATCCCGGCATCGCCGGTGTCTTCACTGCTGCCGACATTCCCGGCAAGAACTGTTTCGGCGTGATCGGGCCGTTCGCCGACCAGCCGGCGCTGGCCGAAGGGTTTGCTCGCCTGCGCGGCGAGGCGGTAGCTCTCGTTGCCGGCGAGCGCGAGGCGATCCTCGATCTAGACATGTCGGATTTTCCGGTTCGCTGGACCGAATTGCCGCATTTTCTGGAGCCGTGCGATGCGAGAGCCGGCGGTACCAAGCTCATTCATGACAACCGGCTGGGAAACCTACTTACTGCCGGCTTCGTCGAACGCGGTGACCCCGAGGCGGCTCTCGCCGGCGCGGCGTTCACCGTGTCCGGCGCCATCGACACCTCCTATGTCGAGCACGCCTATATCGAACCGGAAGCCGGCTATGCGTATCTGGACGGCGATACGCTGGTGGTCGTCGCCTGCACCCAGGCGCCCTATATGGATCGCGACGAGACGGCGAAGGTGCTCGGCCTTGCCGTCGACAAGGTGCGCATCGTGCCGACGGCGACAGGTGGCGGTTTCGGCTCGAAACTCGACGTCTCGCTGCAGCCGCTGATCGGCCTTGTGGCGCTGAAGACCGGACGGCCGGCGGCACTCACCTACACCCGCAACGAATCTATGGTGTCGACCACCAAGCGTCACCCGGCCGAGATGAAGGCGACGATCGGCGCCGATGCCGATGGCCTTGTCACCGGCATGATCTTCGAAGGCGATTTCAACACCGGCGCCTATGCGAGCTGGGGGCCGACGGTCGCCAACCGCGTCCCGGTGCATGCGTCCGGACCCTACGCGACGCCGAACTACCGGGCCGAGGGCCGGGCCATTCACACGCATGGGCCGATTTCCGGCGCCTTCCGTGGCTTCGGGGTGCCGCAGGCGACGATCATGCAGGAGACGCTCTATGACGAGCTGGCCGGCAAGCTCGGCATGGACCGGCTTGAGTTTCGCTTGAAGAACTGCCTTCGGAACGGTTCCGAAACGGTTACCGGGCAGCGACTGGACTCCGGTGTCGGCATTGCCGAATGCCTCGAATCGCTGCGGCCGCATTGGGCGCTCGCCACGGCCGATGCGGATGCGTTCAACAGTGCCAACAGGGATAGAAAGCGCGGCGTTGGCATCGCGTCCTGCTGGTACGGCTGCGGCAACACTTCGCTGCCCAACCCGTCGACCATCCGCGTCGGCATCGCGGCTGACGGCACGGTCATCCTGCACCAGGGCGCCGTCGATATCGGCCAGGGTTCGAACACCGTCATCACCCAGATCTGCGCCGATGCGCTTGGCCTGCCGCTGGAGAAATTCCAGCTGAAGAGCGCCGATACATCAATCACTCCCGACGCCGGCAAGACATCGGCCTCGCGCCAGACCTTCGTCACCGGCAAGGCGGCAGAGAAGGCCGGCCGCGCCTTGCGCGAAAAGATCCTGCGTTTCGCCAATGTGTCCGAAAAGGCATCGCTGCAACTCGACGGCCCGGCGATCGCTATCCGCGAAGGTGAGGCCACTCGCCGTATCGAACTCGCCTCGCTCGACGTGGATGCCGAAGGCTTCGTCTTCCGTGCCGAGGAGACCTACGACCCGCCGACGCTGCCGCTAGACGCCAAGGGCCAGGGCAAGCCCTATGCGGTCTATGGCTATGGCGCGCAGATTGCTGAACTCGAGGTCGACCTCAAGCTCGGCACGGTGAAGCTGATCAAGATCACCGCAGCGCACGACGTCGGCAAGGCGATCAACCCGCTGCTGGTCGAGGGCCAGATCGAAGGCGGCATCGCGCAAGGCATCGGCATGGCGCTGATGGAGGAGTATATCCCCGGCCGCACCGAGAATCTGCACGACTATCTCATTCCGACCATCGGCGACGTTCCGCCGATCGAGACCATCCTGATAGAAGTTCCGGATCCGGAAGGACCCTTTGGCGCCAAGGGGTTGGGCGAGCATGTGCTGATCCCGACGGCGCCGGCGATCCTCAACGCCATCCGCCACGCCACCGGCGTCCTGGTCACCAAGGTTCCGGCGACGCCGACGCGTATCCGCGCCGCTATTCGCGAAAAGGAGGCACGCCGATGAGCGAGCTTGCCGAACGCTTCGAAACCCACGATCCCGGCGAGAAGCTGGTGGCGGAGAAGATCCGCTGCGATGCTTGTCCGGTGATGTGCTACATCGCCGATGGGCGCACCGGCGCCTGCGACCGCTACGGCAATGTCGGCGGCAGGATCGTGCGGATGGACCCGCTGACCATCCTCGACCATGCGGCGGAAACCGGCGTGGCAATCGTGCCGTTCGTTGCCGAGGGCGAGGCGTGGGACGGCGAACTGATCAACACCGGCCGCCGCTTCGTCACTGCCATTGGTGCCGGAACCACCTACCCCGACTACAAGCCGGCGCCGTTCATCGTCAGCCAGGAGGTCGAGGGGGTCGATCTCGTCACGGTCGTTACCGAGGGCATCTTCTCCTATTGCGGCGTCAAGGTGAAGATCGACACCGACCGTCATATCGGACCCGAAACAGCTGTGGTGCGGTCGCAGGGCGAAGCGATCGGCCATGTCACGACAGGCGAATATGGCTCTCAGATGCTGTCGCTTGGCGGCGTGCACCATCTGACCGGCGGCTCCAAGGCTGAAGGCCGCGCCACTTGCGACGCGCTGCTCAATCTGTGCAACCGCAAGCCTGTCGAACTGGCCATCGACGGCGGCGCCATCATCACAGTCGAAGCCGGCAAGCCACCCGTCATCGACGGCAAGCAGGAACACCGCATGCGTGTCGGGTGCGGCTCGGCCACCATCGGCATGTTCGCCACGCAATGGCGCGGCCTGGTCGACGAGGTGGTGGTGGTCGACGACCACATAACCGGTGTCGTTTCCGAGCATCAGGCCGGCAAGGTGTTGGGCTGGCAGGACACCGGCATAAAAATCATCGGCCGCCGCTCGACGCCAGGCCGCTATTTCAAGGTTTCCGAACCCGGCCTCGGCTGGGGCGGCACCAGCATATCCGACCCGCTGTCGATCCTCGGCGAATGGAATGCCAAGAAGGGCGCGCGGCCGGGCCTGTCGCTGCTGATGGTTTCGACCACCGGCGAGCAGTTCGCCTATTACGAGCTCGACGACGAGCTGAAGCCGGTGCAGAAGCCATTTCCCGAACGGCTGCAGAAATCGGTCGAACTGATCGAGGACAATTGCGAGCCGGCGCTGTGTACCGTGCTGTTCATCGGCGGCGCCGGTGGTTCGCTGCGCGCCGGCGTCACCGAAAACCCGGTCAACCTGACCCGTTCCGTGCAGGGCTTGACTACCTATGTCACGGTCGGCGGCGCGCCGGTCTATGTCTGGCCGGGCGGCGGCATCACGCTGATGGTCGATGTCACGCGGGTGCCGGAGGGCGCCTTCGGCTATGTGCCGACACCCGCACTTGTTGCGCCGATCGAATTCACCCTGCGCCGTGACGATTATGTCAGGCTCGGCGGTTACGAGACCGAGATCCGTAGCGTCGAGGACATCGTTGCCAGGGGTGGCGAATACCTCAATCCGCGACGCGGCACCGATGCGCCGGCCAGCAATCCATGGCCGCCGCTGGCGCAATTGCGCCGCGCTGTGTCGAACGGGGCTGGGTGATGGAAGGCCCGCAAGTACATTGGCTGCAGGACGGCAAGCGGCTGCATCTCAACCACGGGCCGATCGACCTGATCGTCGAAGCCTTTGGCGAGGCGGGCGAATGCCGCCTGGCCTACGAGCAAGCCGTGGCGCGGTTCCAGACCATCCTGCCCGAGCTGGTGGAGGAATTGCCCGAACTGCGCCGCCCAGCCGCGTTGCGGGCCCGCGCTTTCGTCGGTCCGACAGCGCGGCGCATGGAAGCGGCTGTAATGCCGTTGGCCGAAAGCTTCATCACACCGATGGCGGCCGTCGCCGGCTCGGTAGCCGACGAAATGCTTGATGCGCTGCTTGTCGGACGCAGGCTCGATCGCGCCTATGTCAACAATGGCGGCGACAGTGCGATCCATCTCGGCGCCGGCCGATCGATGACACTTGCCATCGCCGGCACCGGGCACGGCCTCGCCGATCGCATCGTCATCCATGTCGAGGATGGCGTGCGCGGCGTTGCCACCAGCGGCTGGCGCGGGCGCTCGTTTTCGTTGGGCATTGCCGATGCGGTGACCGTGCTGGCGCGCACGGGAGCAGAAGCCGATGCCGCCGCGACGCTGATCGCCAACGCCGTCGACTTGGCCAATCATCAGGCTATCCGGCGTGTGCCGGCGCGCGATCTGGCGCCGGACAGCGACCTTGGCGACAGGCTTGTCACGCAAGAGGTCGGCCGGCTTTCTCCAGCGGAGATCGCCATGGCGCTGGACAGCGGCCTTGCCGTCGCCGAAGATTTCCGCCGCAGGGGCTTGATCGCCGCATCGGCGCTCTTCCTTGCCGGCCAGACCCGCATCAGTGGTTCAATGGCGCTCGCCGCGCCCAACAAAAGTCCAGGGAAGGAAGTTGCCCATGCCTGAGTTTCCGATCCGCAAGATCGCGGTTCTGACCGAGGAGATCTTTCACGAGGGCGGGCCGGTCGCAAAAGTGCCGCGCCGCCGCGCCGCCGCCATGGCGCTGGTGACGAACCCGTTCGCCGGGCGCTATGTCGAGGATTTGCAGAGCGCCATGGATGATCTGAAGCCGCTCGGCCTGCTGCTCGCCGACCGGCTGATCGCCGCACTCGGCGGCGACGTCAAACAGATCGACGGTTACGGCAAGGGCGCCATTGTCGGCACATCGGGCGAACTCGAGCATGGCGCGCTCTGGCATGTGCCGGGCGGCTACGCGATGCGCGAACGGCTCGGCGACGCCAAGGCGATCGTGCCGTCGGCGAAGAAGGTCGGCGCTTTCGGTTCAAAGCTCGACGTGCCGCTCGGCCATATCAACGCCGCCTATGTGCGAAGCCATTTCGACGCCATGGAAGTCGGCATCAGCGACGGGCCGCGCCCCGACGAGATCCTGTTTTGCCTCGCCATGACCTGTGGCCCGCGCGTGCACGACCGCATGGGCGGCCTAGCCGCCAAGGATATCAAGGCCTGGGACGGGCTGCGGTGAGTGCTGAGGAAAATCTGCTGAAGCTGGTCGAGTCCGAAGAGCCTGACGACCAGGATTACCATTTGCAGGAGCAGGTCGGCTTCATCCTGCGCAAGGCGCATCAGCGCCATGTCTCGATCTTTGCCGCGCATATCGGCGACCTGACGCCACCGCAATTCGCGGCTCTCGCCAAGCTGCGCGACGTCGGCGAGACCTCGCAGAACCAGCTCGGCACGCTGATCGCCATGGATGCGGCGACGGTGAAGGGTGTCATCGACCGGCTGAAGGCGCGCGGCCTTGTCGAGCTTTCCAAGCATGAGGTCGACAAGCGACGGCTGCTGGTCAACCTGACCGCAGAAGGCCGCGACGCCATCGAGCGCCTGATCCCGCTGGCCCGTGAGATCACAAGGGAAACACTGGCGCCGCTCTCGGCCAAGGAGATCGCCACCTTCATGAAACTGCTGGCGAAGCTGGCGTAGGCGGATCTGCCGGGCGCAAAAGCACCCGGCAGGAAGTTTAGATCAGAGGCCGTTGTCCTTCAGCACCTTGGCGGCGTTTTCCTTGGTGATCTTCTCGGTCGGCAAGGTGATGGTCTTTTCGACCTTCTCGCCGTTGAGGAACTTGATCGCCTGGCGCAGGCCTTCGGCGCCGGGAGTGACATAGGTGAACGTCGCCGTCAGTTCGCCCTTGTTCACCATCTGCACACCTTCATTGGGCAGACCGTCGATGCCGATGAACTTGATGTCCTTCTCGCGGCCGACATCCTTGGCTGCGAGATAGGCGCCATAGGCCATCGGATCATTGTGGCCATAGACGAGATCGATCTTCTCGTTGCTCTTCAGCGCGTTGGCCATCAAATTGTAGGCCTGGTCCTGCTTCCAGTCGCCCGACTGCTGGTCGAGCAGATATTTGATGCCCGGTTCCTTGTCGGTGAACTCATGGAAGCCGTCATGGCGATCATGCGCCGGCTGGGTGCCCATGCCGCCCCAGATTTCGACGACATTGCCTGATGCCTTGCCCTTGCCGCCGAGCAGTTCGACGGCATATTCGCCGGCCGCGCGGCCGATCAGCGCGTTGTCGCCGCCGACGAACTGGGTGTAGTCCTTGGTGTCGACATTGCGGTCGAGCACGAAGACCGGGATCTTGGCGTCGATCGCCTGCTGCACGACGCCGGTAAGGCCGGCGGATTCCTTCGGCGACACCAACAGCGCGTCGACCTCCTGACGGATCAGGTTCTCGACATCGGCGACCTGCTTTTCGGTCTTGTCCTCGCCGTCGGTGATGATCAGCTCGACCTCGGGATGCTTGGCGGCTTCGGCCAGGATGTCCTTGTTGAACTGCGCGCGCCAGGGCTCGATGGTCGTCACCTGGGAGAAGCCGATCTTCCACTTCTTGTCCTGGGCGAAGGCATTGCCGCTGGTCATGAGCGCGGTGGTGGTCAGCAGTGCCGCGGTCATGGCGGCAAGTTTCAGCATGTCACGTCGTTTCATTTTTTGTTTCCTCCGAGATTGAGAGACGATGTCTCTTGTGACGGCCGCTTTGCCGCGGCCGTTTCCTTGCGCGCCGTTTGCCCGCCTGGCAGGCGCAGATAGGCCAGGAGATCGCCGGCATTGCGTTCCTGCACGAGCACGGTACCGATGATGATCATCCCCTTCAGTACCAGCTGAAGGTTCGAATTGATGTTGTGGAGCTGCAGGATGTTCGAGAGCAGCCCGAAGATCAGCACGCCGCAGAACGTGCCGGTGAGGCTGCCGCGCCCGCCCATCAGGCTGGTGCCGCCGATGACGACGGCGGCGATGGCGTCCAGCTCCAGCCCGGCGCCGGCATCCGGCTTGCCTTGCCGGTACTGCGCGACATAGAGCACGGCGGCGATGCCAGCGAGCAGGCCGGAAATGGCATAGGTGGCGATCTTGACGCGGCCGGCTGCGATGCCGGAGAGGCGCGCCGCCTCCTCATTGCCGCCGATGGCATAGACATAGCGGCCGAACGGCGTGAAGCGCAGCACTGCACCATAGATCAGGATGGCGCCGAGGAAGAACAGGCCCGGCATCGGGATAACGCCGAACACCAGCGATCGCAGCATCTCGAAATCGGCGGTGGCGTTCGAGCCGGTATAGACCGGCAGAACCGCATTGTTCTGGCCGGCGGTCAGCCGGGCGATGCCGAGCGCCGTCACCATCATCGCCAGGGTGACGATGAAAGGCTGCAGCCGTCCGGCAACGATGATGAAGCCGTTGAGCGCGCCGAACAGCAACCCGACGCACGGCGCGACCAACAACACGCCAAGCACACCGAATTTCGGCTCGATCTGCGGCAGCAGGTACCATAGCGACAGGCTGCACAGGACCACGCCGACGACGGCGGGCGTGATCAGACCGCGAATTCCGTCGAGCCTGATCTCACGGACGAGATCGGCACCGGCACGGGATTTTGCAATGTTCTGGAAGATGAAGCGGGTGACGACGAAGCCAAGGCAAAGCGCCACCAAGGCGACGGTCGGCACGCCCAGCACGACGCCCGGCGTCACGCCTGGAACGGTCAGCAGCATGGCGCAGACCACCGAGCAAATGGCCATCAGCGAGCCGACGGAGAGATCGATGCCGCCGGTGATGATGACCGCCGTCATGCCGGTGGCGATCAGCCCGGTGGTCGAGACCTGGCGCAGCACGTCGAGCAGATTGCCGTAGGAGAGGAAGATGTTGTTGCCTTTCGAACTCATCGGCGAGCCCAGCACGCCGATCAGGAAGATGGCGATCAGGCCCCAATAGAGCTTGGTTTGGGACAGGAGTTTCAGGACAGTCATGCGGCTGGTCTCGATATGGTCCGACGCGGTGCGGCGAGCCGCATGATGGCCTCCTCGCTGGCCGCATCGCGGGAAAGAATGCCTGTCTGGCGGCCATCGGCCATCACCAGGATACGGTCGGAGAGATGCAGAAGCTCGGGCAGTTCCGAACTGATGACGGCGATGGCGAGGCCGTCGCGCGCCAGTTTGAAGATCAGGTCGTAGATCTCGCGCTTGGCGCCGACGTCGATGCCGCGCGTCGGCTCGTCCAGCAACAGCACCCTTGGCCTGGTCGCCAGCCATTTGCCGATGACGACCTTCTGCTGGTTGCCTCCCGACAGCGTGCCGGCGGGCTGGTCGATGTCCTGGCAGCGGATGCCGAGCGACTTGACCGCCTGCCGCGCCAGCCCCTGTTCGCCGGCCAGCGACCGGATGCCGAAGCGCGCCAGCGACCCGACCAGCGGCAACGCGACATTGTCTGATATCGAGGCCTGCAGATGCAGGCCTTGCGTCTTGCGGTCCTCGGTCACCAGTGCGATGCCCAGCCGCCTTGCGTCGCGGGGCGAGCGGATATCCACGGGCCTGCCGTCGACCTGGATTTCGCCACCGGTGCGGCCATCGCTCGAGCCGAAGATCGCTTCCAGTATCTCGGTGCGGCCAGAGCCGAGCAGCCCTCCAATGCCGAGGATTTCTCCGGCGGCAAGATCGAATCCGACGCCGTCGATCACCGTTCGCCAGCCATGGGCATCGGGCTTCGACAGCGACAGATTCTCGACCGAGAGCACGATCCTGCCACTGGGGCCGCGCTCGCCCTCAGGGGACGCGAGCAGGTTGCGGCCGACCATCGCGGAAATGATCGCGTCTTCATCGAGCTTGCCCATCGGCTCGGTCAGTACGTGGCGCCCGTCGCGAAACACGGTAACGCGGCTGGCCAGATGCATGACCTCGTCAATGCGGTGCGAGATGTAGACAATGGCGACTCCGCTGTCGGCCAGCTGGCGAATGATGCGGAACAACCGCTGGCATTCGGCCGGCGACAGCGCCGAAGTCGGCTCGTCCATGATCAGGATACGTGCCGACATCGACAGCGCCTTGGCGATCTCGACCAGCTGTTGCTCGCCGACGCGCAAGGCACCGACGCGGGCTTGCGGATCGAGTTCGATGCCGAGCCGCCGCAACAAAGCATCTGCGGCGCGGCTGCTCGCCTTGCGGTCGACGATCAGCCCGGCGATCAGCTTCTCGCGCCCGAGGAAGATGTTGTCGGCGACGCTGAGTTCCGGCACCAGGTTGAGTTCCTGGTGGATAATGGCGATGCCGGCATCCTCGGCGTCGCGCACGCCGGAGAAGCTGACGGGAAGGCCATCGACGCTGACCGTGCCTTCATAGCCGGTGTAAACGCCGGAGAGGATCTTCATCAGCGTCGATTTGCCGGCGCCGTTCTCGCCCATCAGGGCATGGACTTCGCCGCGCCGCAGTTCGAAGCGGACGTCGACCAAGGCGGCGATGCCGCCGAAGCTCTTGGAAATATGCTCGGCGCTCAGAACGACGTTCGAACGATCCGCCGCACTGTGCTCCGGGGATAGGGAATTCGCATGCCTCATGACAATGGCGGCCTCCCTTCCGTCCTCGTCAAATCTCACCAAACGCTAATCTAAACGTTTCGATCATGTCAAGCCGCTATCTGATGGTGCTGGCCCGACATATTTCAATTCTTGCGAAAAAATGCAAAAATTCGTAGATGTAGCACATAGAGGGGTGGCGAAACGTTTAGAAATGACAGCATTCAAGCGGACTAGGAAGCGAAAATCCACGGCGCCGACCATGCTCCACGTCGCCGAAGCGGCGCGTGTATCGGTCGCCACGGTGTCGGCGCTGATCAACGGCACGGCAACGGTCAGCCCGGAGCTCAGCCAGCGCATCGAACAGGCGATCCGCGATATCGGCTACAAGCGCAACGCGATCGCCCGCAGCCTGAAGATGGGCACGACCCGCACCATCGGCTTGACCGTGCCGCACATCACCAACCCGTTCTTCACCGATGTCGTCTCGGTCATCCAGCAGGCCTTCGACCGGGCCGGCTATGCCGTCATGCTTTGCTGCACGGACGAGGACCTGAACACCCAGGACGACCAGATCAGGCTGCTGCTCGACCGCATGGTCGACGGGCTGATCGTGGCGCGCGTCGGCGACGGCGCTATCCTCAAACGGATCGTCGACGACGCCAATGTGCCGGTCGTGCTGCTCGACCGTCTCTGCAAAGGCGTCGATACCGATGCCGTGGTGCTCGACAACCAGCGCGCGGTGTTCGACGCCATCACCTACCTGATCAATCTCGGCCATCGGCGCATTGGCTACATCACCGGCACGTCGGACATTTCGCCGATGCATGATCGCATGACGGGATATCGCGAGGCGCTTCACGCCGCCGGCCTGCCGATCGCCGAGGAGTTGATCCGTTTCGGCAATTTCCACGAGATCGACGGCTACAATGCCACCATGCAGATGCTTTCCGCGCACGATCGGCCAAGCGCGATCTTCTCGGCCAACAACCCGATGGTGATCGGCACCATGAAGGCGATCCGCGACATCGGCCTGTCCTGCCCTGAAGACATTTCGGTCGCCTGTTTCGACGATTTTCCATGGTCCGATGTGTTCCAGCCGCAATTGACCACGGTCGCCCAGCCGGTGCAGGCGATCGGCGAGCAGGCGGCCAATCTCTTGCTCGACCGTCTCGCCGGCAACAGGGACGCGCCGCCGCGCAAGCTGGTGCTCAAAGGCCGGCTGATGATCCGCAATTCATGCCGCCCGCTGGGAGCGATGGCGCAGAGCGTGAGCGCTTAGTTTTTCGCGCGTCGGCGGGCGCTCGACGTTGCGAAAGGTGTGCCGCCTTTAGCCGAGCCGGACTGTCAGGCAGCTTGCGATAGCGATTTATGCGCCTCGGCCAGGATCTCGAACGACCGCACTCGCGACGCATGGTCTGATATCTGCGCGGTGACCATCAGCTCGTCGGCACCGGTGCGGCGCACGAAGGCGTCGATGCCTTGCCGGACCGTTTCCGGGGAGCCGACGACGGCGCAGGACAATGCCTGGCCGAGCATGGTCTTGGCCATCGGCTCGAGATCGCGCTCATAGTTCTCGACAGGTGGCGGCAGTCGGCCGGCCCGACCGGTGCGCAGGTTAACGAAGGCCTGTTGCAACGACGTGAACAGCAACCGTGCCTCGGCGTCGGTGGGCGCGGCAAAGACGTTGAGGCCAAGCATGACATGCGGCTTGTCGAGCTGCTCCGACGGCTGGAAGCGCGAGCGGTAGACGTCCAGCGCGTGATCGAGTTCCGCCGGCGCGAAATGCGAGGCGAAGGCATAGGGCAGGCCGAGCATGGCAGCGAGCTGCGCACCATAGAGGCTGGAGCCGAGAATCCAGACCGGCACGTTCTGACCCTCGCCAGGCACGGCGCGGATGCGCTGGCCTTCCTCGGCCGGCTGGAAATAGCGCATCAGTTCGATGACATCCTGCGGGAAATTGTCGGCCCCGGCCTCGAGATTGCGGCGCAAGGCGCGGGCCGTGGCCATGTCGGTACCGGGCGCCCGGCCGAGGCCGAGATCGATGCGGCCCGGATGCAACGCGGCCAGCGTGCCAAACTGCTCGGCAATCACCAGCGGCGCGTGGTTGGGCAGCATGATGCCGCCGGCGCCGACACGAATGGCCTTGGTGCCGCCGGCAACATGGGCAATGACGACCGCGGTTGCCGCACTGGCGATGCCTGGCATGTTGTGATGCTCGGCCAACCAGAAGCGCCTGTAGCCCAGCCGCTCGGCATGACGGGCAAGATCAAGCGAATTGGCCAGCGACTGCGAGGCATCGCTGCCTTCGACGATCGGCGACAGGTCGAGAACGGAAAGGTCGGTCATGAACGGTATCCTGTGTCAGGACCGCATGTAGGAAGCGCCCTGCGACCTGCAAATTCAAAAATATTGATCAGCCTTTTGCAATTTCGGTGTCGGCGACGTCCTCGTCCTCGATGACAGCCGTGTGTTGTGCGGCGAGAAAATTGCCGACATGACTGAGCCCGTCGAAATGATCGCAGAACACTTTTATGACGACCAGCAGCGGCACCGCCATCAAGGCACCGACGAAGCCCCACAGCCACGACCAGAAGGCGATAGCGATGAGGATCGCCACGGCATTGATCTCAAGGCGGCGGCCGACCACCGTCGGGGTCACGAACTGGCCTTCGATGATATCGCACAACAACACGAAGGCCGGAGCCAGTAGCGCGTAGGAGACGGTGTCGAAGCTGATCAGCGACATGATCGTGACAAGCATGATGGTCAACAGCGCGCCGACATAGGGCAGGAAGTTGAGCATTGCGGCAGTGATGCCCCAGACTTGCGGGTTGGGCACGCCGAGTGCCCACAGGCCAAGGCCGATGACGGCGCCGAGACCGGCATTGATGATGGTGACAGTGAGCAGATAGTGCGAGATTTCCCGCTCCACGTCGTAGACGACGCGCAGCGCCCGCTTCTTTTCGCTGAGACGCGCGAAGGACTGGATGATCTTCTCGTAGAACATCGTGCCGGAGGCGAGCAGGAACAGCGACAGTACGAAGATTATGGTGAGGCTTGTTCCCGCCGACAGGATGTTGCTGGCCGCTGCAGACAGAATGCCGGATTGCGCCACCGCCACCTTCTGGACGCCCGGCTCCTGCGAGGTCTCGGTCAGCTGTTCGATCTGATGCGAAATCTGCATGATCTTCTCGAGCGGACGCCGCAATTGCGCCAGCCGTTCGGTGAGCCGCTGGCCGATCGACGAGGTGTTGTTGATGAGTTCGATGACTGGACCGCTGAGCAGATAGCCGGCACTGGCGAAAACGAAAAGCGACAGCAGCACCAGCACGGTTGCCGAAACCACGTCGGGGATGCCGCGCTTGCGCAGCAGCCGGACGATCGGCGTCAGCGTCAGCGTCAGCAGAAAAGCCAGGATGACCGGCATGAAGAACGCGCGGGCGAAGTAGAGCGCATAGATGGCCATGAATAGGAAGATGCCGACGAGCAGCGAGCGCGTCAGATGCATGTCGGCACGAGCCGCGACGCGCGAATCCAGTTCATCGGCAACGCCTGCGCCCAAGGCAGTGGGTTCGGTCTTCATGCTCGCCCCTTGAGCCGGGCGCCCCTCGGCGATCGGCGATTGCCTGCATGAAACGCAGAGTGACGGGGTCAGGTTCCAGGGTTAGGTGAACCGGGCTCCACCGAGATGGCTGGTATGACCATTGCCTTTAAGCGCATGTCGCGACAGCACGAGCCGTTTCCGGCCATGGTCATGGATATTGGAACGTACCCCGTGGCGATCGGCTTCATGCCCGCCATTCCACCTGGTTTCGTCAGGGGAGATCGGGGCCGACCTACTTTTCGACGGGCACCGCCAGCGCCGGCGCGGATTTCGCCGTTTCCTTGCGCACGATCGGCGCCACCCTGGTGCCGTAGAGTTCGATCGCCTTCATGATCTTGGCATGCGGCATGGTGCCGATCGCCATCTGGAGCAGGAAACGGTCGTTGCCGAAGATCTTGTGCTGGGCGACGATCTTCTCGGCCACCTGCTCGGGGCTGCCGACGAACAGTGCGCCGTTGGGACCGCGCGACTGGTCGAAATGCGCCCGCGATGTCGGACCCCAGCCGCGCTCGCGGCCGATGCGGTTCATCACTTCCGCCTGGGGTCCATAGAAATCGTCGGCCGCCTGCTCGGTCGTTTCGCCGATAAAGCCATGCACGTTGATGCTGGTGGCGAGATCAGCCGGTTCGCTGCCGGCGCGCCTGGCGGCCTCGTGGTAGAGATCGAACAGCGGCGCGAACCGTGCCGGCTCGCCGCCAATGATGGCGAGCGCCAGCGGCAGGCCGAGTGCGCCAGCGCGGGCGGCAGACTGTGGCGTCCCACCAATGGCGATCCAGACCGGCAGCCTGTCCTGGAAGGGCCGGGGATAAACGCCGCGATCGTTGATCGACGCGCGCAGATTGCCGGACCAGGTGACCTTCACGCTATCGCGGATGGCGAGCAGCAGGTCGAGCTTTTCGGCGAACAGCTCGTCATAGTCCTCGAGGTTGTAGCCGAACAGCGGGAAGGATTCGATGAACGAGCCGCGTCCGGCCATGATCTCGGCGCGGCCGCCCGACAGAAGATCGAGCGTGGCGAACTGCTGGAAGACGCGCACCGGGTCATCGGAAGACAGGACGGTGACCGCGCTGGTCAGCTTGATACGCTTCGAGCGCTCGGCGGCTGCGGCCAGGGCTACGACCGGCGCTGAGGCCGCATAATCGGGCCGGTGGTGCTCGCCGAGGCCAAAGACGTCGAGACCGACCTGATCGGCCAGTTCGACCTCCTCGATCAGGTTGCGCAGCCGCTCATGCGGGCCGATGGCGCCCGGACCCGGCAGCGGGCTGACGTCGGCGAAGGTGTAGAGACCGAGTTCCATTAAGTGTCATCCTGCTGTTGGGTTGGTCGCGTAGCAATCCCAGGAAAAGTGTGAGGCGGATTTCCGCCCGGAATTGCGTCAACACAGAGATAAAGCGCGGTTCACCGTTTCTGGTGAATCGCTCTAGACGTAGCGACCGACCCGCCGCGCCGCCAGAGGGGCGGACGGTGAACAGTGCATGCCGGTTTCGGCCGAAAAGACGTCTCCCGGCTGCAACAGCCAATAATTTCATGGCTGCCATGCCGTTTTGGCGCTTGAACTCTCGGTTTTCGCGCGTATGTAAGCGTCGCGAATTGACTCCAGGGAAGTGGACTTGGCTATCTACAGGGAAAAAGACGTTTTCGAGCGGCGCAACGCCGCAAACGAGGCAAAGAAGGCGCTCCTCGAGCGCTTCAAGGCAAAGCCGGCTGCGGATGATCCCGCAGTGCTGGCGCGGCAGGCCGAACGCAAGGCGATCCTAGCGGCCCGCGAAATCCGCGAGGCTGAAAAGGCCCGGCTGAAGCAGGAAAAGCTGGCACGCGAAGCGGTTGAGAAGGCCGAGCGCGAGGCAGCAGCCGAGGCAGCACGTATCGCCGCCGAGGAAGCCGCACAGGCCGAGGCCAAGATTCGGGAATCCGAAGAGAACGAGCGCATCGCCCGTTTTCTGGCCGACGAAGCCGAACGCAAGGCCAAGCGCGACGCGCGTTATGCGGCGCGCAAGCAGCGTACCGGCAGGACGCCTCCGGGCTTCTCCGCCCGCTAGCCTCAAAACTGCCGAAGCAATCAGCTTCAAGAATCAGGGTCGCCTCGCAGCGGCCCTGAACGTGTTTGTCCGCCACTCCGGTCAGGCGGCGAACTTCAGCCCCATGATGCCGCAGACGATGAGCGCGATGCAGGTCAGCCTGATCGCCGTGGCCGGCTCGCCGAGCAGCCAGACGCCGAGCAGTGCCGTACCGACGGTGCCGATGCCGGTCCACACCGCATAGGCGGTACCGACCGGCAGCGTCTTCAGCGCCAGGCCGAGCAAGGTGAGGCTGACGATCATCGAGGCAACGGTCAGCATGGTCGGCACCAGCTTCGAAAAGCCATCGGTGTATTTGAGGCCGATTGCCCAGCCGATCTCGAACAGGCCGGCAACAAAGAGAAGAATCCAAGACATCGACAACGCTCCATCAGAGCATCGGACCGAAAAGTGATCTTCGGGTGCCCGACGATCAATCAATCAAGCAATGACGGGTCGTCCCGTCCGGATTTGGGGAAGCGCGAGGTCGTCCCCGCCGTGCCAACATTGGAATTTCGGGCGCTCGATCACCAACGATCGGCAACGGCGTTGCCGATCGTAATCCTATTCCAATGCGGATGGCCCGGACCTACTTGTCCTTAAGCTTCATCGCCTTGACAGGCGGCGCCTTCAGGGCCGGAGCGGGAGCGGGTTTCTTGGCGTCCTTCTTCGGCTTGCGGGCTTCCTTGCCTGCCTTCATCGCACCTTTAGCCATGATTCGTTCCTCCGATTGCGGGAAGCGAAGTGAAACAAGAGAACCGCCCGACTGCAAGGGTTTAGCGACTGCTGCCGCCGTCAGCGGATCGCTTTCAACCGGTTTCTAATTTGCTCGTAAACCCTGGCGGTCCGTGCCATGGTCATTTTCGCACTGCAGCATCAACCGTGCCGTCGCCGGGTGATCGTCAGGCAGGCCGTTCAGGACGACAATGCGAATCCACATCGGCTGCGAAATGAGCTTCGACTTTCCGCAGGAAACGCCGCTCATCGCGATGCTGAATGTCCACTATTCCCGTGCCTCCGATCTCGAGCGGCCGGATTTCCTGATCTCCAACCCGCCGGTGCCTATCCAGAGCTACCGCGACAGTTTCGGCAACTGGTGCAACCGGTTCGTCGCGCCGCCCGGGCGTTTCACCTTCGGCACAGACGCGGTGATCCGCGATCCCGGCACCTTCGAGAAGGGCGACCTGATGGCCTGGCAGCACGAGGTGCGCGACCTGCCGGCGGACACGCTGCTGTTCCTGCTGCCCAGCCGATTTTGCGAGAGCGACCTTCTGGCTGATGAAGCGTGGCGGCTGTTTGGGCAAACGCCGCTCGGCGTTCCACGCGTCCAGGCGGTCTGCGACTTCGTCCACAATCATCTCGTCTTCAACTACGGCAATGCTCGGCCGACACGTAGCGCTGCGGAGGCCTACCGCGAACAGAGCGGTGTCTGCCGAGATTATGCGCATCTCGCCGTCACATTCTGCCGGGCACTCAACATCCCGACGCGCTACTGCACCGGCTACATCAGCGACATCGGCATGCCAAAGCCATGGGCGAGCATGGATTTCTGCGCCTGGATGGAAGTCTATCTCGGCGGCCGTTGGCATGCCTTCGATCCGCGCAACAACGCACCGCGCATCGGCCGCATCCTGATCGCCTCCGGCCGTGACGCCGCCGATGTGCCGCTGACCCATATTTTCGGGCCGGGCACGCTCGCCGGGTTCAAGGTGTGGACCAGCGAGATCGTCGACTAGCCCGCTTCCTGCCGGCCAATCTGTCCAGCACTGTCTTTGACGCACGCCAGCTTTGAACGAGCCTGCGGTTCGTGCATTGTGATGTCTGTGGAGCTTCTGCCTCTGGCCTTAGGCTGGGTGCGCATCTAACGGGACCACACACCATGGCTGCGCATGGCGGCTCAAAACGGGTGATCTACACGGCGCTGGCCGGCAATCTCGCCATCGCGCTGACCAAGTTCGCCGCCGCCTTCTTCACCGGCAGTTCGGCGATGCTGTCGGAAGGCGTGCACTCGCTGGTCGATACCGGCAATGGCAGCCTGCTGCTCTACGGCATGCATCGCGCCGCCCGTCCGGCTGACCACACGCATCCGCTCGGTCACGGCCGCGAACTGTATTTCTGGAGTTTCATCGTCGCACTTCTCGTCTTTGCCGTGGGCGCCGGGGTATCGTTCTACGAGGGCGTGATCCACATCATGGCGCCGGAACCGGTCGCCAACGTCAAGGTGAACTATCTCGTCCTGGGCCTTTCCTTCCTGTTCGAAGGCAGCTCCTGGCTGGTGGCGCTGAAGGAGTTCCGCAATCAGAAGGGCAAGGAAGGCTGGCTGCGGGCCGTGCAGTCGAGCAAGGATCCGAGCGTCTACACCGTGCTGTTCGAGGACAGTGCGGCCCTTCTCGGCCTGATCGTCGCCTTCGCTGGCATCCTGGCGGCGGAACTGCTGGGGATGCCGGAACTCGACGGCGCCGCCTCGATCGGCATTGGGCTGATCCTTGGCGCGACGGCAATTTTCCTGGCCCGCGAAAGCAAGGGCCTACTGATCGGCGAGCCGGCCTCGCCCGAGGTGCAGAGACAGGTGCTGGCGATCGCCCAACAAGATCCGGCGGTGCAGCGGGCGAACGGCGTTCTGACCGTCCATATGGGGCCGGCAGAGATCGTTGCCGGGCTGAGCATCGAGTTCGAGGATCACCTGACGGCGCCGGAGATCGAAGCCTGTGTGGAGCGCCTGGAGGCGCGGCTACAGAAGGAGATGCCGGAGATCACACGGCTGTTCGTCAAGCCGCAGACCACCGGCACCTGGGAAAAGCGGCGCAAGCTGATCGAGACCGCATCCAATCCGGCGCCGGATTAGCGTTGCGCCATTGCCTCACGGTCTTGCCTCGCTAAGATTAACAACACTTTGGAGGAACGAAGATGAAAATCGACGGCGGCTGCCATTGTGGCGCCATCACCTACGAGGCGGAGGTCGATCCTGAAAAGACGAACATCTGCCACTGCACGGACTGCCAGCAACTGACCGGCACGGCTTTTCGCGTGACCGTTCCGGCGCTCGAAAGCAACTACCGCATCACCAAAGGTACGCCGAAAATCTACATCAAGACAGGATCGAGCGGCGCCAAGCGCGCGCAGGCCTTTTGCGCCGACTGCGGTTCACATCTTTACGCTACGTCGGTCGGCGACGGGCCAAAAGTTTATGGCATCCGGGTCGGCACGGCGCGGCAGCGCGATGAACTGGTTCCCCGGACACAATACTGGCACCGCTCGGCATTGCACTGGCTGCCGGAATTTCAGCACATGACCACCGTGGGGGAGCAGTAGCGCTGCTCAGTCGTCGCCTTCGACGACCCTCAGCCTGAGCTGCCCGGTCTTCGAATCGGCAACGCGAGCGCCCGTGTCAGCCTTTGCAGCGGGAGGCCGTGACGCGGCGTCCGCCGCGGCTTCGCCGTCGGCCTGTGCGCCGAACTCCAGCGCCTCGATCTTCTGGCCGCGCTTGGTGACCTTCGAAGTAGAAACCAGGATGTCGTCGATGTCCTTGGCGGACTGGCCGAAATGGACCTGCAGCTTGCGCACCCGCTCATCGACACGCGCAACATCCTCCATCAGCCGGATGACCTCGCCCTGGATCAGGTGCGCCTGTTCGCGCATGCGGGCGTCCTTGAGGATCGCCTGAATAACCTGGATCGACAGCATCAGCAGCGACGGCGAGACGATGACGACACGGGCGCGATGCGCCTTGTGGACGATCGCCTCGAAATTCTCATGGATCTCGGCGAACACCGATTCCGAAGGCACGAACATGAAGGCGGTATCCTGGGTCTCGCCCTGGATCAGGTATTTTTCCGAGATATCGCGGACATGGATCTCGATGTCGCGGCGGAATGCCTGCGAGGCGACCTTCTGCAGGTCGGCGCCATCGGCGGCGCGGATGGCGTTCCAGGCTTCCAGCGGAAACTTGGCGTCGATGGCAAGCGACGGCGCGCCGTTCGGCATCTTTACCAGGCAGTCGGGCCGGCTGCCGTTCGACAGCGTCGCCTGGAATTCGTAGGCGCCGTGCGGCAGGCCGTCGGCGACGATCGCCTCCATGCGCGACTGACCGAAGGCGCCGCGCGTCTGCTTGTTGGAGAGTATCGCCTGCAACTGCACGACCTGGCCGGCGAGCGACTGGATGTTACCTTGCGCGACATCGATGATCGCCAGCCGCTCCTGCAATTTGGCCAGGCTTTCATGCGTCGATTTCGTCTGCTCGGTCATGGTCTGGCCGAGCCGGCCGGTCATGGCATCGAGACGCTGGCCGATCGACTGCGTCAATTCCGCTTGCCGTGCCCCGAACACTTCGGCGATGGCGCCCATGCGGCCCTGCATCTCGGCCTGGCTTTGCAGAATGCCGGCCATTCGCGCCTCGGCGTCGCGGGCATGATCGGCGGCTTCGGCGGCAGCGACTGCGCGCGCTTTGGCCGACCGCCACAGCGCGACAACGAGCGCCACGAACAGGCCGAGAACCAGCAAGGCGCCCAAGGCCAGCGCATGGCCGAGTGTGATCGTGGTGGCGCCAAGCCGGGCGACAGGTTCCGAAAGGATGGTGCTCAGATCATTCATGTGGACAGCATAAACGATTCGCCCTGATCGCACAGATCAAAACGTGAACGAGCTTCGCGCGCAACGGTTGACGCTTTTCGCTGGAGGTCTTAGGTGGAGCGCCATGCCGATCAAGCCGCTCATCATCCTTCCCGATCCCATCCTGCGCCAGGTTTCCAAGCCGGTG
Organism: Mesorhizobium sp. M0276; assembly: GCF_040321755.1. Taxonomy (NCBI): domain Bacteria; kingdom Pseudomonadati; phylum Pseudomonadota; class Alphaproteobacteria; order Hyphomicrobiales; family Phyllobacteriaceae; genus Mesorhizobium; species Mesorhizobium sp. M0276. The sequence continues at coordinate 71,601 of NZ_JAMYSC010000013.1, read as the reverse complement.
GAGCGTGTCGACGCGCCTTTGCGCAATTTAGCCGACGACATGCTGGCGACCATGTATGACGCGCCCGGCATCGGGCTGGCCGCAATCCAGATCGGCGAGCCGCTGCGCATGCTGGTGATCGATCTCGCCAAGGAAGACGAAGAGCCGGCGCCGCACGTCTTCATCAACCCGGAAATCCTGGAGAGCGCCGATACGCGGTCCGTCTACGAGGAAGGCTGCCTGTCGATCCCGGACTATTATGCCGAGGTCGAACGCCCGGCCGCCGTGCGGGTCAAGTATCTCGACCGTGACGGCAAATTGCAGGAGATGGAGGCCGAGGGCCTGATGGCAACCTGCCTGCAGCATGAGATCGATCACCTCAATGGTATCTTGTTCATCGATCACATTTCGAAGCTGAAGCGCGACATGGTGGTGAAGAAATTCAAGAAGCTCGCCAGAGACAAGGCGCCGGGCAAGCTGGTGGGATAGCTCGACTGAGCAGCGCGCGTCGTTCATTTTTGTCCTGCCCTTGGCCAAACCTTCGAATTTCGTTGAGGGCAGGCCTGCAGTTTGATATCATTGATATCAAACTTTTGGAGATATCCATGGGTGATATGCTGATCAGAGATATTCCCGAACCCTTGAAGCGCGAAATCGAACAAGCAGCACGCAAGGGCGGCCAGAGCCTGTCGGGCAAAGCGATCGATCTTTTGCGCAAAGGCATGGTCGCGGAGAAAGAAGCCAAGCCAGAGCCGGGCCTTTCAGCATGGGATGCGATACGCTCGGCATTCGCCGCTGAAAACGCAATTGGCGACGAATTTTCCGAGATAATGGACGAAATCGAAGCGGACAGGAAACGCGACTTCGGTCGTCCAGTCGAGGATTTCGAGTGATCGTCCTCGACACCAACGTCGTTTCCGAAGCCAGCAAGCCTGCGCCCGATTCGAACGTCTCAGCGTGGTTCCGCAAACAGGATCTTCTCGCACTCTATATGTGTGGACCAGTCATCATGGAGCAGTCGTTCGGTGCCGAAAGGTTTTTAAACAGGACGGGGTCGGACCGTTATGTTCGCGTGCTCGATCACCTGGTCACCGAACAGTTTGCCGGTCGTATCGTGGAATTTTCGGGTTCGATCCCTCGACTTGCCGGCAAGTTGCGAGCAGCACGGGAGAGGAATGGCCGCCCAATCAGTCTTTCTGACGCCATGATTGCCGCGATTTGTATCGCCCATGACGCCACGCTAGCCACGCGCAACGTTCGCGACTTCGACGGCCTTGACCTGAAGGTCATAAACCCGTTTGAAGCAGATGCTTGAGCCGGCTCACGGCGCAAGACAGGATATCGGAAGAAAAATGCCGCTTCGCGTCATCTTCATGGGCACGCCGGAGTTTTCGGTGCCGACGTTGCGCGCCATCGCCGAGGCCGGACATGAGATATCAGCCGTCTACACCCAGCCGCCGCGCGCCGCCGGACGGCGCGGGCTGGAACTGACGCCGTCGCCGGTGCAGCGCGAAGCGGAGCGGCTGGGCATCGAGGCGCGTACACCGACTTCGCTCAAAGGTGAGGCCGAGCAGGCCGCTTTCCGGGCCTCGCGGGCCGATGTAGCCGTGGTGGTCGCCTACGGCCTGCTGCTGCCGAAGGCGGTTCTGGAGGCGCCCCGGCTTGGCTGCATCAACGGCCATGCCTCGCTTTTGCCGCGCTGGCGGGGAGCTGCACCCATCCAGCGCGCCATCATGTCCGGTGACAGCGAAACCGGCATGATGGTGATGCGCATGGAAGAGGGTCTGGACACCGGTCCGGTCGGATTGGTTGAAAAATGCGCCATCGAGCCCGATATGACGGCCGGCGATCTGCACGATCGATTGATGAGTGTCGGTGCAACCCTGATGGTGGAAGCGCTGGCCCGACTGGAAAGGAACACGCTGACATTTGCCGACCAGGCGGTGGAAGGGGTGACCTACGCCAAGAAAGTCGATAAATCCGAGACGCGCGTGGACTGGACTCGCCCGGCGAGCGAGGTCCACAATCATATTCGTGGCCTGTCGCCCTTTCCCGGCGCCTGGTCGGAGATAGAAATTGGCGGCCGCCCGGAACGGCTGAAACTGCTTCGCTCGACGCTGTCGCAAGGCCTGTCGCTTTCGGGAGATTTGGGCGAGTCGGGAGGAATTCTCGATGACCGGCTGACTGTCGCCTGCGGCGCAGGCGCGATCAGGCTGGTTGAAGTTCAACGGGCGGGCGGAAGGCCTGCTGCCGCGTCGGAATTCCTGCGCGGGGCCAAGATCGAAAAAGGAATGAAATTCTCATGAGCATGATGTCGATACGCGCGGCGACGCCGCGGGATCGCGAGGCCATTCGCCTCGTCGAGGAGCACGCTTTCGGCCAGCAGGCGGAGGCCGGGCTGGTCGATGCGCTGGTGACCGGCGGCGACGTCGTTGCCGAACTGGTGGCGGAAGAAGACGGCCAGGTGGTCGGCCACATCCTGTTTTCCCGGCTGTTCGTCGAAAGCGGCGGCAAGAACTTCGCGGCCGTGGCGCTGGCGCCGTTGGCGGTGGAGCCTTCGTTCCATGGCAGCGGTATCGGCGGCGCGCTGATCCGCGAGGCGCATATCCGCCTCAAGGACACCGGCGAGACACTGGCCGTGGTGCTGGGCGATCCGGCCTATTACGGCCGTTTCGGCTACAGTCACGCCCGCGCCGAAAAATTCGAGAGCGAGTATCAAAGCGAGGCTCTGCAGGCATTGGCCTGGGGCGATGCTCCGGAAGCCGGCAAACTGGTCTACGCGTCGGCCTTCGGCTCGGCACTCGCCGCGTAGGCGGCAACAGCCCTAGAGCCGGATGATTTCAGGTCGAATCCACCTGAAATCTGAATCCGTCTCTAATCCAAGAGATCGAGCATGATGTCGTCCGAAAACCGCTTCACACTTTTCGGCGTCTTGCCCTAGCATGCCGCGTTTTCGCCTCGACATCGAATATGACGGCAGCCTGTTTGCCGGCTGGCAGCACCAGGCGGACCAGCCTTCGGTGCAGCAGGCGATCGAGCAGGCGATCGAAAAATTCTGCGGCGAAGCGGTCCGGCTGCGCGCCGCCGGCCGCACCGATGCCGGCGTGCATGCCACCGCCCAGGTTGCGCATGTCGATCTCGTCAAGGGATGGCCCAACGACAAGGTGCGCGATGCCGTCAACGCCCATCTGCAGGCGGCCGGCGCGCGCGTCGCCGTGCTCAAGGCAACGGTCGTCTCCGACAGCTTCGACGCGCGCTTCTCGGCCACCGGCCGCCACTACCTCTACCGTATCCTCAACCGACGCGCGCCGGCCGCACTCGACAAGGGCAAGGTCTGGTGGGTGCCGAAACGGCTCGACGCGAGCGCCATGCACGAAGCGGCAAAGGTCCTGCTCGGACGGCATGACTTCACCACCTTCCGCTCGACCCAGTGCCAGGCCAACAGCCCGGTCAGGACGTTACAGCGGCTCGACGTGAGCAGGCAAGATGACGTGATCGAGGTAAGGGCTTCGGCGCGCTCCTTCCTGCACAATCAGGTGCGTTCGATGGTCGGTTCCCTCAAGCGAGTCGGCGAAGGCAGCTGGACCGCGGCCGACCTGAAAACAGCGCTCGAGGCGCACGACCGCGCCGCCTGCGGCCAGGTGGCGCCGCCCGACGGGCTGTTTCTGGTGGGTGTCGATTATCCTGAGATCGACTATGCAGGATAGGGGCTCTCCGGGATAGAGGCCCGAAGGGCTCTGTCTGGGGTAGAGTCCGGAAGGCTCTACCCGGGGACGAACCCGGAAAGGCTCTGGGACCCGACATCATCCGGCACGGCGATGCCGAGTAGCGTCTGCAGGCCGAACAGCACCAACAGCGACGCGAGGAACATACCGACGAAAACGGCGGTGCCAATGGCAGGCCCCTTGCCAATTGTGGCGTTGGTCATTCGCCAGGTCAGCACCATCGACAGGGCAAACAACAACAGCGACACAAGGCTTGAAACCTGGCTCGCTGACGATAGAAAAAGCCGGATCAGCGCCGAGGGCAGCATCAGCCAGGCAGTAATGGCCGAGGCCCAGTTGCTGGCGACGACATAGTGGACGAAGCGGCCGCCAATGCCGGCGCGCGGCGCGACCAGGGCCAGAACGACCAGCGGCAGCACCCAGGAGCCGATGTCGACGGTCGCCAGACGCACCAGCATGCTGAAGCGCCCCGCAAAAGCGTCTGGATCGCCGATCTCGTTGGCGATGCCGACCCAGCCGACGATCAGGGCCGGTGCTGCAACGACAATGGCGAAAAAGGAATTCCAGAAGCCGTCGGCCGACAGGTCGAGCAGGCGCAAGCCGTCAGCCTTGCCGAGCATGAGCCGCCAGGCGCCCGTCAGCGAAGCTTGGGTTTCATCAGCCGAAAGCATGCCCTAGCCCTGCCCGAACCAGTCTTCGATGAAGCGTTGATAGACTTGCGTCAGCGTTTCGAGATCGGCAATGGCGACACGCTCGTCGACCATATGCATGGTCTTGCCGACAAGCCCGAACTCGACCACCGGGCAATAGTCCTTGATGAAACGCGCGTCGGACGTGCCGCCGGAAGTCGACAGCGTCGGCTCCTTGCCGACCGTCGACTTGATCGAACCGCGAAGGGTCTCGACCAGTCTGTCATCGCGGGTCAGGAAGACATGGCTCGGCCGGTCGCGCCAGACCAGCTCATAGTCGACCGGCGTCTTCTTGGCCTGCCGGTACTTCTTGCGTCTTGCCGCCTGGTCGAGCCGGTTGTGGATCTCGGCCTGCAGGGTCTCGGCCGTCCAGCTGTCGTTGAAGCGGATGTTGAAGGTCGCGGTCGCCTTGGCCGCGATGACATTGGTGGCCGGATTGCCGACATCGATGGAGGTGATCTCCAGATTGGTCGGCTGGAAATCCCTGGTGCCCTTGTCGAAGTCCGGGTGCATCAAGGCGTCGACCAGGCTCATCAGCCCACGCACCGGATTGTCGGCAAGCAAGGGATAGGCGACATGGCCCTGACGGCCATTGACCGTTATGGCTCCGGACATCGAGCCGCGCCGGCCGATCTTGATCATGTCGCCGAGCGTATCGGGGTTGGTCGGCTCGCCGACAAGGGAGGCATCCCATTTCTCACCCCTGGCAGCCGCCCATTCGAGCAGCTTGACCGTGCCGTTGATGGCCGGCCCTTCCTCGTCGCCGGTGATCAGCAGCGAGACCGACCCTTTCGGGCCGCCCTTGGTCTCGACATGGCGTGCCACGGCGGCGATGAAACAGGCGATGCCGCCCTTCATGTCGACCGCGCCACGGCCATACATCTCGCCATTGGCGATCTCGGCAGCGAAGGGCGGATGCGTCCAGGCGGCTTCGTCACCGACCGGCACCACGTCAGTATGGCCTGCGAACATCAGATGCGGGCCGTTGCCGGACCGTCGCGCATAGAGGTTCTCGATATCGGGCGTGCCGTTTTCGGAAAACACCGGCCGGTCGACCAGGAAGCCGAGCGGCTTCAGCATCGTCTCCAGCGCGCCCAACGCGCCGCCCTCAGCGGGCGTCACGGATGCACAGCGGATAAGGGCAGCGAGGTTTTCGGCGGGATCGGTCGGCAGCGTCATGGCAAAAGCGATAGTCGAAAGCGGAAGGCCTGTCACGGCCAGACATGGGGGCCAGCCTCATGGCTGGCGATACCGCCGATATTATGGTTTTCATGTCGTATAGCTGCGACCCGCGCGGGCGACAGGATGGCAGACCGGGAAAGAAGAATCGTCATTGCCGGTGCCGGCAGCATCGGCTGCTATGGCGGCGGCTGCCTGGCGCTCGCCGGGCGCCGGGTGATTCTGCTGGCCCGGCCGCGTGTCGACGCCGCGTTGCGGCAGGGCGGATTGCGGGTCACCGATCTTGAAGGCCGCGATCGCTCGATCAAGCCGGAGGCACTTGCCGTCACCACCGATCCGGCCGCCGCCCTGCCGGGGGCGGATGTGATCCTGGTCACGGTCAAGAGCGGCGCGACGCAGGATATGGCAGGCCTCATCAAGGTCCATGCCCGCCCGGATGCTGTTGTGGTGAGCCTGCAGAATGGCATCGAAAATGCAGAACGGCTGCGCGCCGGGCTTGCCGGGCAAACAGTGCTGGCCGGCATGGTGCCGTTCAATGTCGTGCAGTCCCCGGATGGCGAACAGCCGCTGCGCGTTCACCGCGCAAGCGACGGCAAGGTGATGGTCGAACACGGCAATTCCGGCCTGGTCGACCTGCTCGATGTCGAAGGCTTTGCGGTCGAAGCCCGCGGCGACATGAAGGCCGTGCTGTGGGGCAAGCTGCTGATGAATTTGAACAACGCTCTGGTGGCCCTGTCGGACCTGCCGCTGGTAACCGAATTGGCCGATCGGCGCTGGCGGCTGATCCTGGCCGGTCAGATCGACGAGGCGCTCACGGCGATGAAAGCGTCCGGCATCGAGCCGGCGCGGATTGCCGGCCTGCGGCCGTCCCTGCTGTCGAAGGTGCTCAGGCTGCCCGACTGGCTTTTCAAACTGCTGGCCCGGCGCATGCTGGCGATCGACCCGCAGGCGCGCTCGTCGATGTGGGACGATTTGCAGCGCGGCCGGCCGACGGAAATCGACGACTTGCAGGGCGCCATACTGCGGCTGGCGGATAAGGCCGGCACGCCGGCTCCGATGATCCAGCGGATCACCGCGCTGGTGCGCGCGGCGGAAGCGGAGCGGGTTGGCTCGCCGGGCCTGTCGCCGGGGCAGATCGCTGCGGGGCCGGCCGGCCGTCGATCAACGTGATCTTCTGCCAGATTTTCCGCGACAGGTTGGACGCCAGGTTCTCGATGTCGTTGACGCCATCGATGACTACACCGTCATTGACCGACTGCGCGAACAGCGCTGCGATCTTGCCGGTGATCGACAGCATTTCGGAGCAATAGTCGAGATAGCGCGCCAGGTCGGCGGCATTGGTGATGCGGGCAGGCGAATGCGTGGTCGGCCTGAAATCGGCCGAAAGAGCTGCCGGATCCTTGGTCAGCTGATGCATGTCGATGACATGGATCAGCGAGCGCAGGCCGTGCAGTTGACGGAACACCTGTTTGCGCTTGATACGCTCCTCGGTTCGGGTCAACGCCAGGAAGCCAAGCACGGCAAGGATCATCATGTTGATCGTGGCTTCGATACCTTGCACCGACTGAACCGCATCGTCGGCCTGGGAGATATGAATGAGCGGCAGAATGGTGCCGACGAACAGGAACACCAGCGCGCCGGCGACGACGGCGGCAATGATGAGCCCGCGCAGCCACCAGATCGGCGCCTCGAGCGCCTTGGCGGCCTTGGCCAAATCGCGCGACAGCGAGACCAGTTCGGCGGCGACGCCACGCAATCCCGCTTCGGGAAAACGGTCGGCGATCCGCTCTTCGAGCCGCTCGGCGGTGTCGACGATCAGTTTCGGATCAAGCGTGCGGTAGCGCATGTCCGATCGACCCTCAGGATTGTGCCGGCTCGTTGGTGCGCCGGCCATAGCGATTGGGCCCAGGCTGCCCTGGAAACAGGCACAACACAAGGAAGGCGACAATCGAGACCACCGGGACGAACAGGATCAGTGCGGCAATGCCCGGCTTGTCCAAGTCGTGCAGCCGCTTCACCGCCAGCACGATGTTCGACCACAGCGAGGCGATGAAAGCGATAAAGAAGATGAACGACCACATGTTGCTCTCGGGCGAGCCCTCGGGCACCAGCGTGAAGCGATAGAGAGGGAAGGCCTGGATGATGGCGACGAGCAATCCACCAAGGAAATAGGCCGCGCGACTGACGCGGCCCGATGTTTTGAAGAAAAGCCAGGTGAGATCTGATTTGTCAGGCAAGCGGGTCCGGTCCATATTGATTGGCACCCCTGGAGCCTTCGAGGATGTCGAGCTCGACCAGCAGCCAGATGCCGCCGATGATGGGTACGAGGCCGATCAGCGTCCACCAGCCCGACTTGTTGCGGTCGTGCCAGCGTTTGGCATAGAGGGCAATGGCGAAATAGATCGACGCCAGCGCGAACAGGATGCCGATGATGCCGACCTGGGCGCCGCTGGCCGTGGTGAATCGCGTGCCCAGAATCGCGTCGAGGATGAAAGCAACGATGCCGATAACGATGAATACGCCGATGCCGGCCCAGAACTTGCCACGGTTGATGCGGCCATCGAAACTTGTGAGAAGATACTTCCAGTCCATGTCACCCCTCCATGTTGAACCAGCGCGACCGATCGTCGCGCCGGCGGAAGGTGCGCCCGCTTTGCGCAAAGATCAATCGCGCAGCAATTCGTTGATCGAGGTCTTGGACCGGGTCTTGGCATCGACGCGCTTGACGATGACGGCGCAGTAGAGGCTTGGGCCCGGCTCGCCGTTCGGCAACGGCTTGCCAGGCAGCGAGCCGGCGACGACGACGGAATTCGAGGGCACCTCGCCATAGAAAATCTCGCCCGTGGCGCGGTCGACGATCTTCGTCGACTGGCCGATGAAGACGCCCATGCCGAGCACCGAGCCTTCGCGCACGATGCAGCCCTCGACCACTTCCGAGCGCGCGCCGATGAAGCAATTGTCCTCGATGATGGTCGGGCCGGCCTGCATCGGCTCCAACACGCCGCCAATGCCGACGCCGCCGGACAGGTGCACGTTCTTGCCTATCTGGGCGCAGGAGCCGACCGAGGCCCAGGTGTCGACCATGGTGCCGGTATCGACATAGGCGCCGACATTGACGAAGGACGGCATCAGCACGGCGCCCGGCGCGACATACGCCGAACGGCGCACGATCGACGATGGCACGGCGCGGAATCCCGCCTTCTCGAAATCGACGGCGCTCCAGCCATCGAACTTCGACGGCACCTTGTCCCACCACACGGCCTGGCCTGGGCCGCCCTTGATGATCTCCATCGGATTGAGCCGAAACGACAACAGCACGGCTTTCTTCAGCCACTGGTTGACATGCCACTTGCCGTCGGCCTGCCGCTCGGCGACACGGGCGGTGCCGCGGTCGAGCAGGTCGAGTGCCGACTGGATGGCGTCGCGCGTCTCGCCGCGTGTCATCGTCGAAATCGTGTCGCGTTCCTCGAAGGCCTTCTCAATGGTCTTTTCGAGGCTCGCCAGATCTGGCTTCGACATGAATTCGCTCCATTACCAAGCTGTTAAGGGGCTGCGCCTTAACCTGTTTTGAAAGTCGCGCGGACCGCTGGCAGGCTTTGCCTTCCTGGGTCTTTGCATGTAGCAGGTTCTTGTCGCAAAACCGTCGGACACTTTTGCGGAACCTGCTTATGTTAAGGCTCAATGAGGGTCAATCGCGGCTGCGCCATGGGACGGCGCAACTGAAGAATTTGGACGGGTAGCGCAATTATGACTCCTATGGAAAAGGCGGGGTGGACGCCGCTGCCGCATTCGGACGAGGATCTGGAGCGGTCGAAGAGTGTGCCGGACACGCCGCAGACGCGTGCCGAGACCTATCGGCTGGCCTGGAACGATCCCGACTTCATGACGCGTCGCGAATTGCGCGCGGTCAGGCTGCAGCTCGAACTCTTGAAGCCTGAGATGATCCTGGCCGAACGCGGCATCCGTTCGACGGTCATCCTGTTTGGTGGCGCACGCCTGCCCGAGCCCGGCGGCGAGGCCTGGGCGGCCAAGAACGAGACGCAGAAGAAGAACCTCGAGAAAAACAGCAAATACTACGAGGAGGCGCGCAAATTCGCCCGCCTCTGCTCGCAGCAATCGGCCACGTCATACTACCGCGAATATGTCGTGGTGACCGGTGGCGGACCCGGCGTGATGGAAGCGGGAAACCGCGGCGCCGACGATGTCGGCGCGCCGTCGATCGGCCTCAACATCGTCCTGCCGCACGAGCAGGCGCCGAACAGCTATGTGACACCGGAGCTCTGCTTCAACTTCCACTATTTCGCCATCCGCAAGATGCATTTCGTCATGCGCGCCAAGGCCGTCGCGGTGTTTCCCGGCGGCTTCGGAACAATGGACGAGTTCTTCGAAACGCTGACCCTGATCCAGACCGGGCGCATGGAGCGCGTGCCGGTGATCCTGTTCGGCAAATCCTTCTGGAAACGGGCGGTCGATCTCGATTTCCTCGCCGAGCAGGGCACGATCAGCCCCGGCGACCAGGATATCATCGATTTCGTCGACACCGCCGACGAGGCCTGGGGGATCATCAGCCGCTTCTACAGTCTGTGAACCTGGCGGGCAGGACGCTTCAGGCCGTTACCTCGACTACCGCCGTCAGGAAGCTGGCAAGGTCGTCGGTGACGAAATCGACGTCATCCTCGTTGGCTGGATCGCGCTCCCAGATCTCGGAAAAGGTCGGTTCGAAATTGCGCGGCACGACAAGCACCGTGGTCATGCCCAGCGACTTCGGCACCGAAAGGTTGCGGGCAAGGTCTTCGAACATCACTGCATTGTGGCCAATAACGGAGTGGAGTTCGGCGAACTTCTCATAGGTCTGGCGCGCCGGCTTGGGATTGAGCCCTGCGGCGACGATATCGAAGATAGCGTCGAAATGTTCGAGAATGCCGAGCTGGCGCGCGGTGCGTTCGGCATGCCTGCGGTCGCCATTGGTGAAGATGAACTTGCGGCCCGGAAGCTGGCGGATGGCCGTGCCGAGGACGGGATCGGGCACCAGCCATGAGTAATCGATGTCATGGACCTTCTCGAGGAAATCGTCGGGGTCGATGCCGTGGCGCGTCATCAGCCCGTTCAGCGTCGTGCCATATTCGCGGTAGAGCTCCTTCTGCAATTTGCGCGCGTCGTCGCGCGGCAGCGCCAGGAGTTCGCCGACATAGGCGGTCATCTTGACGTCGATCTGAGAGAACAGATTCGAATGATGCGGATAGAGCGTGTTGTCGAGGTCGAACACCCAATCGGTGACATGGGCGAAGCGGGCGGGGTCAGGGAGCGTGGTCATCTGCTCCTTATGGCATGAAACGGGCGGCCTGAAAGAGACTTTATCCACAACTTCTACTCGCTATGATTGCAGAAATGACCTCACCGTTCAAATTTTAGTCATCCGGGAAAGGTGCCCTTCAGGGCTTGCTGGCACAGAGACAGTCTTGTGGGAGCAAGCGATGAACAGCATAATTCTGAGATCCGCCGCCGTCGCTTTCGCGTCTGTCGCGGCATCGCTCGTTTTGACGCTGATCATCGTTCCGGCGATGGGATTTCCGGTCAACCGCACGATCTGGCTGACCTCAACGCTCTGTCCGCTGGTGCTGACATGGGCCGCCAGCGCAAGTACTTTCTGGCAAAGCGACAGGCTGAAAAACGCGCATCGCGACCTCGCTCGCGCGCATGCCCAACTCGCTGCCGCGCATCGCCGCCTGGCGGAAAAGGCAAGCCGCGACGACATGACCGGCATGCTCAACCGGGAAAGCTTCTTTGCCGCGCTGGAGGGTTCGCGCCGCAAGTCCGATCGCGGCGCGCTACTGATCATCGACGCTGACCACTTCAAGAGGATCAACGACAATTTTGGCCACCTGACCGGCGATGACGCGCTGCGTTTGATCGCCAGCGCGATTCAGCGCGGCGTGCGCAGCGGCGATGTGCTCGGCCGCATCGGCGGCGAGGAGTTCGGCGCCTTCCTGACCGGCGCCACCGAGCAGGAGGCCAAGCGCGTCGCCGAGCGCATTCGCCGCGAAGTCGAGCTGATCCGCTTCCGGCCCGTCGACGAGCGGACCATTCCACTCACCGTCAGCATCGGCGGCACCGTCTGCGGCGAAGATATGAGCGTCTCGGACCTGATGCGCGCCGCCGACCGGCGCCTCTACCAGGCCAAGCATCAGGGCCGCAACCTGACGATCCTCGGCACGGACATTTCCGAAGCGGCCTGATCAAGCCGCTGATGCGGGCGCCGGCAGATGCAGGGCATGGCTCAAAGGCCGTAGACGGCGATGCGCACCAGCACCGCGGCTGCGGCCAGCGAGACCGACTGAGGCGTCAGACCGTCGCCGGGTCGAGTGCCGGCTGGCCCTTGCGGCGGGCGACTATCGCCTCGAAGTCGGCGGTCCGGAAGGCATCGCGCAAGGCGTCAAACGACGGCAGCACGAAATAGACGCGCTGGAACTTGTCGATCTCGTAGCCGGTCCGCATCACCGTCTCCAGGTGGAAAGGCGCGTGGTGGGCATCCTTGCCGTCGACGGCGAACTGCAATTCCGTGAACGAGGACATCAGGCCGGCGCCAAAGGCCTTCAGCGGCTGGCCGGCCTCCTGCATCAGGCCGTATTCTGCCGTATACCAGTAGAGCCTGGTGATCATCTCGTCGCCGCCCAGCGCAATGATGTCGCCGGCCTTGCGGCCATACATTTGCATGAAATCGGCAAACACCGGCTGCGACAACACCGGGACGTGGCCGAAGAAGTCATGGAACATGTCCGGCTCGACGATGTAGTCGAGCTCCTGCCTGGTCCGTAGCCAGTTGGTGACCGGGAATCGGCGATTGGCGAGATGGTCGAAGAAGGGAGCCGCGGGAATGAGACCTGGCACGGCAACGATCTCCCAGCCGGTCAGCTTGCGCAGCTTGGCGCTGACCTCGTCGAAATCAGGGATGCGGTCGAGCAGGCCGAGCTTCTCGACGCCGTCTAGATAGGAGTGGTGGGCGAGCTTGCGCGTCAGTTCGGTCTGGCGGTCGCACAGCGTGCGCCACACTGCCTGCTCTTCGTCGCTGTAGTCGTAACCCTGCGCCACGGTGAAATCGGCACGGCAGACCGAATAGTTGCCGCGCAACCCTTGCGCCGCGCAATCGCGGGCGTATTCCGCAACTGTCATCGTCGTCATGACTTTTTCTCCTCACAGATCATGGATGGCTGACGTGTTAAAGATAACCGGATTTGCCGAGGCAAATCGGTTTTGATGATGGCTCAACGAGAGAAATCGAGGTAAGATTTACTCAGAAGCCCTTTTGGAGGAGTGAAGATGCCTCAATTCGATGATTTCGAGATCAGGATGCTCGATGTCCTGCAGCGCGACGGGCGTAAGCCTGTCTCCGAGCTGGCACAAGAGATCGGCCTGTCGACGACGCCTTGCGCACGGCGTTTCGAGGCGCTGCAGGAGACCGGTATCATCAAGGGTTTTGCCGCGGTGATCAGCCGCCGCGCGGTCGGGCTGATGGTCGAGGTGTTCATCCAGGTGCGCCTTGTCAGCCACAGCGACGGCTCGCCCGAAAGTTTCATCGCCGCGGTCCAGCGCATGGACGAGGTGTCTGCGTGCTGGACAATGACCGGCGACCACGATTTCCTGCTGCATGTCATGGTGCCATCGGTCGACGAGCTCAACGCCTTCGTCATGCACCGGCTGATGCGGCTCGACGGCGTGCGCGACGTTCATACCCAACTCGTGCTGCAGAACATCAAGGGGCCTGGCCACGTGCCGCTCGCCCACCTGAGGCGATGACAATGCCTGCCTTCAGTATTCCTGCGGGAAAGCTGCACGCAAACTGCTGAAGCGGGCCAAGCCCGTGTCCACATCGCCGGCCAGCTTGCGCGGACCAACAGCCGGAGGTCCGCCATGAACATCGTCCTGATCAATCCGCCGCACACCGCCATCGGCAGTCGCGTGCCCGACGACCACCTGCCGCCGCTCGGCCTTTTGGCGCTCGGCGGCCCGCTGATCGATGCCGGCCATGAGGTGCGCCTTGTCGACGCCGAATTCGGACCGATGCCACTTGATATCGTCGTGCGCAACGCGCTCACGGATCGCCCCGACTTCGTCCTGATCGGCCATTCCGGCTCGACCTCGGCGCACCCGACCGCCCTGCTCCTCGCCAAGATGATCAAGCAGCGCGAGCCGGCGACCATCATCATCTATGGCGGCGTTTTTCCGACCTATCACTGGCGTGACATACTGGCTGAAACGGACGTCTTCGACTTCGTCGTGCGCGGCGAGGGCGAGGCGACCGTCGTGGCGTTGGTCGAGGCACTTGAAATGCACCAGCCGCCCGGGAGCGTGGCCGGCATCGCCTATCGCGACGATCTGCGCCGTCCCTTCGCCACGCAGCCGGCCATGACCATCCCAGAACTCGACGCCTACCGTGTCGGCTGGGAGCTGATCGATCACGGGCGCTACAGCTATTGGGGCGGCAAGCGTGCCGTGGTCATGCAGTTTTCGCGCGGCTGCCCGCATCTGTGCAACTATTGCGGCCAGCGCGGCTTCTGGACCCGCTGGCGGCATCGCGACCCGGTTAAATTCGCGCAAGAAATAGCATGGTTGCACCGCGAGCACGGCGTTGAACTGATCAATCTCGCCGACGAGAACCCGACGGTTTCGAAGAAGGCCTGGCGCACCTTTCTCGATGCCCTGATTATCGAGAATGTGCCGGTGCTGATCGTCGGTTCGACCCGCGCCGACGACATCGTGCGCGACGCCGACATCCTGCACCTCTATCGCAAGGCGGGTGTCATCCGCTGGCTGCTCGGCATGGAAAACACCGACGAGCAGACGCTTCAATTGATCCGCAAGGGCGGCAGCACCTCATCCGATCGCGAGGCGATAAGGCTGCTGCGCCTCAACGGCATACTGTCGATGGCGACCTGGGTAGCCGGCTTCGAGGATGAGGGGTTTCGCGACCTGTGGCGCGGCTTTCGCCAGTTGATCGCCTACGACCCGGACCAGATCCAGGCGCTTTATGTGACGCCGCATCGCTGGACGCCGTTCTTCAGGATCGCGCGGGGCCGCAAGGTGATCCAGAAGGATGCCCGGCTGTGGGACTACAAGCACCAGGTGCTGCAGATGACGCGGCTGAAGCCGTGGATGCTGTTCTTCAGCGTCAAGCTGATCGAGCTGGCGGTGCAGTCGCGGCCGAAGGCGCTGGCCCGCATCCTGTTTCACAAGGATCCGGAGCAGCGCCATTCGATGCGCTGGTATACGCAGATGGGCCGCCGCGTCTGGTTCCGCGAGGTGTGGGGCTTTCTGGTCCGCGACATCAGGGTGAAGGACGGCCCGACGCTTGCCGAATTCTGGGGCGCTCCGCAGGACACGGAAGAGGAGTCCATGGTTGTCCAACGCCTAAAGCGAAAGCTGACATCGCCCGAGATTACGATTTCACCCCGAGCGTGACAGCTCTTGGCAATCTCCCAAAGACACGCGCGACGTATTCACATTGACATACGCGCCGTATGTGCCCACATCCGGCATACGGGGCGTATGTCAACAGCCGTCCCGGATGTTGGAGTGCAGCGATCCAAAACCCTGAAGCCCTGCGGATAGCTCTCGCCTTCTCGGCGAAGCCACGTCGCGATCATCAGGAGATCGGACCTGCCTTGTCTAGATGGAGTGAAACTATGACCAAACGCGACGCGATCTTTCCGGCCGGCCGGCAGGCTCTCTACGAGATCAACCGTTATTCGGCGGCGATCCGTTCAGGCGACCTTCTGTTTGTCTCCGGCCAGGTCGGCAGCCGCGAGGACGGGTCGCCCGAGCCGGTCTTCGAAAAGCAGGTGCAGCTGGCCTTCGACAATCTCGCGGCGGTGCTGAAGGCGGCCGGTGGCACGTTCGACGACATCGTTGACGTGACCACGTTCCATACCGATCCGGCCGCGCAGTGGAAGGTGATCGACGCCGTTCGAAAGAAGGTATTCGGCGAACCGCCTTACACGAACTGGACCGCGGTGGGCGTGAACTGGCTGGCGGGCTTCGACTTCGAGATAAAGGTCATTGCGCGCCTTCCTCAGGGCGCCTGATCGATCAGCGGCAGACGATCAACAAATCGGCCGCCGCTCAGGGCACGATCAGCGTGCCGGCGCCGTGTTCGGTGAACAGCTCGAGCAGCACCGAATGCGGCGTTTTGCCGTTGAGGATGACGACGCCTTCGACGCCGCGCTCGATCGCTTCGATGCAGGTTTCGACCTTGGGGATCATCCCGCCCGAGACCGTGCCGTCCTTGATCAGCGCCTTGGCCTCGGCCACTGTCAACTCGTCGATCAGGTTTTTGTCCTTGTCGAGCACGCCCGGCACATCGGTGAGGAACAGCAGGCGTGTCGCCTGGCAAGCTCCGGCAATGGCGCCGGCGAAAGTATCGGCATTGATGTTGTAGGTGTGGCCGTCGCGGCCGGGCGCCACCGGCGCCAGCACCGGGATCATTTCGGAGCGCGCCAGAAGATCGAGCAAGGTGCGGTCGACCTCGACCGGCTCGCCGACAAAGCCGAGATCGAGCACGCGCTCGATATTGGAGTCAGGGTCGATCATCGTCTTGCGGGCCTTTTCGGCGAACACCATGTTGCCGTCCTTGCCGCACAGACCGATCGCCCATTCGCCCTCGGCGTTGATCAGGGCGACGATCTCCTTGTTGATCGAACCGGCCAATACCATCTCGACGATCTCGACCGTCTTCTGGTCGGTGACGCGCAGGCCGCCCTCGAACTTGGATTCGATGCCCATCTTGGCCAGCATGGCGCCGATCTGCGGACCGCCGCCATGGACGACGATCGGGTTGACGCCGGATTGTTTCAAGAGCGCGATATCGCGGGCGAACGCCTTGCCGAGTTCGATATTGCCCATGGCATGGCCGCCATATTTCACCACGACCGTCTTGTTCTCGTAGCGCTGCATGTAGGGCAGCGCCCGCGACAGCAGGGCAGCCTGCATTTCGGCGGTGGCGGTTATTTCCGTCATCGGCTTGGTTCCCTGGATATAGGTAAGGACGGCGGCGTCTTAGCGGGAATTGGCTCGACCCGCAAATGGCTTTGCTGTCATATTCCAGCGCCTCACGACCTCGTCATCATGACGGCACCTTCAGCGGCGCCCTGCGGCCCAGCCAGCCCGAGATCTTTTCCATCTGCGCGGCGAGCGACAGCAGCGTCTCCTCGTCGCCCGGGCGGCCCGCCGCCTGGATGCCGAGCGGCAGGCCGGTATCGGTGACATGGACCGGCAGTGCGATCGACGGCTGGCCGCTGACATTCTGGATCGCCGGCCAATGGGTGAACCAGAGGCTCTTGTCCATCAGCTGGCCGAAGAACGGTTTCAGCTTCAGCAAGGAGGTCAGGTGAAGCTTGTCGAGCAGGTTCTCGATGAACTCGTCTGTGCCTTTCGGATCCATGGCGCCGCAGGCGAGCGGCGGATGGGCAATGATCGGCATCAGCACGGCGTCATACCGAGCAGTCTCGGCGATCAGCTGCCGCGAGGCGGCATGCAGCCGCTGCAGGTCCGCATAGGTCTCGCCGGCCGACAGCATCTCGCCCAACCTGCCGAGCACGCGGGTGGCCCGCTCGACATCGCTCATAACGGAACGGCCGACACGCAGCGCCTCCGCCCGCATCGTGCCGGCGACGGCCGAGGCAACCGTCCTGCAGAAGCCGGCGAGGAAATCGCGCCCTATGAATGGCAGGTCGATCTCCTCGATCGTATGGCGACCCTCGCGGGCAAGCGCCACCGCCGTGTCGAGCGCCTTGAGCGTCTCATCCGAGATCGGCAGGCCAAGCGGCGATTTGCGGTACACGGCCAGCCTGAGCTTGCCTGGATCGCGCGCTGCGGCCGCCGCGAACGTGCCTTTCGGCGGCGGCGCGGCATAGGGCGACAAAAGATCGGGACCGTGGGTGAGATCGAGCAGCAACGCGCAATCGCGCACCGAACGGGTGAGCGCATGGTCGACCACCATGCCGTACCAGCTTTCGCTCACCAGGGGCGTCAGCGGTGTGCGGCCGCGCGACGTCTTCAGGCCGACAAGCCCGGTGCAGGCGGCGGGCACGCGGATCGAGCCGCCGCCATCCGAGGCGTGTGCCACCGGCACAACGCCGGCGGCGACCAGTGCCGCCGCACCACCCGACGAGCCGCCGCTGGTATGGCCGGTGTTCCACGGATTGCAGGTGATGCCAAAGGCTTTGGACTCGGTCATCAACCGCAGCCCGTGTTCCGGCGACGTCGAGGTGACGATCGGAATGAGCCCGGCGGCAAGATAGCGGTCGGTGAGCGCCGAATCGACGTCGGCCAGCCATGCCGGAATGCGGCTTCCGCCATACGTCGACACGCCCTTCATGGCGATGCCGAGATCCTTGATGGCGAACGGGACGCCGGCCAGCGGCAGCGAGCGGTCGACGATCCTTGCGCGGGCGCGGGCGGCATCATAGAGCGACACGGCCGTGGCGTTGATGTCGGGACGGGTGGCCTCGGCGCGGGCAATCGCGGCCTCGGTCAGCTCGATGGGCGAGACCTCCCCCTTGCGAATCAGATCGGCGAGGCCGGTTGCGTCTTGCGACCATAGTATCTGTTCAACCGACATGCGCGCTCCCCGTCCCTATAGCAAGCTAGCCAGTGGCGACTACATTGGCAATCGACGGGCGGAGCCGGGCTGGCGACACGCAAAGCTAAGGCGTGCACAAGGTTTTCCGCCGTTGCAAATATATCGCAATCGCCTAATTTGCCTGCGATGACGCCGCAGGACATCACCAAGCTGATCGTCCGGACTTCGATGAAGGATCGGGCCGCGTTCGATCTGCTCTACCGGCAGACCAGCGCGAAACTTTTCGGCGTTTGTCTTCGTGTATTGAACGATCGGGGAGATGCGGAAGAAGCTCTACAGGAAGTCTTCGTCAAGATATGGACGAAGGCGGACCGTTTTGCCGTCTCCGACCTGAGCCCGATCTCCTGGTTGGTGGCGATCGCGCGCAATCATGCGATCGATCGCATCAGGGCGCGGCGCAAGCCTGCTGCCGACATCGATGCCGCACTCGACGTGGCCGATCCGGCGCCGGGGCCTGAAGCGATGGCGGTGGCGGGCGACGAATCCGAACGCATCCACCATTGCCTCGATGAATTGGAGAAGGACCGGGCGGCGGCAGTCCGGGGTGCTTATCTCAAGGGCGAAAGCTATGCCGAACTGGCGGAGCGCCACGGCGTGCCGCTGAACACGATGCGTACCTGGCTGCGCCGCAGCCTGCTGAAACTCAGAGAATGTCTGGAAAGATGACGCTGGCAGAAGACACAGGACCGGAACGTGGAGGCGACGACCTGCTCGCCGCCGAATTCGTTCTCGGCGTGCTGGCTGCCGACGAACGCCGGATCGCGTCCCGCCGCATCGAAGCCGAGACCGACTTCGCCCGCCTTGTCGACGGCTGGGAGGTCAATTTTTCGCCGCTGGCCGCCGCCTATCAGGACATCGAGCCGCCGGCTTCGGTCAAGCCGGCGATCGACCGCAGGCTGTTTGCGTCCGCCGGGGCCGTTACCGTACCCGCTCAACCGCGCGGATTGTGGTCCAGCCTGGCCTTCTGGCGCGGCCTCGCCGCGGCAGCGGTCGCCGCACTGGCGATCTACATCGCCGTGCCCATCCTTCACCCGCCGGTCGAGCAACCGCAGGCGCGCCTCGTCGCCTCGCTGGCCGCCGAAGGCAGCGACGTCAAATATCTCGCCGTCTACGACGCCGCACATCACGAGGTCGGCCTGTCGCACGTCTCCGGTGAGCGCGCCGCCGGCAAGGACTTCGAGCTATGGATGATCGAAGGCAAGAACCCGCCGGTGTCGATGGGCGTCATTCCGGCAGGTGCTACGGCGCGCATCATCGTCTCGCCGGCGGCCCGGCAGAAGCTCGCCCAGGGCGCGGTGCTTGCCGTCAGCCTCGAGCCGTCAGGCGGTTCGCCGACCGGTCAGCCAACCGGACCGGTGGTCGCCGCGGGCGATCTGAAGAGCATCTGACCGGCTCTTGCGTCTGCAAACTCAAAATAGATTACCTGAAGTCTATCATTCGCTGCACACGCCTCAGTTAGCATGTTCGTGGGTACACCCGGCGGCATTCGAAAATGTATCTGACCTGGTAGATAATTTAAAAAATCACAATATTCCTGAAACTAGCGCATTTTTGTCCCGTATCTCCTCTCGTCCCAAAGATGGGAAGTGGAAAATCCAAGGAGTATTATATCATGCGCAGATTCGCCACCCTTTTGCTCGCCGGTACCATCGCCGTCTCCGCCCTTGCCACCTCCGCCTATGCCAAAAACCCGACGGTCGGCGGCGCCCCAATGTATGCCAACAAGAACATCATCGAAAACGCCGTCAACTCGAAGGACCACACGACGCTGGTCGCCGCCGTGAAGGCCGCCGGCCTGGTCGAGACGCTGCAGAGCGCCGGTCCGTTCACGGTGTTCGCGCCGACCAACAAAGCCTTTGCGGCACTGCCGGCCGGCACGGTCGAGACGCTGCTCAAGCCCGAGAACAAGGACAAGCTCACCAAGATTCTGACCTGCCATGTCGTCGGTGCCAAGGCGATGCGGGCGGACGTTGCCTCGATGGCCAAGGCCGATGGCGGCACCCACAAGGTCAAGACTGTTGGCGGCTGCGAGCTGTCGCTCAAGGCCGAAGGCGGCAAGGTCACCGTCACCGACGAGAACGGCAATGTCGCCCATGTGACGATCGCCGATGTCGAACAGTCCAACGGCGTCATTCACGTCATCGACAAGGTTCTTTTGCCCAAGATGTAACTTCTTTTGTCGAAGATGTAACAGGGGGCTTGCTGCCGGCGAACTGGCTGCAAGAGCCCTCCGTCGATGCATGATCCCGCTCCCGAGATCGGCAGTCGACCCGCGCACTCCGCGGCGTCCACATCCAGATGTGGAACGGCGCGGGGTGTTCGGTCGAGGGCCACCGTCACCGGCTTTTGATTTCCGCGCGGCGGTATAGTTTGGCAAAGAGACAAAAGGAGGAACTGGTCATGAACCGTCGCGACTTTCTTTTGAGCGGTGCCGCCGCCATTGGCGTCGCCGGGGGCGCGGCGACAGTGCTGCGCATGAACAGCCCTCAGGCGGCGCAGGCCGCCGAGAAGTTCGAAGTCACCAAGACCGACGCCGAATGGAAAGCCATCCTGTCGCCGGCTGCCTTCGACGTGCTGCGCAAGGGAGGCACGGAATATCCCGGTACGAGCCCGCTGCTCAACGAACACCGCAAGGGCATCTTTGCCTGCGCCGGCTGCGACCTGCCGGTCTACCCGTCGGAGACGAAGTTTGATTCCGGCACCGGCTGGCCGAGCTTCTGGCAAGAGATCCCCAATGGCATCGGTAAAACCGTGGACAGGTCGCTCGGCATGACCCGCACCGAGGTGCATTGCCGCCGTTGCGGCGGCCATCTTGGCCACGTCTTCGACGATGGCCCGGCGCCGACCGGCCTGCGCCACTGCATCAACGGCGTGGCGCTGAGCTTCAAGCCCGCGACCGCCTGACAAGTTCCAAACTGGAAACGAAAAACTCCGGGCTTGGCAGCCCGGAGTTTTTTGCGCGGTCACAGCTTTTCGGGCGTGGACTGGAGGAGCTTCCCGAAACGCTGCCCACGTATCTTTGTCGCAATTCCTGACGGAAAACCGCCTTTTACTATTCCTGGACTTGCTCCGGAATCAGTGCCCGCCACCGCCGCCGCCGGCGGGGACCGGCTTGCGGATCAGCATGGTGAACAGCCCGAGCGTCGCAAACAGCACCGTCAGCATGAAGAACACGTCCATGAAGGACAGCAGCGACGCCTGCTGATGGACCATGCCCGACAGCTTGGAGATCGCGGCATTTGTCGCGTTCAGGCCGGGGGTCTGCTCGAAATTGAGCGTCATGTTCTGCAGCTTGGACTGCGCGGCTTCACTGCCCCATTGCACATGCTCGGAAAGCCTTGCGAAGTGGAAGGCATTGCGGTCGATCAGCACCGTGTTGATCAGGGCGAGGCCGACGGCGCCACCAAGGTTGCGGGTGAGATTGAACAGGCCGGACGCATTCTTCAACCGCTCCGGCGGCAGCGTGCCGAGCGCTATGTTGTTGATCGGCACCATGCACAGCATCATCGAACAGCCCCGCAGGATCTGCGGGATGAGCAGCTCGTAGAAATCCCAATCGGCGGTCAGATGCGTCATCCACCAAGTGCCGGTGGCGAAGCCGAAAAAGCCGATCATCATCATTAGCCGCGGGTCGATCTTGTTCGACAGGATGCCCGAGATCGGTGCGGTGAAGAACATCGCCAGTCCGCTGACGAACAGCGCCTCGCCGATCATCATCGAATCATAGCCGCGGATGCGCCCGAGAAACACCGGGTAGAGATAGGTCAGGCCGTAGAGGCCGATGCCGATGACGAAGGAAAACAGCGAGCCGAAAGCGAAATTGATATTGGTGAAGGCCTTCAGGTCGACGATCGGCTCTTCGGCCGTGAACACGCGCCAGAAGAACAGCACCCCGCCAATGGTCATGACAATGGCGCAGATGAAGACGCCCTGGTCCTGCAGCCAGTCGTTGTTGGGTCCTTCCTCAAGCACATATTCCATGCAGCCCAGGAAGGCCGCCATGCCGGCGAGACCCCACCAGTCGAACTTGCTGAACAGCTTGAGATTGGGCTTGTCGAAGTCGATCAGCGTCCAGGCCGCCGTCGTCACCAGGATGCCGGGCACGACATTGACCAGGAACAGCCAATGCCAGGACATTGCATGGCTGATATAGCCGCCGACCGTCGGGCCGATGGTCGGCGCCAACGTTGCCACCAGGCCGATCATCGGCGACACCACGGCGCGGCGCGACGGCGGGAAGATGGTGAAGGCGGCAGCGAAGACGCTCGGGATCATGCCGCCGCCGATGAAGCCCTGGACGGCGCGGTAGACGATCATCTGGTCGATGTTGGTGGCGGTCGCGGCAAGGGCGCTGGCAGCGGTAAAACCCGCCGCCGAAATCGTGAACAGCACGCGCGTCGACAGCATCCGGCTGAGGAAGCCCGACAGCGGGATCATCACCACCTCGGCGATCAGATAGGCGGTCTGCACCCACGGAATTTCATCGGAACTGGCGCTCAGGCCGGCCTGGATCTCGGCCAGCGAGGCGGAGACGATCTGGATATCCAGGATGGCCATGAACATGCCGAATACCATCGCCAGGAAAGCGATGACGCGCCGTGTCGAGATGGTGTCGGGCACAGCCGGCCTTGCCGGCGGCGCTCCTGCTGTCAGGGTTGCGGTTGCCATGGCATTGCTCCCCGGCGGCCGCTCAGTTCGACGCGGCGGCTGACGCCGACGCGGCGGGGGCGGTGCGGCTGTCGACGGCGACGACGACGCTGAGGCCGGCGCGCAGCTTGCCGCTCTTCAGCGCGTCGGCGGGTACGTCGATGCGGACCGGAACGCGCTGCACGACCTTGGTGAAGTTGCCGGTGGCGTTTTCGGGCGGCAGCAGCGAGAACACGGCACCGGAAGCCGGCGCGAGCGACGAGACGGTTCCCTCGAAGTCCTGGCCGTCGGTCGCATCGACCGAGATCTTGACCTTCTCACCGGGCACCAGCCGGGCAAGCTGCGTCTCCTTGAAGTTGGCGACGATGTAGAGCTTGTCCATCGGCACGATGACGGCAAGCTTCTGGCCGGGGCTGACGAGATCGCCCTGTTCCACGGAACGGTTGCCGACGACACCGTCATAAGGCGCCTTGAGCACGGTGAAGGAAAGATCCCGCAGCGCCTTGTCGTGGCTGAGCTGCAAGGATGCGAGCGTGCTTGCCGATTCGGCGCGCTGCGCCTGCAGCACGCCGATATTGGCCTGCGCCGCGGCGATCTGCGCGTCGGCGCCGACAAGGGCTGCGTCGGCCTGCTGGACTGCCGTCTGGGCGTCGTCCAGTTGCGCCTGCGTGCCGACATGCGTCTTGAGCAGCTGCGAGGCGCGCGCCGCGACTTTGGCCGCATTGTCGGCAGAGGCACGGTCGGCGACCTTCTGCGCCTGGGCCTGCTGCAACGAGGCGCGCGCCGCTTCGGTCTGGGCGTCGATACGGTCGAGCGTCTTGCTCAACGTGGCCATCTGCGCCTCGGCCTGGGCGACAGCTATTTTATAGTCGCCATCATCAACGACGAGCAGTGGGTCGCCGGCCTTGACCAGCTGGTTCTCGCCGACCTTGACCTGATCGACATAGCCGGAAATCTTGGGCGATATGAACGCCATATCGGCCTGTACATAGGCATCGTCCGTCGAGATCATGAAGCGGCCCGTGGTCCAATAGTCGTAACCGTACCAGGCGCCGGCACCCAGCAAGGCAACGCCGATGACGGGCAGCAGAAAGGAGCGCACCGAGCGCTTCTTCTTGGCCGGAGCCTCTGTCGGCGGTGGCGATACCGCGGGCTGGACTGGTATTTCAGGTGCTTCCGTCGCCGGCGCGACCTTGGCGTTGGGGAAGGGACGGACTTCGGCTGATGTTGGCGCGTTCGAGGACATGACATCTCTCTAATGTAATAGTACTGAACCGTTCGGTTCGATCAGGACGTTGACATAGCGCGTAAAGAGGACCATATCAAGTGCAATCGAACCGGATGGTTCGAATTATTTTCGAGGTGTGACCTTTATGGCCGAGACTCTGCCCAACGTCGAAACCGACCCGTGTGGCGATCTGCTGGACAGCTTGCGCCGTGGTCGCCCGGCGGCAGGGCAGGACCCGGTCAAGCGTAGCCAGATCATCGATGGCGCCCGGCGTGTCTTCATCGACAAGGGCTTCGAAGCGGCGTCGATGAACGACATCACCCGCGAGGCCGGTGTCTCCAAGGGCACGATCTATGTCTACTTCGCCAACAAGGAAGAGCTGTTCGAAGCGCTGATCGAGGAAGAGCGCGGCAGCATCTTCAAGAACATGTACGACATGCTGGAGAAATCCGACGACCTTCGCCAGACACTGGTGAAGTTCGGCAAGGTGCTGGCGCTCAAGATCACATCAGCCAAGGTCATCCAGGCACAGCGTACGGTGATCGGCGCATCCGACCGGATTCCCGACATGGGCGCGCGTTTTTACGAACGTGGACCCAAGCGCGGTCACGACAAGGTCGTGGCCTTTCTCAATGCTGCCATCGAGCGCGGCCTGTTGCGGATCGATGATGTCGATCTCGCCGCCTATCAGTTCACTGAACTGTGCTTGGCCAGTCTGTTCCGCCAGTGCATCTTCGCCTACCGAACCAAGGCCCCGTCGCAGGACGAGATCGACCACATCGTCACGTCAGGCGTCAGCATGTTCCTGAAGGCTTACGGCACCGAAAGGCTCGTGGCGGAAGAAAGCCATCAGACGATTGCCATCGAGGCCAAGCCTTAGCATTTTTGTTTCCGCGCAATTCCTAAGGGAAGGCGCTATGCGCTTTGGGAATTGTTCTATCCGCCATTGGCCGCAAGCACTATCGCGGCCTGCAATTCCTGCAGGCCCTCGGCCTTTTCCGAAGATGTCGCCAGAACGAACGGAAACGCTGCCGGCCGCTTCTTGATCTTTGCCAGCGTCTCCTCGATCAGCCGCGGCACGCCGGCAGCCTTGATCTTGTCGGTCTTGGTCAGCACGATCTGATAGGACACGGCCGCCTTGTCGAGCAGCGACAGCACTTCATCGTCCTTGGCCTTGATGCCGTGTCGGGCGTCGATCAGCACATAGACCCGCTTCAGCGTGACGCGGCCCTTGAGATAGTCGAAGACCAGCTTGGTCCACTCGTCTACCTTCTCCTTCGGTGCCGTGGCGTAGCCGTAACCCGGCATGTCGACAAGCGCCAAGGGCGGCAGGTCTGCGCCCTCGCCCGAAAAACCGTCCGGCACGAAATAGTTGAGCTCCTGCGTGCGTCCCGGCGTGTTGGAGGTACGGGCCAGCCCCTTCTGGTTGACCAGCGCGTTGATCAGCGACGACTTGCCGACATTCGAGCGGCCGGCAAAGGCGATTTCCGGCGGCCCTTCCGGCGGCAGGAATTTCATTGCCGGCACGCCGCGAATGAATACCCATCCCCGCGTAAACAGTTCGGTGCCGATCGTGCTGCTGTTCAGAGTGTTCAAGCTGCTGCCTCCAGAAGAGAAATATTGGCACCCCGGATAGCGTCGAGGTTGCGGCTGATCTTGTCCACCGGCCAGTCCCACCACGCCACTGCCAGCAGCCGCCTGATCGTGCGGTCGTCGAAACGCATCTTAACCACCTTGGCCGGGTTGCCGGCGACGATTGCATAGGGCGGGGCGTCGTGCGTCACCACCGATTTCGCGGCGATGATGGCACCATGACCTATTTCCAACCCGGGCAGGATCACCGCCTCCATGCCGATCCAGACGTCGTTGCCGACGATCGTGTCGCCACGAACCTCCTTCGACCAGGTCGCTGGGTCAAAACCCCTTTCCCAGCCATGGCCGAAAATGTTGAACGGGTAGGTCGAAAAGCCGGACATTGCGTGGTTGGCGCCATTCATGATGAAGCGCGCACCCTCGGCGATGGCGCAGAACTTGCCGATGATGAGCTTGTCGCCAATGAACGGATAATGATGCAGGACGCATTTTTCAGCAAATTTGTCCGGCCCGTCGGGGTCGTCATAATAGGTGTAATCGCCGATTTCGATATTCGGCGCGTTCACCAGTGCCTTGAGGAAGCCGACGCGGGTATACATCGGGATCGGGTGCTTGATGTCTGGGTTGGGTCCGTCCATGTCGAAGTCCATCAAAGAATTGGCCGCCTGGCGCAGAGCGAAGTTCGCACGCGCCCGTTCAAAAATAGCGTGATCCGCCCTATAGCACCAATCGGATGACGAGCGAGCTTTCCATGGCGGCATTGCTCATTTGCTGCCGCACACAGGCAAGGTCGACGATCCCCGGAGCAGCCGGCGTTCATCTGCTTCGACAGCCAAAGCCCACAGAATCTTCGAGTCCAAGCAAAAGAACCGGGGCCCCGTGGAGGCCAACAGGACCCCGGTCTGCCGCTACGGCCTCCCAAACACCGGCGCCTTTGCGCCGGAAGCCGTCTTGGCAACACTATCTTGTCAGCGTCGCGAAAAAACGCGGTGGTGCGCACCAAACCCATGCCGTAGGGAATAGTGATACGCAGTTACGAGGCGTGGCGGCCAAAGTTTCGCCGGATATTGGAAATCGGTCGAAATGGGATGTCCACCAACGAAGAAGCCTCGGGCGTGTGAACCCGAGGCTTCTTGAGTCCGCAAAAAGAGCGCCTGCTATTCCGCCGGTGACGGTTTCTTCCGGAACAGCGCAACCAGATTGTCCCACAGCTCGATCTTGGCGCCCTGGCGTTTCATGATCACGCCCTGCTGGAGAATCGACAGCGTGTTGTTCCAGGCCCAGTAGATGACGAGGCCGGCCGGGAAACCCGCCATCATGAAGGTGAAGATGACCGGCATCCAGGTGAAGATGGCCGCCTGCGTCGGATCCGGCGGCGTCGGGTTCATGCGCATCTGCAGGAACATGGTGATGCCCATGATCAGCGGCCAGACGCCGATCATCAGCATGTGCGGCAGCGTGACCGGAACGAGGCCGAACAGGTTGAAGATCGAGGTCGGATCGGGCGCCGCCAGATCCTGGATCCAGCCGAAGAACGGCGCGTGCCGCATCTCGATGGTGATGTAGAGGACCTTGTAGAGCGAGAAGAAGACCGGGATCTGCAGCGCCACCGGCCAGCAGCCGGCGAGAGGGTTGATCTTTTCGGTCTTGTACAGCTCCATCATCGCCTGCTGCTGCTTCATCTTGTCGTCCGCGTATTTCTCGCGGATTTCGAGCATTTTCGGCTGCACCTTTTTCATGTTCGCCATCGACGCATAGGACTTGTTGGCGAGCGGGAAGAAGATGGCTTTGACGATGACGGTGGTGGCGAGGATCGCCAGGCCGAAATTGCCGAAGAATTTGTAGAGCGTGTCGATCAGCCAGAACATCGGCTTGGTGATGAAGTGGAACCAGCCCCAGTCGATCAACAGGTCGAACCGCTTGATGTGACGGTCTTCCGCATAGGCGTTGATCTTGGCGACTTCCTTGGCGCCGGCGAAGATTTCGCTCTCCACCGTCGCCGACTGACCGGCGGCGACTGTGATCGGATCGGTCAGGAAATCCGACTGGTAGCGATGGCGGCCGTCCTCGAAATAGGCGTAGCGCGGCTGGAACGGCTGTTTCTCCGTCGGCACCAGCGTCACCGCCCAGTATTTGTCGGTGATGCCAAGCCATCCGTCGGTCGACTTGCCCGGCGTGGCCTGCTTGTCCTTTTCGATGGACGCGTATTTGTGTTCCTGCAGGCCTTCGGTGCCGGTGAAGCCGATCAGGCCCTCATGCAGCACATAGGTGCTGGCGACGAGTGGCTTGTCGAACCGGGTGACGCGGCCGTAATTGGACAGCGAGACGGCAGCCGTGCCCGCATTCTGCACCGTGTCGGAAACCGTGAACATGTAGTTGGTGTCGACGGAAAAGGTGCGCTGGAAGGTCAGGCCCTTGTCGTTCGAATAGGTCAGGGTGACCGGCGTCGTCGGCGTCAGCGTCGCATTGCCGTCGACGGTCCATACAGTCTCGGGACCAGGCACCGCGCCGGTTTTGTCGTTACCGACGAAGCCGATCTCGGCATAATAGCCATTGGGGAGTGCCGCCGGGTTGAGCAGGCTGATCTCGGGCGAGTTCTTGTCGACCGTCTCGGTGTAGTGCTTGAGCTTGAGGTCGTCGAGACGGGCGCCGGTCAGGTTGATCGAACCCTCGAGGCTCGGCGTATCGATCTTGGCGCGGGTCGTCGTGGCCAGCGCTTGTTCACGGCCGGCCGGCGTCACGGCATCGGTGCCGGGTGCGTTCGGAATGGCGCCAGGAGCAGCGGGCGTTCCGGTGTCGGTGCCGGGATTGGTACCCTGGGCGGCCTTCTTCTGCTCCTCGATGCGCTGCTGTTCGACGCGGGCCGCCTCGCGCTGCTGCTCGCTGCGTGGCAACACGTAAAAATATTGCCATACGGCCAGGATCAGCACCGACAATGCGATGGTGATGAAGAAATTCCGGTTGTTTTCCATCGAAAGCCCTTGGCCTATCGTGTTCCGCGCAGTCGGCGGGAGAGTTCGGCCTTCAACTGGCCGAACGGAATGGTAAGCACGTCTTCGCGCCCGACGATGACATAGTCATTGCCAGGCGCCATGTCACATGCAGCGTGTGTACGGACGGCTTCTCGCAGCCGCCGCCGGACGCGGTTGCGGATAACCGCATTGCCGACCTTCTTGGTGACGGTGTAACCGACGCGCGGCGACAGGCCGTCGCCGCGGTCGAGAACTTCAACGAGAAAAAGCCGCCCACGTCGCTTTTCACCACGACGGACGGCCAGGAATTCCGCGCGCTTCAGAAGCCGCTGGGGATTTGGTCCCACTGGCTTGCCGGTTGCGGGCAACGATCTCGTCTTCCGTTCAGGCGCTGAGCCGCTTGCGGCCGCGATTGCGGCGAGCTGCGACGACGCCGCGACCACCCTTGGTGGCCATGCGGGCACGAAAGCCGTGCCGACGTTTGCGGACGAGTTTGGACGGTTGGTAGGTACGCTTCATTTGTTTTAATACCGCGGGGTGCGGCCCTTCTTGATTCTGTCACTGTGTAACAGGAGCTTTGCCGGGCCGTTTTCGGCGCGATCGAAACCGCGCCGGGACGAATGGCCCGAGCGTGTGCGGGCTTATAGAAAGAAGGCTTTTGGAAGTCAATCCGGCGTCGTCGGGTGGAAGCCTGTCGTCGTTCAGGCCGGTTTATGTTTCCGACAAGGATGAAATTGGCAAGAAAGCCGTAATCGCCTAATCTGCGTTGATCAAGTGATTGTGAAGACATGGACCGCATGAGCGAAACCATACAAGCGCAGGAAGGGACCGGCACGGCCGAACCCACCATCGTGCGCACGGTGCCGCTGTCTCGCGGCCTGTCGACCAAGCTGCTGCTGCTCACCATCGTTTTCGTGCTTTTGGCCGAAGTGCTGATCTTCCTGCCCTGGATCGCCAGCTACCGGCTGAACTGGCTGAAGGAGCGGCTGAGCACGGCGGCGGCGGTGTCGATCGTGCTGGTGCAGGGTGAGCCAACCTCGCTGTCACGCACGGCCCAGAACGACGTGCTGATGGCGATCGGCGCCAAGGCGATCGCGGTGCGCGACGGCGGCGTCTCGCGGCTGCTGGTGGTGGCCGAAATGCCGCCGAAGGTCGACGAACACATCGATATCGCCGGCATCGGCATGATCAAGGGCATGACCGGCGCGCTCGACACGCTGTTTTTCGGCGGTGACCGGATGCTGCGCGTTTTCGGGCCCGTCGGCGACTCCGACAAGGAGTTCGAGCTGATCATGCCCGACAACAGCCTGCGCAATGCGATGCTGCGATACTCACGCAACGTCGCCTTCGTCTCGCTGCTGATCTCGCTGTTCACCGCAATGCTGGTCTATGCCGCGATCGACCTGATCATGATCGGCCCGATCCGGACGATGACGCGCTCGATGCTGTCCTTTTCGGAAGCCCCCGACGATCCGGGGCGCATCATCCACCCGGCCGCCCGCGCCGACGAGATCGGCGTTGCCGAGCGCGAACTGTCGCAGATGCAGGAACGGCTGCAAAAAATGCTCTCCGAGCAGAAGCACCTTGCCGACCTCGGCCTTGCCGTCTCCAAGATCAACCATGACATGCGCAACATCCTGGCCTCGGCGCAGCTGATGTCGGACCGCCTGCGCCAGGTCAAGGACCCGACCGTGCAGGCCTTCGCGCCGAAACTGCTGCGCGCGCTCGACCGAGCCGTCTCCTATTCCGAAGGCGTGCTCGCCTATGGCCGCACGCAGGAGCCGCCACCGGCGCGCCGACGCTTGAGGCTGCGCCAGCTGGTCGAGGACGTGCACGGCCTGCTCGACATCGGGCAGGGCATCGAGTTCGTCAATTCCGTCGAGCCGACCTTCGAGGTGGACGCTGATTCCGATCAGCTGTTCCGCGTGCTCACCAATCTGTGCCGGAATTCCGTGCAGGCGATGGCAGCAGACAGTGAAAGCGCCCTGGTGCGCCGCCTGGCGGTGTCGGCCGTGCGCCTCGGCAGTGTCAGCCGCATCGCCGTCAGCGATACCGGACCGGGGCTGCCGCCCAAGGCGCGGGAGAACCTGTTCGCGGCGTTCCGCGGCTCGGCCCGCAGCGGCGGCACCGGCCTTGGACTGGCGATTGCGCACGAACTGATCCGGGCGCATGGCGGCACGGTGGAGCTGGTCGAGAGCATTGGCGGGCGCACCACATTCGCGGTCACCATTCCCGACCAGCCGGCACGGCTCGACCAGGCCCGCAGCAACGGCCTGCGCCGCCCGGCATGACGGATCGGCGCTGTTTTGCCCCGGCGACCGATCTTTCCTCCTTTCCTTGCAGAAACATGTCACCCGAAGGCGTCTCCGGCTTTGGGCGGACGTGATGCATCGGAAGCGCATCACTTGTGGCCGCCCGGACACGATGCGCTTTGGTGGTTTTGAGGCGCTGGGAAACGGGCCATCATTGCCGGATGACACGCCTGCGACAAAACTTTTGCCGGATCGGCTTGCTTTTCCGAAATTCAGTCGCTAGGGAACACGTCTCGTCGCGGCCGGTCGTTCACGATCGGATCGCGGGGTCATGGAAAGCATGGCCTGATGCGCGCCCGTAGCTCAGCTGGATAGAGCACCAGACTACGAATCTGGGGGTCAGGAGTTCGAATCTCTTCGGGCGCGCCATCCCCAGCCGACTTCACGATTTCCTGCGATCCATTGCCCCGAGCACTGCGAGGCCAGTCAGTATCGTGCGACGATCGATTGAAGTCCTAAAGGTTGAATTGTTCATTGCTGCACTTCTCCACCGGTCGTCTGGGACAGATGCTCGATGACGGCCGCAAGGAACTGGGCACGCCCGCGTTCGGACCGATCGAGGTGGACGTAGTGCGTCGCGTCCCGGATCGTGATAGCGCGCAGGTCTTCGGCGTTGATCAGATGACGCTGGAGCATCGTGACGTCCTGCTGACGGCTCCAGAAATCGTTGGCGGAACGGACAATCAGCACGCGCGCCGTGATGGCGGCCGCGTCCCAGAGCTGACGTCCGGACGCCAGATAGAAGCTGTCTTCCATAGCTCCGGAGGGTGCCCGGAACGATGCGGGATTGCGCTGAGCTGACGTCGGGTCTGAAGCGAGTGCTGCCTCCTGATAGGCTTCTGCGACAGCGGGATCGCGCCAATCCGCCTTGTGCTCGATCGGTATCGAGCGATCCCAGGATGGCAGGAGCGATGCGGCCGTGTTCAGGCGGTAGGCGCCAAACTTCGCTACATTGAAACGCGTGCGATCGGCGGGATCGGCGTTCTCGCCGTCAGGTCCGAGCAAGGGGTGCCCGCGCGTGCCGCCATATAGGCTGTTGTAGAAAACGAGGTGGCTGACCCGCTCAGGATTGAGGGCAGCGTACATTCCGCTCCAGTGACCACCAGTCGCCCAGCCGAGGAGCGCTACCTGCCTGTTGCCGGCGCGCCGCTCGACCGCGTCGGCGACCGCGCCAATGTCGCGCATGACCTCGTGGGAATTAGCAAGCGGATCGCCGTCCGCGCTCCCGTCCTGCCCGGCACGGCTCGAACCGCCATAGCCTCGCACGTCCATCACGAACACACGGTGCCCCGCGCGCGCCAGGTCAGCTGCGAGCGAGCCGCCCTGCACCGGTAGGTCGAACGAGGCAATCCCGGGTACGCGCGCGCCATGCACCAAGATTACCGGCGGTTTGCCTCCGCCCGCTTTCGTGTCGCTGACCTCCCGAACGGCGAGCTGAACTCCATAATCTGTCGTGACCTGGAAGTCTTCGCGCCTGATTTCGGCCGATACAGACGATGCTGCAAAAAGGGATGCAGCAGCGGCCGTTGTGACGGTTCTCAATCGCATCGATATTCTCCACGTTGTCATTCCCTCCCCATATTGTGGCCGACCGAGACATGATCCAATATCAACGCGATCTATATTGAGACCTTTTAGGTATGACAGTCGATCTTCTTCGGATGAGGCAGTTTGTGGCCGTGGCCGAGGAACTTCATTTCGGCAGAGCGGCAGTCCGCCTCGGCATGGCTCAGCCGCCGCTCAGCCAGGCTATCAAGCGGTTAGAAGCAGATCTCGGTTTCCCACTCTTCGAGCGTACCCGACGTGTCGTCAGCCTGACTGCGGCGGGCCGGGTGTTCTTGGAGGAAGCGCGCCAGACCCTCATCCAGGCCGAAGAGGCGATTCGCATGGCTCGTCGCGCCGCTTCAGACGACTTGGCGGAACTCTCCATCAACTTTGTGTCTGCGGCCCTCTATCGTGTGCTTCCCGCCGCCATCCGGGCATTTCGACGAACTTGGCCGGACGCCACAATCCGTCTCGACGAGCGACCTACCGACGCGCAGCTCGCTGACCTTGAGAGAGGCGCCGTCGACCTCGGGTTCCTTCATCCACCTCTCAAGGCGATAGACGGACTGGAGATTGAGACGATGCACCGCGACCGTCTGTTGGTTGCGGTGTCATCAACCGACTTACTCTCGACATGGGGCGAATGCCGCATTGCCGACCTGGCGTCGAAACCGTTCATCCTCTTCCCGTATCGCCAGGGGCCGAGCCTGCACGCCCGGATCACCCAGGCCTGCCGTCGCGCCGGCTTCTTGCCGCGCATCGCACAGGAGGCACGACAGATGCACACTATTCTAAGTCTGGTCGCGGCTGGACTGGGTGTGTCGCTTGTGCCCGAGGGCGCTCGCACAATGCAGGTGGATGGTGTCGCTTTTGTTCTGCTTACCGATGCCGCGGATGATCTCGCTTGGGAACTTGCCGTCGCGTGGCGACCGCGAGGCGCCCGACGTGCACTTCGCGACTTCGTTGAGACGACACGTGCAATTGCCGCCGACTTTGATCATGAGCGCCGTCCTAACCCGCATCAGAGATAGACCAGCGAGCCTACCCTGCATCCCCTGGTTGCACGTCGCTTTTCAGGCACCAATCTGGATCGTCGTAGTGATTCCGGCGGCTCTTGGCCGCTCACGGCTGCTTCCACGGCGAACGGCTGAAATGTCAAAGTACTTCAGCGGAAATGTAGCTATCAGTTTCATCCACGCTGGCGCGCCATTTGACTCTAAATCGTCCTGATGTGCGAACGCCATAGACCGCCGTTTCCCATCATCGAGCATACGGCGGTCCCAGCCCGGCTAGCCGCCTTGCCTGTATGTAACCACCACCATCGTCTGTGGGAGGCGGCTGATCCGGTGGAATGACCAAAGGAGGAGAGGGCAAAGAAGGAGCACGGCAGCGCCGAAATCGAGCGCGGCGGCCGAGCTGCCGGCCCAGGTTGCAAGTTTGCCGCCGATCGTCGGCCCAGCCAGCATGCCGGCATAGTAGACGGTGTAGAACACCCCCATCCCGATCGAGCGCGTCTTCTGGTTGAGCACGCGCGTCGGCAAGCTCATGATCGCGCCGGCAGGCAACCCCGCCTGCGATCCCCATGGCGATGATGAGGGCAAACACTGGTCCGCTTCTCGACAGAAGGAGCATCAGAAATGCAAAGCCTACACAGCCCGTGGCGAGAACCACGCCGCCACGCTTGGTGCGATCGGTCAGGAAGCCACCCCGGGGGACCGAAAGCGTGGCCAGCCAAAGCACGACGCTGATCGTCGATCCCGCCGCAGAGTTGGACCACCCGCGCTCGACGAGCATTGACGGCCCGAAGCTGAAGACCATTGCGAAGCCGACATTGTAGAGGCACCAGATCAGGCCGGCGGCAATAAGGGCATAGGTTGTCGCCGCCGAAATGCCAGAGCGTTCGACGCCACCAGCGGGCAGTACCTCCGGGGTGCGGTAGATGAAGGTCATCAGGCCGATGGCGACGATGACCAGGACCGAAACGGCAATGGCCACGGCGGTCACTCCGAATGTCGTTGCGATTGCCGGCAGCAGCATGAGAGCGATAGCGATGCCTGCTGGCCACGAGTTGATGTAGATGGCCATGGCGGTTGCGATTTCCCGGCCGGCAAACCAGTCGGCGACCATCTTGGTCATCAGGACGTTCAGGAGAACGCCGCCAGTGCCGCTTATCAATCGACCGCCGACCTGCAGGCTCCAGAACGGCGATGCCGCCATCAGCATTTCACCCGCCAGCATCATCAGGAGCCCGGCAAGAACGGTCGCCTTATCGCCATAGCGCTGGCCGATGGTCGCGCCAGGCAGGGCCAATGCGACTCCCGGTGCAAGATAGAGGCCGATTAGAATGCCGATGTCGGCCAGGCTCGCTCCGACGCTATCGCTGATAAGAGGCGCGACGGCGCCGACGCTCTGAAACTGAAACGCCATTGCGGCGCGGGCGACAAACAGGACAGCAAGGATCGTCCAGCGACGGCGCACGGTTCCCCGTTATGTTTGTTCCGAACTATTCAGGCCTGATGTTCTGATTCAATCGAAAGAAATTGGTCGGGTCGTATTGCTTCTTGATAGAAGCGAGGCGCGCATAATTGGCGCCGTAGGCATCACGCACGCGCTCGTCACCTTCATCACCGAGATTGTTGGCATAGACGCCACCGGTCGAGAATGGTCTGACCGCATTCCACAGGTCGCGCGCCCAGCGGGTATTTGCCTCGTCATCGGCCAGATCGTCCCAGATCGCGATCGGGAAGCAGTCAAAGGCCGCATCGCGA
Organism: Mesorhizobium sp. M0276; assembly: GCF_040321755.1. Classification (NCBI taxonomy): domain Bacteria; kingdom Pseudomonadati; phylum Pseudomonadota; class Alphaproteobacteria; order Hyphomicrobiales; family Phyllobacteriaceae; genus Mesorhizobium; species Mesorhizobium sp. M0276. The sequence goes on along the minus strand of NZ_JAMYSC010000013.1, from coordinate 36,330 downwards.
TTGGCGTAGGGCGAGTGCGATGCGGGCACGCGAGCGATCGCGCCGCCCACCTGCTGGAAAACCAACAGAGAGGAGCGATTGGGAGCCCGCGCGTAAGCGTCGAGCAGGGCCTCGATCGCGCCATCGCTGATCTCCCGCATGAACTGCGCTTTCCAGTAATAGCGTCGCCCGCGTGGAAAGAGGCTGTCGGCGGCCGATTGGATCTGAAGATAAGGAATGGCTTGAAGGCGACTGTCGATGGGGGATCCGAATTTCATCAGCGGTGCGATGACTGGTTCGCCCGCTTCGGGCGACCCGACATAGCAAGCCGAGATGCTGAAGGCACGCTCGCCCGAGGGCAGCGTGACCAGCGCGGCATCGACGCTCACCTCGTCCGGTGCGTCGCGGGAGAATCCATCGTAAAACCGCATGGCCTCGCGCGCATGATCGTAATCGTGAAGCACCGAGCCCACGAGAAGGTTCGGGCTAAGCGGGTGCAGCCGGTATTCGAACGTCGTCACGATGCCGAAATTGCCCCCGCCCCCTCGCAAGGCCCAGAACAGTTCGGGATACTCGCTGGCGCTTGTTCGCAACAGCCGTCCGTCGGCCGTGACAATTTCAGCCGCGATCAAATTATCGCAACTCAGGCCGTGCTTTCGTCCGAGCTTGCCGAAGCCTCCACCCAGCGTGAGGCCGGCAATACCAGTGTCGCTGTTGACGCCCATGGTCGTCGCAAGGCCGTGGGCCAGCGTGGCTGCGTCGAACTCGCCGAGGGTCAGACCAGCTTCGGCCCTGGCAATGAGACGCCCAGGATCGACTGCGATCTTCTTCATGCGTGATAGATCAATCACCATCCCATCGTCGCAGACGCACAGACCGGCGACGTTGTGGCCGCCGCTGCGAACCGCCACGAGACAGCCTTGTGACCTGGCATAGGTCACGGCATGGACGACGTCAGCGGGATCGGCGCAAAAGACAATTGCAGCAGGGTGTTTGTCTATCGCCCCGTTCCAGACTCCGCGCGCCTGGTCGTAGGTAGCGTCCGTCGGCAACACCAGTTCGCCCCGCAAGCCTTGCCGGAGCTGTTCAATCGCCGCACTCGGAGAGTGGGATCGGCCCAATAGCGCCTCGGTCTGTCGCGGAATCTCCATCGGTAACGCCCTCGGTTCTGGCAGGACTATGATCTCACAGAGACGCAACCTTCTGCAAAAGCGAAATTCTTAGCTGCTAGATGAGAGGAACTCATCTACACTGCCGGCATGAGAAACTGTCCGCCTCTCCGCGCCTTGCACGCCTTCGAGGCCGTCGCTCGGCACGGCAGCTTCAAAGCCGCAGCGGCGGAACTCGGCGTGACGCCGACAGCGATCAGCCACCAAGTCCGCTTGTTGGAAGAGATATGCGGTCGCAAGCTGTTCCAGCGCCGACCGCGCCCGCTCGTGCTGACGGGTGCGGGAACGCGACTGTTTCCTATACTCCGCAACGGCTTTGATCTTCTCTCCGGCTCCCTTGCCGCAGTCGCCGAGCCAGATTTTCAAGCGCCATTGCGGGTGACAAGCCCAAACGCTTTCGCGAGTCGATGGCTGGTGCCTCGATTGCCTAAATGGCGAGAGGCCAACCCGGCCGTACCACTGGATATCATCGGGACGGACGCAGTACTCGATTTACGCGCCGGCGCCGCAGATGTGGCGATCCGCTACACGCGTCGCTCGCCTTTGGGCTTTGCCGCGCAGGAGATATGCCGTGATTCCTTCTTTCCCATATGCAGTCCCCGATTATTGGCAAGCGACGGGCGAACGATTGAGCGTGCTGCTGATCTCCTGCGTTATCCGTTGATCCATTTCGACTGGATGAACCGGGATCCGGACGCTCCCACCTGGCCCCGGTGGCTAGCGACGGCCCGTTCAATCGATCCAGACCTAATCCCGCACAAAGCTTGGGATTTGAGCTTCCGCGAGGAACTGCATGCGATCGATGCGGTTGTCGCCGGGCAAGGCATTGCGATCTGTAGTGACGTCGTGGTTGGCCGTGAACTGGAAAACGGCTCGCTCGTCAAAGCGCATCAATTATCCTTGCCAGGCTACAGTTTTTATATCGTATGGATGCCCCACAGTCCGAGATCCGCGGTGATAGAGTCCTTCCTGGCGTGGATGAGAACCGTCGCATGAGACTGTCGAATCTGGGATGAGCCGCGCCAAGCTTGGCTCTCAAGAGGATGGGGCCATGGCAGCGAAGACGTCCAACAGATTTTCTTCCAGCCTTTTGACGGCGTGGGAGGAAGCGGCCGGAAACCCGCCGTGATTTCAGCAAGTTCCGATCTGCTTCCGAGTGTCACTTTGGAGAGCTATAGCGTAGACATAGTTCTCATCATCACCTGCGACGGCGCGCCAATTCATCCTTGGACTATGGTTCGTTGATTGCGACGGTGCGGGACAGGCGGAAACCCGCGGAGCCTGATTTGACCATGCCTTCTTCCACCATCAAGCGCGCTTTGATCACCGGGGCCGGTGCGGCCGACGGCATCGGCTTTGCCATTGCCCGGCAGCTCGGCCGTGCCGGCCACGCGGTTTTCCTCACCGGCGCCAGTGCGCGTGTGCTCGATCGCGCCGCCGAGCTTTGCGCCGATGGCATCGATGCGACTGCCACAATTGCCGATCTCACCAAAGCTGCCGATGTCGCGCGGTTGCGGGCTGATGTCGGCGCCGTCGATATACTGGTCAACAATGCCGGCATGGGCTCGCTGGCATCGCCATCGGTCGACAAGGCGTTTCTCGCCATGACCGAGGCCGACTGGGATCAGGGGATCGACGTCAGCCTGAAGACGGCATTCCTCGTCACGAAAGCGTTTCTGCCGGCGATGGTCGAAGCGGGCTACGGGCGCATCGTCAATGTAGCATCGGTCACCGGGCCGCTGGTGTCTTTCGAAGGCACATCAGCCTATTCCGCCGCCAAGGCCGGCATGATCGGCCTGACGCGAACGCTGGCGCTGGAAGTGGCGAGACACGGCATCACGGTCAATGCCGTGGCCCCGGGATGGATCGAAACGGGGTCGTCGAGCGAAATGGAGCGGCAAGCTGCCCTGCATACGCCGCCGGCGCGAGCCGGGCGGCCCGACGAAGTGGCCGCAGCGGTGGTGTTCCTGGCCTCGGAACGCGCCAGCTATGTCAACGGCGCCCTGCTGGTGGTCGACGGCGGCAACAGCCTGCAGGAGCGCAAGGGCTGAACGTCGATCGGCACATCCGCCAATCGGCGGGAACCAAACCGCTCAGCAGCGGTTTTCCCATGAAGGGACCGCAAACCTCAAGGGTGCGGAATAATGCACGACCATCTGGAACTGGAACTGGCGAGAGCCAGGCAGCGCGTCAAGCGGGCGGAAGTCTTTCTCAAGCGAGCGAACGAGATGCTGGACGAGGAGCGTGGCGTTGGCATCAGCCTTGCCCTGTGCTGCCGGATCAGATCCGAGCAAAAAAATGTGGCTGAAGCGCGCTCGCGCCTCCGCCAGATTGATCCCACCACACACTGATCATCCCATGACTATGATGCCCTTGGAATCTCCCGGCTGAGGGAACGGCTCAGGCCCGCGGCGCATCAGTAGCGTCCAGGTGGTTCCTCAAGACGCCTTGGCGAGGAAATTCCGATAGTCCGACTTGGCCTGCAGCAGGCGCAAGACATTGTCGCGCGATGCGCGCACATGGGCGCGGGCCAGGGTGCCGGCGCGGGCGGCGTCGCCGGCGCAGATCGCCTCGACGATTTCGGCATGCTCGTCGCGGGCGATCTTCCATTCGTCCAGCCACAGGAGTTCTGTCCAGACATAGTGCTGGCACTTGTCGAGGATGCCGCAGAGCATGCCGTGCAGCATCACATTGCCGCTGATTTCGGCGATGACGCGATGCAGGTCGATGCCGACTTCCAGTTCCTGGAACTTTTCCCTGTTGGTGCGGTCCGGAATGGCGGCCAGCCGCTCGCATTCGACCAGCATGGCGCGCAGCCGCGCCTTGTCCTGTTCCGAGGCAGCAGTCGCGGCCAGTTCGGTCGCATGGCCGTCGAGCAGTTCGCGGATCTCGAAGGCCTCGCGGAACATGTTGATGTCGAACTCGGTGACGGCATAGCCCTGACGCGGCCGGCCAGTGACCAGGCCGTCGCGCTCGAGGCGGTTGAAGGCCTCGCGCACCGGGGTGCGGCTGACATTGAGCTTCGCGGCGATGTCGTTTTCGGTTACGCGCGAGCCCGGCGGAATCTGGCCGGTCACGATCATCGCCTTGAGCGAGGAATAGACCGAGTCGCGCAGCGTATTTTTGGTTTCTCTGGCCAAGCTTCCATTCCCAGTTCTCTCCGGTCTTTCAGCCGGAACACGCATAGCTGTAGTCGCAGTCGGCGTAATTTGCCACGTCTCCGACGAGGCCATCTCTCGCCATCTGTCCGGCACGAAGCGCGGACAATCCGATCGTGCAGGACGGTGTTGACATCGCCTATCCCCAAGCTACACTCAAAATTGTATACAAGATAGCATGCGAACTCAAAAACAAATGGGAACACCGGTTGGAGAGCCGAAAATGAACAGGACAAGAAGCGTTAGCGTTGTTGCGGTTGCCGGCCTCATGGCCTCGCTCGCTGCCCCCGCAATGGCGGGCGACACCATCACCGTCGCCTCGTGGGGCGGCACCTATCAGGAGGCGCAGACAAAGGCGTTCTTCAAGCCGACCGCCGATGCGCTCGGCATCACCATCAAGGAAGACACCACCAACGGTCTCGACGACGTGCGGCTGCAGGTGACCGGCAATGCGGTGAAGTGGGACATCACGGAGCTCGGCGCCGACGAATGCGCGCGCGGTTCGAAGGAAGGGCTGTTCGAGAAGCTCGATTACGGCATCATCGACAAGAGCGGCATCAACCCGAAGCTGGTCCATGACGACTGGGTCGGCATTTCCTACACGTCGGTCGTGCTCATCTACCGGACCGATGTCTTCGGCGACAAAGGGCCGAAGACATGGGCCGATTTCTGGAACGTGGAGAAATTTCCGGGACGTCGCGCGCTGAGCGGCAGCCAGGCGACGGAAACGCTGAGCGTCGCGGCACTTGCCGAAGGCATTCCGACCGACAAGGTCTATCCGGTCGATATCGACGGTGCCTTGAAATCCGTCGACAAGATCCGTGGCCATATCGATGCCTGGTGGACCTCCGGCGCCCAGGCCATGCAGCTGGTCAAGGATGGTGAAGTCGACATGGCGAGCATCTGGAACGGCCGCGCCGGCACCTTGAAGAAGCAGGGTGCGCCGGTCAGCTTCTCCTTCGACCAGGGCGTGCTGACCGCCGACTGCATGGTCATTCCCAAGGGTGCCAAGAACAAGGAAGCGGCCATGAAGGCGCTGGCGATGTTCGTCAGCCCGCAATTGCAGGCCAATCTGCCGCTCTATGTCGATAATGGGCCGGTCAACGAAAAGGCTTTCGAGACCGGCAAGATCCCGCAGGAGAGGATCAAGGACATCAATTCGGCGCCCGAAAACGTCAAGAAGCAGGCGCTGCAGGACGCCGAGTTCTGGCGCGACAATCTGGTCGAGGCGACGGAAAAGTTCAACAATCTGGTCCAGCAATAGGCCGCGGCCACAACCCAAACCACGGCAGGGCGGTGCTTCGCCCTGCTTCTGCCGCCTCAGCATTTAGGAGACGATGATCTTGTCCATTGCGCCATCCGCGCTGCCGATCGGCATGCGCCGGATCGAGAAACGATTTGGCAGCGTGCCGGTGCTGCGCGACCTGAACCTTGATGTCGAGGCCGGCGAATTCCTGACGCTGCTCGGCCCTTCCGGCTCCGGAAAGACGACGCTGCTGATGATCCTGGCCGGCTTCGTGCGGGCCAATGCCGGCTCGATCAAGGTCGGCGCCGACGAGATCATCACCACGCCGCCGCACAAGCGCAACATCGGCATGGTGTTCCAGAACTATGCGCTGTTTCCGCATATGAACGTCTTCCACAACATCGCCTTTCCGCTGAAGCAGCGCGGCGTCGCCGCCGCCGAGACGGCCGAGCGCGTCGAGAAGGCGCTCGATCTGGTGAAGCTGCAGGGCCTGGGCGAGCGCCGGGTCGACCAGCTCTCCGGCGGCCAGCGCCAGCGCGTGGCGCTGGCGCGCGCCATCGTCTTCGAGCCGCGCATCGTGCTGATGGACGAACCCCTGTCGGCGCTCGACAAGGGCCTGCGCGAGCATATGCAGATCGAGCTGCGTGCTCTGCATCGCCGGCTTGGCATGACCACGGTCTATGTCACGCACGACCAGCGCGAAGCGATCACCATGTCGGACCGCATCGCCGTCATGAACGGCGGACGTATCGAACAGCTCGGCAAGCCCGAAACCCTCTACGCCACGCCGCAAACGCGGTTTGTAGCCGGCTTCATAGGCGAATCGAATTTCATTCCGGTCGAGTGCCGCAATGGGTCCGTCTGGTATGAGGACAGGCGAATCCACACCGCAGCGCCGGCGCCTGCATCGGGCCAGTACCTGATTGTGGTGCGGCCGGAGAAACTGCGATTGCTGACATGTGCCGAACCGGCGAGCGACGTCAATGTGCTCGATGCGACGCTCAGTGACATCATCTACCAGGGCGACAGCTTCGTCTGCTACGCGCTGTTGCGCGATGGCCGCCAGCTGACGCTACGCGACTATTGCCGCAGCGATGTGCTGGCGAAAATGCCTGCTCCCGGCCAGCGGATAAGCCTCGGCCTCGATGCGCGGGACACCATCCTGGTGGCGGCGGATTGATGAGCGCGCAGCCCGCCCTCATGGAAGAGACTGCCCGCGCGGACCAGGTCCTGAACACAGCGCTGCGAACCGATGCGCGGCGCGAGTCGTTGCGGCTGCTGGGGCTGCTGTCGCCAAGCCTGTTTCTGGTCTTTGCCATCATCATCGTGCCGATCGGCTGGCTGTTCTGGCTGTCGCTATTCGACGAGGCCGGCGCCCTCAGTCCCGCCAACTATGCGCGCTTCTTCGAACAAGCCTCCTATATCAAGACCTTCGTCACCACGTTCAAGGTCGCCTTCATCGTCACCGGCGCCTGTGTCCTGCTCGGGTATCCCCTGGCCTACATGCTGTCGCAACTGCCACGCCGGGCGGCGTCGATCTGCCTGATCTTCGTCATCCTGCCATTCTGGACTTCGGTGCTGGTACGCACCTATGCCTGGCTGGTGATCCTACAGCGCAAGGGCCTGATCAACAGCTGGCTGATCGACCTCGGCGTGATCAGCCAGCCGCTGTCGCTCGCCAACAATCTGTCGGGCGTCGTCATCGGCATGACGCATATATTGCTGCCGTTCCTGGTGCTGCCGCTTTACGCCTCGATGAAAACCATCGACACCGACTGCCTGCGCGCCGGCATGAACCTTGGCGCCGGTCCGGCCGCCACCTTCCGACAGATTTTCTTTCCGCTGTCGCTGCCCGGCCTCGCCTCCGGCGTGGTCATCGTCTTCGTGCTGTGCCTGGGCTTCTTCGTCACGCCGGCGCTGATGGGCGGCGGCAAGGTGATCATGTGGGCGATGCGCATGGAACAGACCACCAGCCTCTATTCCAGCTGGGGTGCAGGCGCCGCGCTTGGCGTGGTGCTGCTGGTGGTCACGCTGGCGCTTCTCGGCCTGTTCCAATGGCTGCTCGGCGCGCGCGCCACCGGTGTGTGGAGTTCACGATGAGTGGGGATGTCGGCCTGCCGATCTCGCACCGGCAACGCCTTTGGCTCTATGGCTTCGGCGGCCTCGTGCTTCTCTTCCTGATCGCGCCGTCGATCATCATCGTCATCATGTCGTTCTCGGACTCGACGCTGCTGCAGTTCCCGCCGCAGCAATGGTCGCTGCGCTGGTACCAGACCTATTTCCAGTCGGTGGAATGGCGCGATGCCACGATCGTCTCAGTCAAGGTGGCTGTCATGACAGTGCTCGTCGCGACACCGCTCGGCACCGCCGCAGCCTACGCGATCAACAGGGGAACGCTGCGCTTCAACGGCACCATCAACGCGCTGCTGACGGCGTCGCTGATCGTCCCGGTGATCCTGATCGGCATCGGCACCTTCTTCCTCTATGCGCGGATCGGGCTCAACAACACGCTGACCGGGCTGGTCATCGCGCATTCGGTACAGGCCTTGCCGCTGGTGGTGCTGACGGTGCTGTCGGGCCTGCGTTCCTACGACATGAACCAGGAGCGGGTGGCGCGCAGCCTTGGCGCCGGACGCGTCGCCGCCTTCTGGCAAGTGACCATGCCGCAGATCCGCTTCTCGATCGTCTCGGGCGCGCTGTTTGCCTTCATCACCTCCTTCGACGAGGTGGTGGTTTCGCTGTTCATTTCGGGCGGCGAGACGACGACGTTGACGCGCCGCATGTTCAATGCGCTGCGCGACCAGATCGACCCGACGATCGCCGCCATCTCGACCTGCCTGATCGTGCTCTCGGTCGCGCTGTTATCGGTTGCGCAGATATTCGGGCGGCGGCATTGATTTCAGACGACCAATTTGCAGAAGCGACCAGGGGATATCCACCAGAATGCGTGATTTCCAGTTTCCCGGCCGCTCGCCGGTTCGTGCCACTGAGGCGGTTGCCGCGACGTCGCATCCGCTTGCTACCCTTGCCGCAATCGACATGCTGCGCTCCGGCGGCAACGCCATGGATGCTGCGGTCTGCGCCGCCGCGGTGCAGGCGGTGGTCGAGCCGCAGTCGACCGGCATCGGCGGCGACTGTTTCGTACTTTACTGCCCGGCGGGACAAGGCAATGTGCTGGCCTTCAATGGTTCAGGCCGGGCGCCGGCCAAGGCGACGGTCGACTGGTATCGGGAGAAAGGCTTCGACCGCATCCCTCTGCAGGGCCCGCATGCGGTCACCGTGCCGGGCGCCGTCGATGCCTGGAGCCGCCTGCTGGAGGATCATGGCCGCAAGGGCCTGGCCGAGGCGCTGGCCCCTGCCATCCACTATGCCGAAACCGGCTATGTCGTGCACGACCGCGTCGCCTTCGATTGGGCCGAGCCGGAGACCGATCTGTCGGCCGACGAGCATGCCGCGCGCATCTTCCTGCCCGGCGGCAAGGCGCCGCAGGCCGGCGATGTTCACCGTCAGTCGGAACTCGCCGCCACCTTGCGCATCATCGCCAGGCGTGGCCGTGCCGGATTCTACGAAGGTGCCGTCGCCGACGATATGGTGAGCCGGCTCAACGAATTGGGCGGGCTGCATTCGGCCGAGGATTTCGCCGCGACCAGAGGCGACTATGTGACGCCGGTCAGCACCTCCTATGGCGGCCATGACATCCACCAGATGCCACCGAACAATCAGGGGCTGACGGCGCTCTTGATGCTGAACGTGCTGTCGGGCTTCAAGCTCGGCGGGCTCGATCCCAATGGCGCCGAGCGCCTGCATCTGGAGATCGAGGCCGGGCGGCTGGCCTATCGCGACCGCGACCGCTACGTCGGCGACCAGGATCATGTCCCGGTGCCGGTCAAGCAGCTCCTGTCCGGCGCCTATGCCGACCGGCTGCGCGCCGAGATCGACCGCGACCGCGCCATGACGCATCTGCCGCGCGTGGAATTGCCAGGCAGCGACACGGTCTACATCTCCATCGTTGACCGCGACCGCAACGCCGTCTCCTTCATCAACTCGACCTACTATTCGTTTGGCAGCGGCGTGGTCAGCCCGAAGACCGGCATCGTGCTGCAGAACCGCGGCTCGAGCTTCCGCCTCGATCCGGCGCACCCGAACGCAATCGCGCCCGGCAAGCGGCCGATGCACACGATCATGCCCGGCATGGCGACGAAGAACGGCCGGGTGGTGATGCCGTTCGGCGTCATGGGCGGCGGCTACCAGCCGTTCGGACATGTCCATCTGCTCACCAACATGCTCGACTTCGGCATGGACCCGCAGCAGGCGCTGGATGCCCCGCGGGTGTTCTACAATGATGATACAGTGGAGGCCGAGCGTGGCGTTCCCAGCGATGCGATCGAGGGCCTGCGCCGGCGCGGCCACCGCGTCACCGAGCCGCATCATCCGCTTGGTGGCGGACAGGCGGTGTTGATCGATTGGGAGAAAGGGACGCTGACCGGCGCCTCCGATCCGCGCAAAGATGGTTTGGCGCTTGGCTACTGAGGCGATCCGTTGTCCAATGGCGTATCCCATATCGAGGCAAGCCCGTTAGCGAGGCTCCCGCCAATAGTCGTTCGAAATCCAACCGGTGATCATGACCAATATTGCAAATCCCAAAGACCTCTCCCGTCGTCTCGCCGCCGGCGCCGATGATGCGCCGGCGATTTCGGCACCCGACAGGGCGACGCTCACCCATGGCGGATTGCGTGGCCTGATCGCCGACACGGCGAAACAGCTGCATGCGCGCGGCATCGGCCGGGGCGACAGGGTGGCCATCGTGTTGCCGAACGGACCCGAGATGGCCACCGCTTTCGTCGCGGTGGCGGCCGCCGCCTCGACAGCGCCGCTCAATCCCGCCTACCGGGCCGACGAACTCGATTTCTACCTGACCGATATCGGCGCCAAGGCGATCCTTGTCGCCGAGGGCGAGACTGGCCCCGCGGTGACGGTGGCCGAGCGCCTCGGCATCGGCGTGCTGCGGCTTGTCGCGCAGCCTGACGCGCCCGCCGGCAGCTTCACGATCGAAGGCGCGGCTATCGCACCGCCGGCAGCCCCTGACATGGCGCAGGAGGGCGACATCGCGCTGCTGCTGCACACCTCCGGCACGACATCGCGTCCAAAACTGGTGCCGCTCAGCCACGCCAACATCGCGGCCTCGGCCGCCCATATCGGCGCGACGCTTGGCTTGACGGCCGATGACCGCTGTCTCAACATCATGCCGCTGTTCCACATTCACGGCCTGATCGCGGCCGTGCTGTCGTCGTTGGCATCAGGCGGCAGCATCTACTGCACGCCCGGCTTCAACGCGCTGCGCTTCTTCCAGTGGCTGAGCGAGGCGCAGCCAAGCTGGTACACGGCGGTGCCGACCATGCATCAGGCGATCCTGCCGCGCGCAGCGCGCAATGCCGAGGTGCTGGCGACGGCGCGCCTGCGCTTTATCCGTTCGTCCTCGGCGTCTTTGCCGGCGCAAGTGATGGCCGAACTCGAGGCGACCTTCGGCTGCCCGGTCATCGAATCCTACGGGATGACCGAGGCGGCGCACCAGATGGCGTCGAACGGATTGCCGCCGGGCCGGCGCAAACCGGGCAGCGTCGGTGCCTCCGCCGGGCCGGACGTGGCTGTCATGGCGCCCGACGGGCGGCTGCTCGAGGCCGGCGAGACCGGCGAGATCGTTATTCGCGGGCCCAATGTGACCGCCGGCTACGAGAAGAACCCGGATGCCAACGCCACGGCTTTCGCACATGGCTGGTTCCACACCGGCGACCAGGGCGTGCTGGACGAGGACGGCTATCTCCGGGTCACCGGGCGGCTCAAGGAGATCATCAATCGCGGTGGCGAAAAGATCTCGCCGCTCGAGGTCGACGATGTGCTGATGGACCATCCGGCGGTGGCGCAGGTCGTCACCTTCGCCATGCCGCATGACAAGCTCGGCGAGGAGGTGGCGGCGGCGGTGGTGCTGCGCGACGGTACCATTGCCACCGAGGGCGACATCCGCCTCTATGCCGCGACGCGGCTCGCCGATTTCAAGGTGCCGCGCAAGATCCTGATCCTGGAAGAGATTCCCAAGGGCGCGACCGGCAAATTGCAGCGCATCGGCCTCGCCGCCAAACTCGGGCTTTGACGATGAAGATCACCATTTTCGGCGCTGGCGCGATCGGCGGCTATCTCGCGGCCAAGCTTGCCATCACTGGGCGGACCGATCTTTCGATCGTCGCGCGCGGCGCCCATCTGGAAGCGATCAAGGCAAATGGCCTGCGCCTGATCGAGGATGGCCGGGAAATTTCGGTCCCTGTCCGGGCCGCCGCCAAGGCAGAGGAACTTGGCGCCCAGGACTATGTCGTGCTGGCGCTGAAGGCGCATTCCCTCACCCCGGCCCTTGACCAGATCGCGCCACTGCTCGGGGAACACACATCGGTCGTCACCATGCAGAACGGCGTGCCGTGGTGGTATTTCCACGGCGTCGGCGGGCCGCTTGAAGGCACCAGGCTGAGCGCGGTCGATCCCGGCGGCAATATCTGGACGCGGATCGGGCCGCAGCGCGTCATCGGCTCGGTCGTCTATCCCGCCGTCGAAGTCGACGACCCCGGCCTCATCCGCCATGTCGAGGGCAAGCGCTTCTCGCTCGGCGAACCCTCCGGCGAGCGCAGCGAACGGGTCACGCTTCTGGCCGACGAAATGGTCAAGGCCGGCTTGCAGGCGCCGGTGCGCGACGACATCCGCAGCGAGATCTGGGTGAAGCTGTGGGGCAATCTCTCCTTCAACCCGATCTCGGCGCTGACCGGCAGCACGCTGGCGGCGATCGTCGCCGATGAGGGCACCCGCACGCTCGCCCGCACAATGATGCTGGAGGCGCAAGCGATCGGCGAAAGCCTCGGCGTGCGTTTTCCCATAGCGGTCGACCGGCGCATCAAGGGCGCCGGCGATGTCGGCGAGCACAAGACCTCGATGCTGCAGGATCTCGAGCGCGGGCGGCCGATGGAAATCGACGCGCTGGTGACGGCCGTCCAGGAACTCGGCCGGCTGACGGACAGACCGACGCCGACCATCGACGCCGTGCTGGCGCTGGTGCGGCGGCTGGCGGTGGAGCGCGGGTGTTATGGCTGAGGGGCGCGGAGCGTCTAGGCCTTGAAGCCGCTGCTCTGTCCCAATGATGTGCAGGGGCGCGCTCTGGTTGATGGCGGCATCCGCTGCAACGGCTAACGACCACTTTACTTACGGAGCCGTTGCGATCGTCGACCAATACCGCCCAGCTCGGGACAGGCCGGCTTAGGCTCAACTCTCCTCAAGGTTCCGGGATCACTGGCTTGAAGTGCGATCATCGGCCGGTGGCGGGAACTGTCGGCCGACGTCCATGCTTACTTCGGTGACCAGCTTGCGGCGAAGGGCAATCGCGTAGTCGTTTGGCCCCTTCGGCGTTATGACGAAGGCTTGCGAACCGCCAATGACCGATTTGGCAAAGTAAGATGCCAACGGTTGATCGGGATTCTCATCTTGCGTTGGAATGGCGATCGCGTTGATCGTATACCCCTTGGCAATGGCGTTCAGCCTGCTCGGTTGAACAGGAAGCCCATCGTTGTTCTCGCCGTTGGAGGAGATGTCGATTACTTTCTTGGCCGCCTTTCCCGGAAACTGGTCGAGCAGAAGACTACCGACGTCAATAGCGGAGGAAACGGATGTTCCTCTTCGCCCTCTACGGGTAAAGCCGGTATCGCCTTTCTTGCTGATCACCGACGCGGCCGCTCTGGCATCCTCCAGCCCGCAGATGCTTGTCCACGGCAGCACAATGCGTGTGTGCCCGGGACTCGACCATTCAAAGTAGGCCACACTGATGCAGCCAACGTAGTTCCGCGTGATGGCCGCGATGATCTCTGGCGAAGTGAGCGCCGCGGCATGACCCTCACGCTGTAGATCGGCAATCTCTGGATCGATCGAGGACGAGAAGTCGACAGCGAATACAACGGCAACATCAACGTCGGCTGCGTGTGCCTGCAGTCCCCAAAACACCGAAGCTGCAAGTGTCCCCGCCACTCTCAAATACGAATTGATCCGTCTTGCCGGTTCTCTGGTCGATCGCCGAACCTGCCGGCGAAAGCCGGCCGCTGCTGTCGTGCTGGGCGGCCGTCGGGTTGGGAATACGTTCGCATCAACCGCAAGGGTCATCACATTCCTCCATTGGACCTGAATTGGCGGCGGCACGATCGCCCGGCCAGCCTGCTGGAGTAGCGCCAATGGCAAAGGCCGCGTCGAAGGGTTGAACCGGGCGGGCCAACAAGGGCGCGCATGCCTGCGGCGTTCGGTTCGACATTGCGACGCACAGGATCGCACCGAGAATGATGGCAGCACCCAGTGCACCCGTGGGCGAATTCCGCTCGCCGAGGAAGATCGCCGCGCCGAGGGCGCCGAAGACGCTTTCGGCACTGACGATCACAGCGGCATGACTGGCGGAGGTGAAGCGCTGGGCGGCAATCTGCATGCCGAAAGCGATTGCGGTGGAGAATACGCCGAGGACCGCCAGTTCCGGACCGGCTGCAAATGCTGCGGCCAGCGACAGGTTGCCTTGCAGTGCCCCGAGCGGCAGGGCGAAGGCGGCGGCGCCGAGGAACTGTGTCGCCGCGGCAGTGAACGGCCGCGCATGGGCCTGCATGTGCCGACCAAGCTCGACCATCCAGAGCGCATAGCAGCCAGCCGACAGGATGGCTGTGAGATCACCGCTGCTGAGACCGGCGATCCCGCCGGACAAGAGCATGGCACCGACCACGGTCAGCCCGGCGGCAGCGGTGAGGCTCGCTGTCGGACGTTCGCCGATGAGCAGCCAGGCGGCCAGTGGTGTCATCACCGTTGCCGTGCTCACCAGGAAGCTTGCATTCGTGACCGTGGCGCCGAGATAGCAAAGCTGCTGAAGCGTGATGGAGATGGCAAACAGAACGCCCACCATGGCCAGGCTGGAAAGATAGCCCGGTCCGGCGGGCAGTCGCCTTTCGGTCAAGACGAAAGGCAGCACAAGCAGCCCACCGATCAGGCAGCGCAGGCCGACGGCACTTAGCGGGTCGAGATGAGCAAGCACCGTCTTTTGCGCGACATTGCCGAGGCCCCACAAAGCGGCTGCAAACAGCAGCAGCAAATTGGCTCTAGTCTTGGACACCCGCCACCCCCTCGAGCCAAAGCCTGTTGCTGACTCGGTTGGCCCTAATTCAGCGAAGGCTAATTGACCTTGCGTCACGACAGCGCTTGAGTGCGGGGCGCTAGAGTTCCGAAGCGTTAGTTTTGAGTTAGAATTTCGTCAGGCTGGAAGAGCAAATGCAAAATGAGGGCAGCGGCGCCAATATAATCTCACTCTTCGGTGGTTTCCGGATCGAAAATGGATCGGCGGATCCGCTCCGGCTGACAGGGAAAAGAGGTCCTGCGATCGTTGCCTATCTGGCCCGGTGTCCAGGCATGGTGGCGACACGGGAGAGACTGGCTGATCTGTTTTGGGGTGACAGCGATAGCGAACACTCGCGCAATAGCCTGCGGCAAACGCTCAGCGTCCTGCGTCGGGATCTGTCACGCGCAGGTGTGGATCTTATCCATTCCCGCGGGGACCTAATCGGCCTCGCGCCAGACGCGGTTCGAGTTGACGTGGAGGAATTCGAAGCAGGCCTCTCGGCCCGTTCCGTGCAGGAACTCGAAAAGGCTCTGGCGAACTACACCGGGCCGTTCCTCGACGGGCTTTATCTGGGAAGCAGTGGGTTCGATGACTGGGTCGCATCCGAACGCGACAGGCTGCTGAGCCGCGCACTTGAGGCCTTCGAAAAATTGGCCCGCCTCGTCGACGCGGAAACCGGGGTCATCCTGGTCGATCGTGTTCTGGCCATGGAGCCGACGCGGGAAGAATCCTACCGGCTCAAGATGGAATTGCTCCTCGCATGTGGTCAACACGACAGGGCGATTAGGACATACGAGGCCTGTAGAAGCATGCTGAAGAAGGAGCTCGGCGTCCACGTTGGCCCGCAGACGCGAGCGCTTTGGCAATCCGTGCTGTCTGCCGTCGCCACGGCCTCAAATGCCCAGCCGGCAAATGCTGTTCCAGCCAGCCAGCGCCTCGGGCACCCATCGATCAGCGTTGCCGACTTCATCAATCTGACCGGAAAGCAGGGCGACGATTTTTTCGCCAAGGGACTCGTCCAGGACATCACCACGGCCCTCTCCGAGGTCGCCGACTATATCGTGCTTTCCGCATTTCCACCCGTGGAGAAGAACGGCCCTGCCGAAGAAACCAAAATCCCGGGCATGCTTCGGGCGCAATATGTGCTCAGCGGTAGCGTCCAGAGATCCGGCAATGGGCTGAGGGTGAACATCCAGCTTGTCGATGCCGCCGGCGGCCATAACGTCTGGGCCCAGAAGTTCGATGGCCACTCCGAGAACGCGCTCGAATTCCAGGACAGGATCGCTCAGGCGGTTGTGCTGGCCGTGATCCTCGACCTTCAACTGACCAACTGGAAAGTCCGCGACAAGAGCCCACCCGGTCCCCCTGAAGTGCGCAGGTTGGTGAACGAAGCTCTCATGAAATATTTTGAAATGACCCGGGATTCGCTGTTGGTCGGGATAGAGCTTGCCGAGAAGGCTGTCGCGATAGGTCCCGACAACGCTCGTGCGAAGCGAACGCTCTCGGTCTTAATTTCCATGGGCGTGGCGTTTGGCTCGCTGCCCCGGGAGCCAGGGCAAATCGAGCGTGCGGTCGAGCTTGCGGAAGCAGCGGTACGGGCAGTGCCTGACGACGAAATCGCCCGCTGCATCCTGTCCTTCGCGCTCGAAAGTTCCGGTCGCATCGACGAGGCGATCGCCGAGTGCCAACATGCGATCAGCCTCAACCCGAGCTATCCGACCGGCCATGGCGACATTTCGATGCTCTTCGCGTTGCGCGGACAGGTCGGTGAAGCAGTGCGTGAAGCCAACGAGGCAATCCGGCTCGGAACGCATGACGTCATCGACTTCTGGCGTCACCATGGCCTGGCTGTTGCACTGTTCGCCGGCGGAGACGATCGGCGGGCGCTCGAAGCCGCCCGCAGGGTGGTTAGGACAAAGCCGGGATTCGTTCGCGGCGCCCTCTACTGGGCTGCTGCCGCGTCGGCAACCGGAAACAACGAAGAGGCCTCGCGGGCCATCCATCATTGCCTGTCACAACTTCCGCATCTCAACCTGGGTAATGTCTGCCCCGGCTTTGTGCCGCGCTATGTGAAGGATCATCATCACGCGAGATTCCTTGAAATGCTGTCGAGGGCTGGCCTTCCGAGCTCCTGAGGAGGTCGCGAAGAGCAGATCGTTGCTAATGAACCGCATGGTCGGGCGCAACGCCTCCTGCATATGCTTCAGGACCGCTGGACCGAATCCAAACCTATCCGGAACTGATCACTCCTTCCCCGCCCGCCTGATCACCCGCGCGTAAAATTCGCCGACAATGCCGCGCCGGAAGATCAGCACGCACACCATGAAGATCAGCCCGGTGGCGATGGTCACCGGGAAGCCGGAAGTGGCAAGGGTGTTTTCCAGTCCGATGACCAGGCTTGCGCCGATCATCGGCCCGACCATCGTGCCGATGCCGCCGAGAAGCGTCATCAGGATTACCTCGCCCGACATCTGCCAGGTGACGTCGGTGAGCGTGGCGAACTGGAAGACGATCGCCTTGAGCGAGCCGGCCAGCCCGGCCAGCGCCGCCGACATGACGAAAGCCCCCAGCTTGTAGTTGGCGACGGAATAGCCCAGCGAAATGGCACGGTTCTCGTTTTCGCGAATCGAGCGCAGGATCATGCCGAACGGCGAATTGACGATGCGCCAGATGGCGAAGACGCCGACCAGGAACACGACAAGCACGAAATAATACATGTTCAGCGAGACATTCAGGTCGAGGACGCCAAGCAGGATGCCGCGCGGCACGCCTTGGATGCCGTCCTCGCCTTGCGTGAAGGGCGCCTGCACGCAGAAGAAGAAGAACATCTGCGACAGCGCCAACGTGATCATGGCGAAATAGATGCCTTGCCTGCGAATGGCGAAAAGGCCCATGACGAGGCCGAGCAGGGCCGCGCCCGCCATGCCAAGCAGGATGCCCGCTTCCGGCGGCCAGCCCCAGACCTTGACGGCATGCGCGGTGAAGTAGGCGGCGCCGCCAAAGAAGGTGGCGTGGCCGAACGACAGGAGCCCGGTATAGCCGAGCAGAAGATTGAACGCGCAGGCAAACAGCGCGAAACACAGCATCTTCATCAGGAAGATCGGATAGACCAGGAAAGGCGCAACCAGCAGCGCCACGATGCCGAGCCCGACCAGCGTCCATTCAAGCCTTGCCGAGGTCCTGGAGGGCTTCTCGCGGAGCGTCAGGTCGGCCATGTCAGATGTCGCTTCCGACGTCTCGGATGTCTCTCCCGGCATCTCAGGCGTCCCTTCCGAACAGGCCGGCCGGCCGGACCAAAAGCACGATGGCCATGATGACGAAGACCACCAGGTTGGAGGCCTCGGGGTAGAAGACCTTGGTCATGCCTTCGGCGAGGCCGAGCATGTAGCCGGTGACGATCGCGCCGAGGATCGATCCCATGCCGCCGACCACGACGACCGCGAAGACGACGATGATGAGATCCGATCCCATCAGCGGGCTCACCTGGTAGACGGGTGCTGCCAGAATACCGGCAAGCCCGGCAAGCGCGGAGCCGAGGCCGTAGGTCAGCGTCAGCAGCAACGGCACGTTGACGCCGAAAGCCTGGACGAGACGGGGGTTCTCGGTTGCCGCGCGCAGGTACGATCCCAGCCTGGTCTTCTCGATCAGCGCCCAGGTCCCGAAGCAGACGATCAGCGAGGCGACCACCACCCAGCCGCGATAGTTGGGCAGGAACATGAAGCCGAGATTGGTGCCGCCGGAAAGCAGCGGCGGCACGGCGTAGGCGTTTCCCGAGACGCCGTAATAGTAGCGGAACATGCCTTCGAGCACGAGCGCGAGACCGAAGGTGAAGAGCAGGCCGTAGAGCGGATCGAGATCGTACAGCCTCGACAGTGCCAGGCGCTCGACGACGATGCCGAAGACGCCGACGATCAGCGGCGCGAGGATCAAAGCGGGCCAATAGCCGATGCCGAGATGGGTGAGAAGCAGATAGCCGACGAAGGCGCCGAACATATACTGGGCGCCATGGGCGAAATTGATGACGCGCAGCAGGCCGAATATGACGGCCAGGCCGAGGCTCAGCATGGCGTAGGACGAGCCGTTGATCAGCCCGACCAGCAGCTGTCCGAGGAAGGCCTGAACGGGGATTCCGAAGATCATCGTCATGGCGCCATCATACACCCAGGACTTCGTGCAGCAGCGTCATGCGGTCCGGCAGTTCGCCGATCGGAAACCCTGCCACGACCTTGCCGTGCTCCATCAGATAGAATCGGTCGGCGACGCGGCTGGCGAAGCGGAAGTTCTGCTCGACCAGCAGGATCGTCATGCCGCGCTTTTTCAACGTTGCCAGCAACTCACCGATGCGCTGCACGATGACGGGGGCGAGACCCTCCGTCGGCTCGTCGAGAAGCAGCATTTTCACGCCGGTTCTCAACATGCGCGCAATCGCCAGCATCTGCTGTTCGCCGCCCGACAGCCTGGTGCCGGGACTGTTGCGCCGCTCCTTCAGATTGGGGAAGAGTTCGAATATTTCCTCGACGCTCATGCCGCCCTCGGCGACGACCGGTGGCAGCACCAGGTTCTCGTCCACGGTCAGCGTCGCGAAGATGCCGCGTTCCTCCGGCACGAAGCCGATTCCTTGATGGGCGGTGCGGTGCAGCGGCACCCGCATCAGATCCTTGCCGTCGAAAGCGATCCGGCCGGTTCGCTTGCGGATCAGCCCCATGATGGAGCGAAGCGTCGTCGTCTTGCCTACGCCGTTGCGGCCAAGCAGCGTGACCGTCTCGCCGGCAAACACCTCCAGATCGACGCCGTGCAGCGCATGACCCTCACCATACCAGGCGTTGAGACCGCTGACCGCAAGCAGGGGCGCGGCGCTAGTCATCGGCGGTGCCCATATAAGCGACCCTCACGCGTTCGTCGCGGCTGACGGTGGCGTAGTCGCCGGCCGCCAGCACCTCGCCACGCTGCATGACCGTTATCCAGTCGCAAAGGTCGGCGACGACAGTCAGATTGTGCTCGACCATCAGCACGGCGCGATCCCGTGCCACCGAGCGGATGAGGTCGGAAACCGTGGCCACGTCCTCATGTCCCATGCCGGCCATCGGCTCATCCAGCAGCAGCACTTTCGGATCGAGCGCCAGTGTCGTGGCGATCTCGAGCACGCGTTTCCTGCCATAGGAAAGATCGCCGGCAAGCCTGTTCCTGGCGTCGTCGAGACCGACCGACCGCAGCAGTTCCTCGGCGCGCGGCGTCAGCCGATCGAGCGCCGCGAGCGAGCGCCAGAACTGGACGCTGAGCCCGCCCGGCCGCTGCAGCGCGACGCGCACATTGTCGAGTACGCTGAGGTGCGGAAAAATCGCCGATATCTGGAACGAGCGCACCAGACCCATGCGCGCGACCCTGGCCGGCGAGGTTCGGGTGATGTCGTGGCCGAGCAGTTCGATCCTGCCGCTGGTCGGCGCCAGGAACTTGGTGAGCAGATTGAAGACGGTCGTCTTGCCGGCGCCGTTGGGTCCGATCAGCGCATGGATGTTGCCATGGCGGACATCGAGATCGACATTTTTGACGGCGACGAAGCCGGCAAAGTCGCGCCGCAACCCGCGGGCGGAAAGCACCACATGCGGCTCGTTCGCGTTCACCTCAGGCGGCGCCATGGCCGCGCCGATCACTGGCTGGCCGTCGAACAGCCACTTTCCTTCTCGCTGAGGAAGGCCTCGTTGCCGGGAATGGTGGCGAGGTATTTGTAGTAGTCCCACTCCTTGGTGCTCTCGGCTGGCGACTTGACCTGATAAAGATACATGTCGTGAATCATGTTGCCGTCCGCCTGCACCTTGCCGTTGGCCGTAAAAACGTCGTTTACCGGCATCGAATGCAGTTGCTTGGCGACGGCTTCGGTCTCGTCGGTGCCGGCCTTGTCGATCGCTTTCAGGTATTGCGTCACCGCCGAATATGTCGCTGCCTGGATCATGTTCGGCATGCGGTTCGTGCGCTTGGAAAAGCGCTGCGCGAATTCGCGGCTCTTGTCATCGCGATCCCAGTAAAAGCCCTCGGTCAGCACGACGCCTTGCGCCGCCTGAAGGCCCAGCCCATGCACCTCGGCCAGCGTGAAGAGAAGTGCGGCAAGACGCTGGCCGCCTTGGACGATGCCGAATTCGGCCGCCTGTTTGATGGAATTGGAAGTATCAAGGCCGGCATTGGCCAGCCCGATGACCTTGGCACCCGACGATTGCGCCTGCAGCAGGAAGGACGAATAGTCGGTCGCCCCTAGGGGATAACGCACTTCGCCCAGCACCTTGCCGCCGTGGCTTTCGACGAACTTCGCGGTCTGCTCCTTCAGCGAATAGCCGAATGCATAGTCGACGGTAACGAAGAACCAGCTGTCGCCGCCCTGCTGCACCAGAGAGCCGCCGGTTCCCACCGCCTGCGAGTGGGTGTCATAGGCCCAGTGGAAACCGTAGGGTGAGCACTGCTTGCCGGTCAGCTCCGTGGTCGCCGCACCGGTAACGATGTCGATCTTCTTCTTCTCCTTGGAAATGCCCTGGACGGCGAGCGCGACCGAAGAGGTGGTCAGTTCCATGATGGCATCGACCTGTTCGGTGTCATACCACTGCCGCGCAATGTTGGAGGCTATGTCAGGCTTGTTCTGGTGGTCGGCGCTGATGATTTCGACCGGCGCTCCCTGCACCTTGCCGCCGAAATCCTCGACCGCCATCTTGGCGGCCTCGACCGACCATTTGCCGCCAAAATCGGCATAGACGCCCGACTGGTCGTTGAGGATACCGATCTTGACCTTGCCATCGGAAATCTCGGCACCCGAAGCGGAGCTTGCAACAGCGGCGAGAAGGGCGGCAGAAACGAAATAGCATGCCTTCATGGTCTACTTCCTCCCATCACGATGAAGCCGACCGGCCCTCCACGATCGATCATCGGCAAGACGAACATTAGGAAGATGAGCATGATCGGCAAGAGGCCATTGCGCATTTCATGGCCGAAGCGGCGCACTTTGGCGCCATTACGCGGACAATGCAGACACAGACCGAGATACAGGAATGGCGACGGCGAACGCGCGCTGCAACTCCTTCAACAGGTCGAGCACCACGGCCTGCCGTCGCGGTTTTCGTTGCCGCCGGCTATCTGGCCGCCGGCCTCTGACTGTGTTGGCGGGCATAGGCAACACAGGCATCCACCGTGCTGACGCACAGCGCGTCGCGCCTGTTCGGCAGATTGTTGTCGCCGGCGTAGGCGACTTCGGCAACGCGGCCGTCGACCATGCGGATTTGCGTATCGCAATAACCGCCGGGAGCGACATTGACGGAACCGCCGACCGCCGGGATCGCGCCGACCGCCAGGGTTGGAACGACAATGCTTAGATTGCCGCGCTGAACGATGCGCTTGTAGGTCCAAATCTGGCCCGAGCGGCCAGCGTCCGCGGTGGCGGTCGGAAACCCGGCGCACATTCGAACGTCGGCTTCGCTGAGACCGACCATCTCCTTGCGGGCCGCCGACGCTGTGGGGTCAGCCTTGGCCATGCGTGACGTATCGTCGGGAACGACGCAGGAAGACAGGAAGACAGGATACCGGCGAAGAGAACAGGAATGGCGAGCTTTCGAATCGAGGAAAATGTCATACCGACTGTCGGATTTGCATGGCCCCCGCCGCTTCTTTACCTAGGCAAACAGGCTATCGGATCAACCCGTGCAGCTTCACGAAAAAGTTGCCATGGCTGGATCATGGCCGGCCACTGGGACGTGCGCCGGGGTGGTGGTCGGAAACCGGACGTGAGCCGCAAGGGTCGCATCCATGATCATCCGGTCACCGCCCCCGCAACTGCTTCCGCCACCAGCGGCCGGGCGTCTCCCACTCGTGCGAAAGAATCGTAAAAGGCGGCGGGTCGTCGATGCTGTGTGCACCGCTGCGGTCGGCCGAAGCCGTCCTGTTCTCTCTTCGTTGAAATTTTTGAGAGAATATTCCTGGCTGTGGTGGGAACGGCGAAATGCGTTCTTTGATATAATCGATAGAATTTATGACGATGCGACCAAGGCTTAGGCAGTCCGCCTGGCCGCGATGACTTCACAACCGCAGAGATCAATCATGACCGACTTCAAAAACACTTCGCCCTCTTCCCTCTGGTCACCCCTAAGCCGGCGCAGTGGCCTTGCTCTGCTGTTTGCCTCGGCCGTCGCGATTGGCAGCCTGTTGGCGCCCGGCGCGTCGTTCGCCGAAGACAAGAAGGCGATCAAGGTCGGCATCATCAGCGGCGAAGACGAGGATGTGTGGCGGGTCGTCGTCGCCCAGGCTGCCGAAAAGGGCCTCGCCATCGAGACCGTGGTGTTCAACGACTACACCCAACCCAACGAGGCGCTGGAGCGTGGCGAGATCGACGCCAACGCCTTCCAGCACCAGCCCTATCTCGACAACCAGATCAAGACTCAAGGGTATCACATCGTCCGCGTCGGCTACACCGGCGTATGGCCGATCGGTCTCTACTCGAAGAAGTACACCAAGGTCGCCGAGCTGCCCGAGGGCGCGGTCATCGGCGTTCCGAACGACCCCTCCAATGAAGGCCGGGCGCTGCGCGTCTTGCAGAATGAAGGCGTGGTCAAGCTGAAAGACGCCACCGGCATCTTGGCCACCACTGCCGACATCGCGGAAAATCCCAAGAAGGTCCAAATCAAGGAGTTGGACGCAGGCATCGTTGGACGCTCGGTTGAGGATCTCGACGCTGCCGTGGTCAACACCGATTGGGCGCTAAAAAGCGGCCTGACGCCGGAAAACCGCATCGCGCAGGAGCCCATTGCCGACAATCCGTACCGCAACTTCATCGCGGTGAAGTCCGGCAACGAGAACGAGGCCTGGGTGAAAACGCTGGTGGCTTCGTACCAGAACGAGGCGGTGAAAGCCGAGTTCAACAAGGTCTACAAGGGCACCGGCCTCAGCGCCTATTGAGGACATACAGGCGCTCAAGCGTCTGCTTTGACAGCAAGGCGGTCCGCGCCACGCGCGGGCCGCACTCGTATTTTCAGGATCCGCCCATGAACCAGCACTTTACCTCGACCGTCGAGACCGCGGAGCAGGCCGGCGCAACACAGCAAGATGTCGTGCGCCTTGTCGAGCTTAAACGCCGCTTCGGTGTCACGGCAGCGCTCGACGGTATCTCGCTGACGGTGCGCAAGGGCGAGATCCTCGGCATTATCGGTCGCAGCGGCGCCGGCAAGTCGACGCTGATCCGCTGCCTGAACGGCCTGGAGCGGCCCGATTCGGGCGGCGTGTTCATCGAGGGCCGCGAGATCAGCCGGCTCGGCGAGCGCGACCTGCAGCCGCTGCGCCGGCGCATCGGCATGATCTTCCAGCATTTCAACCTGCTGTCGGCCAAGACCGTCGAGGACAATGTAGCGCTGCCGCTCAAGATCGAAGGCCGCCCGAAGGCCGAGCGGCTGGCGCGCGCGGCCGAGCTGCTCGATCTCGTCGGCCTGTCGGAGAAAGCCAAAGCCTATCCGGCCTTGCTGTCGGGTGGCCAGAAGCAGCGCGTCGGCATCGCCAGGGCGCTTGCGGCGCGCCCGGCGCTGTTGCTATCGGACGAGGCCACATCGGCGCTCGATCCGGAGACGACGCGGTCGATCCTTGCACTGCTGAAAGACATCAACCGGCGGCTTGGCCTGACCATCCTTTTGATCACCCACGAAATGGAGGTGATCCGCTCGATCGCCGACCGGGTGGCGGTGATCGACGCCGGGCGCATCGTCGAGGAAGGGCCGGTCTGGTCGGTGTTTGCCGATCCGCGCTCCGAGATTACGCGGAGCCTGCTCGGCGCCATCCGGCCGCAGCTTCCGGCCGAACTGGCGGCCCGGCTGCTGCCGGCGGCCGGCGCGGAGACGATCCTGCGCGTCGATGTGGCCGGCGAAGCGGCAAGCAGCCCGCTGCTGTCCGACCTGGCCACGGCTGTTCCAGGTGCCTTCCGCCTCGTCCATGGCGGCATCGACCACATCCAGCAGCAGCCGGTCGGGACGCTGTTCCTTTCGGTTCCCGGCAGCGATGCAAATCGTCTCGCCGACATCATCACATTCCTGAAGGCCCGCCAGACGCGGGTGGAGGTGCTTGGCCATGTCGCCAATCCTGTTTGAGCTTCTGCTGCGTTCGATCTGGGAGACGGTGCTGATGACGGCCGCCTCCGGCCTCATCTCGCTGGTCTTCGGCCTGCCGCTCGGCCTGGCCTTGATTGCCACCGAACGCGGCGGCATTGCCGAAAGCCTGTGGGTGAATCGCGCGCTGGGTGCCGTCATCAACGGCTTCCGCTCGGTGCCCTTCATCATCCTTCTGGTGGCGCTGATCCCGGTGACACGACTGATCGTGGGCACCTCGATCGGCACATGGGCGGCGATCGTGCCGCTGTCGATCGCCGCCACGCCCTATTACGCGCGCATCGCAGAAGTGTCGCTGCGCGAGGTCGATCATGGTTTGATCGAAGCGGCCCGCGCCATGGGCGGCAATCGCTGGACGATCATCCGCGAGGTGCTAGTGCCCGAAGCCCTGCCCGGCATCGTCGCCGGCTTCACCGTGACGCTGGTGACCCTGATCGGCGCCTCGGCCATGGCCGGCGCCATCGGCGCCGGCGGCCTCGGCGACCTCGCCATCCGCTACGGCTACCAACGTTTTGAGACGTCAGTCATGATCGCCGTGGTCATCGTACTGATCATCCTGGTCTGCGGCATCCAGTGGGTGGGGGACAGGCTTGTGGCGCGGCTGGATCGGCGGGGGTAAGCGGAGCCGGTAGTTGGGATTGGCCGAGGCTTCCCCAACTTCGTCGTCCACGGGCGGAGCAGCCGCGAAGCGGCGTCGCGGCATCCGGCCCTTTGATGTCCATCTCGTTTCCGTCTCCGCCGCGCGCCTTGAAGCCCGCAGACTTCTTGCGCTCAACGGCGATCTCGAACATCCGTCTTTTCGGTCGTTTCGCTGTTAGCGGGCGCGCTGCTTGTCCGTCGCCTTCCGGTCGACCGCGAGCTCGCCCACCGACAGGACGACGCCGAATTTTTCGCTGGCTTCCGCAGGCGTATAATATCCCAGCGCCACATCGCGCAGCACCAGATCGGCATCCCGCTCGCGCGGATCGCCATAGCCGCCACCACCCGGCGTGCCGACCCTGACCCGATCTCCCGCTTTCAGCGCGATGTCCTGCTCCTTGGACAGATGCAGTGGTACATGTTCCTCGCCATTGCGGAAAACGGTAACGGTGTTGACCGCGCCGTCCTCACCGCCGAGTGCGCCTTGCGGGCCGAAACGGCCGTGATCCATGACGAAGGAGGCGCGCGCGTCGCCGCGCAGGATCTCAACCTCATAAGCTAGGCCAAAGCCGCCGCGATGCTTGCCGGCGCCGCCCGAGCCTTCGCGCAAGGCATAGTGGCGGTAGAGCACCGGGAATGCCTGTTCCATGATCTCGACCGGCGGCGACTTGGAGATGCCGATGGTCGAGCAGCCATTGGTCAAGCCGTCATGACTTGAATTGCCGCCATAGCCGCCGCCGGAGATCTGGTACATGACGTAGTCGCGGCCGCGCGCCGGGTCGTTGCCGCCGAGCGCGAAATTGCCGCTGGAGCCGGCCGGGGCCGCCGTCACCTTGTCCGGCACTGCCTGCACCATGGCCGCGAACACCGCCTCGGCGATGCGCTGCGACACTTCGGCGGCGCAACCCGATACGGGTCGCGGGTATTTCGCGTCGAGGAAAGTGCCTTCCGGGCGCTTGACGATCAGCGGTTCAAACGCGCCGGCGCTGATCGGCACATCGGGGAAAATGTGGCGCATGGCGAGATAGACCGACGACAGGGTCGTCGCCAGCACGCTGTTCATCGGCCCGGCGCACGGTTTCGACGAGCCGGAGAAATCGAAGGTCAGCGTATCGCCCTGCTTCTCGATGGCGAGCGCGATGGTCAGCGGCTCGTTGACCACCCCGTCGGAGTCGACGAACGCCTCGGAACTGTAGGTGCCGTCGGGGATGGCCACTATGTTGGCACGCATCTGCTCGGCGGCGCGGCGACGCAATTCGGCGATCGCCTCGACAACAGTTTCGTCGCCGTAACGATCCAGGATTCCGTTGAGCCGGTCCTGGCCGATCAGCAGCGCTGCGGCCTGGGCCCTGATGTCGCCGATGCGCTGGTCGGCGACGCGGATGTTGTTGCAGATAATGGCGTAGATCTCCGCGTCGAGCACGCCCTTCTTGAACAGCTTGACCGGCGGCAGCCGCAGCCCTTCCTGCTCGACTGCCGTTGCCGATGCGGAAAACCCGCCCGGCACGGAGCCGCCAATGTCGGGCCAGTGGCCGGTGTTGGACAGCCAGCAGAATATCTTGCCATTGCGATAGACCGGCATGGCAAAGCGCACATCCATCAGATGGGTGCCGCCGAGATACGGATCGTTGACGATGTAGATGTCGCCTGGGTCCGGGGCCAAGCAGCGGCCATCGGCGATCATCTCGATCACCGTCCTGGTCGAATACTGCATGACACCCACGAACACCGGCAGGCCCTGGCTGCCTTGCGCGATCAGCGAACCGTCGACGGCCGAATAGATGCCGTCGGAGCGGTCGTTGGCCTCGGCGATCACAGGCGAGAACGCAGCGCGCGAAAAGGTCAGGTCCATCTCGTCGCAGACCTGCTGCAGCGCCGCCTGAAGGACCGAAAGCGTGATGGCGTCGAGTTTTTCCATCTCAGGCCTCGCCAATATCGATGATGATGTTGCCGTCGGCGTCGCAGCGTGCGCAGTCGCCGGGTTCGAGCACAGTGGTGGCATCCATCTGTTCGAGGATTGCCGGTCCTTCGATGATCGCATCTAACGGCAGTTTTTCGCGTTCGTATACCGGCGTGTCGTGCCAGCGGCCGGCATACCAGACCGGCCGGATTTCGCGTCGCGCCTCGTCGAGTGTCTTGGTGCGCCCCGCCGGATCGATCAACCGCGACAGATCGATCGCCGGCCTGACGCCGGTCACCGAGGTGTTGAGATTGACGAGATTGGCGCGGATTTCCGGCAGTTCGACTTTGAAGCGGGCGAAATAGGCCTTTTCGAAAAGCTGCTGCAGCGTTGCCCGCGTCACCGATGACGACGGCAGCGCCACGTTGACGATGTGGGTCTGGCCGACGAACTGCATGTCGGCCGAATGGGTGACGCGGATCGTCTCCGGCTTCACCGCTTCCTTGCCGATCAGCTCTTCGCCTTCGTTTCGGTGCCGTTCCAATAGGTTGTGAAGCTGGACTTCGTCGAGCACCGCGACAGGCTGATTGATCGTGTTGACGAAGTCGTGGCGCAGATCGGCGACGACGCAGCCGAGCGCGTTGGTTATGCCGGGACGCGCGGGCACCAGTACCTTGGGCAGGCCGAGTTCACGCGCAAGGGCTGTCGCATGCAGCGGACCCGCCCCGCCAAAAGCGAACAGCGCAAAATCGCGCGGATCGTGGCCGCGCGACACGGAGACCATGCGGATGGCGCCGGCCATCTTCATGTTGCCGAGCCGCAGCACCGCACCAGCCGCCTCGACCCCGGACAGGCCGGTCGCCTTGCCTATCTTGTCCTCGAATATGCCGGTGACGCGCTCTGATGTGACCGGGTTTTCGACCGCCAGCAATTTCTTCGGCGCCAATCGGCCGAGCACCAGATTGGCGTCGGTGATGGTCGGCTCCAAGCCGCCGCGTCCATAGCAGATCGGGCCCGGATTGGCGCCGGCACTTTCCGGGCCGATCTGGATCAGGCCGGCCGCATCGACGCGCGCGATCGAGCCGCCGCCGGCGCCGACCGTGTGCACCGCCACCATCGGCACGTGGATCGGCATCGCGTATTCGATCTCGATCTCGTTCGACACAGCCGGCTCGGCATTGCGGATCAGTGCCACGTCGGTGGAGGTGCCGCCCATGTCATAGGTGACGAGGTTTTCGAAGCCGGCGCGCTTGCCCGTATAGGCAGCGGCGATGACACCCGAGGCCGGACCGGACATCACCGTCTTGGCTGATTCACGTGTGACGAAACGGGCCGAGATCATGCCGCCATTGCCGTTCATGATCAGGAAGTCGCGGGCATAGCCTTTTGCGCCCAATTCCTTGCGCAGCCGCTCGACGTAGCGCTCGAGGATCGGCTGTACGGAGGCGTTGACCGAGGCGGTCACGCCCCGCTCGAATTCCCGCGCTTCCGACAGCAGCGCATGGCCTGCTGTGATGTAGCCGTTCGGCCAGAGTTCGGCGGCGATTTCGGCGGCGCGGCGCTCATGCATCGGGTTGGCGTAGGAATGCAGAAAATGGATGACGAGGGATTCGCAGCCGGCCGCGATCAGCGTCTTCACGGCGTCACGCATCTCGGCCTCGTCGAGCGGCGTGCGTATCGCGCCCGACGCCTCGACGCGCTCCGAGACCTCGAGCCGCAGATTGCGCGGAATGATCGGCACGAAGCTGCCGGTCATGCCATAGGCCTGCGGCCGCGTGCGTCGGCCAAGCTCGATCACGTCGCGAAAGCCACGCGTCGTGATCATGCCGGTTTTCGCCAGCCGGCGTTCGAGCACCGCATTGGTTGTGGTGGTCGTGCCGTGCACGATGAGATCGATGCCGTCGATGGCAAATCCCGTGGTGCCGAGCGCCGAAACGACGCCGAACGCCTGGTTGTCGACCGTGGTCGGCGTCTTGGCTAGATACACCCTACCACTGTCACGTCCGTCGATCAGGAGCAGATCGGTGAAGGTGCCGCCGACATCGATACCGGCAACGACATTTCCCAGGGAATCATGCGCTTGCGCCGAAAAATTCTCTTCCATCATCGAAACCCGAAATGCGCGGACTACGGATATGCGTCAGTTTGGAAAGCTGTTTTAAGGGAGCATCTTGACGCAAATATCGTTTGTATACTAATAAATTCGGGACACAAGAGCTTGCCGCTTTGGAGTGTGCGAACAGCACGCCGGGACCTGAATGGTTCGGGCGCGCAGGTGAAAGTTTGGCGCCCGCATCCACAGTTGGGCCAGAAGGTTGGATTTGATGAACACCACATCCGCTCTCAACATCGTCGGCGCCCGCCCGCTGCAATTCCCGATTCCGGCCAATGTCTACGCCGAGACCGTCGTCTCGGTGAAGCACTACACCGACCGGCTGTTCTCGTTCCGCATCACCCGCCCGCAGTCGCTGCGCTTCCGCTCCGGCGAGTTCGTCATGATCGGCCTGCCCAATGCCGAGAAGCCGGTGTACCGCGCCTATTCGGTGGCCAGCCCGGCCTGGGACGAAGAGCTGGAATTCTTCTCGATCAAGGTGCCGGACGGCCCGCTGACCTCGGAATTGCAGAAGATCCAGGTCGGCGACACGGTCATCATGCGCCCGAAGTCGACCGGCACGCTGGTGATCGACGCGCTGACGCCCGCCAAGCGGCTGTTCATGATCTCGACCGGCACTGGCATCGCGCCCTTCGCCAGCCTGCTGCGCGATCCCGATACCTACGAGAAGTTCGATCAGCTGATCCTGACCCACACTTGCCGCGACAATGCCGAACTGACTTATGGGCAGGAGCTGGTGGCTGCACTGGAGAGCGACCCGTTGATCGGCGAGCTGACCGCCGGCCGCGTCACGCTCTACAATTCCACGACCCGCGAAGAATCGCCGTGTATGGGCCGCATCACCGCGCTGATCGGCTCCGGCAAGTTCTACAGCGATCTCGGCATCGACAAGCTCAATCCTGAAACCGACCGCATCATGATCTGCGGCTCGATGCACATGCTGAAGGATGTCAAGGAACTGGCCGAAAGTCTCGGCTTCGTCGAAGGCTCGCTGAGCCATCCGGCGACCTTCGTCGTTGAGCGCGCCTTCGTCGGCTAGGCCTGGGCCGGCGACATCTTAATTTTACATTTTGACCATGCGGTCAAAAATCAGCTGCTCCGGTAGCCTTTTTCAGCTATGACGGCCCAAAGGACTCGTGAAGTATAACTTCGCGAGCTATCTTCGTGCGTATCGTCCAAAAGAGTCGAGCGGTCTTGGGAAAGCGATACGCGCCAAGGCATAAGCGCACGCCGCTGAATGAAAGGGCAGGAGATGAGCAGCACAATCCGCGAAGCCGATCTCGGCACCAAGGTGACACCGTTGCCCGCGCGTGCCGCCGCCAACACAGCCGTTCCGCCGGACCATCGCATCGCGCGCAATCCCGGCATGAAGCTCGACCTCGGCTTCATGGAATCGGTGCGCAGCGTCAACCGTTCGGCGCTGGAACGGCGCGTCGCCAGCCTGACCAAGCGGCGCTCGATCAAGGCCGACAACCAGGCGGCCTGGCTGCTGCGCGCGGTTGCCTGCATGGATCTGACGACGCTGAATTCTAACGACACCGAGGAGCGCGTGCGCCGGCTCTGCGCCAAGGCGATCAATCCGTTCCGCCGCGACATCGTCGAAGGCCTCGGCATAGCCGATGAAAAGATCCACCCGGCCGCCGTCTGCGTCTACCATCCCTTCGTCGCCACCGCCGTCGAGGCCTTGCGCGGCACCGGCATCCATGTCGCCGCCGTTTCCACTGCCTTTCCGCATGGCCTTGCACCGCTCACCACCCGTCTGCAGGAGATCGAGGCTTCGGTGCGCGACGGCGCCGACGAGATCGATGTCGTCATTCCGCGCGGCCTGGTGTTCGGTGCCAAGTGGCGGGAGCTCTACAATGAGATCGTCTCGATGCGCGCCGCCTGCGGTGATGCGCATCTGAAGGTCATTCTGGGCACCGGCGACCTCGCCACGCTGCGCAACGTCATGCTGGCTTCGATGGTGGCGATGATGGCGGGCGCCGACTTCATCAAGACCTCGACCGGCAAGGAAAGCGTCAACGCGACGCTGCCCGTCGGCCTCGCCATGGTCCGCGCCATCAGGGCCTATTTCGAGGAAACCGGCTATCTCATCGGCTTCAAGCCGGCCGGCGGCATTTCCACGGCCAAGGTCTCGCTCGACTGGCTGGTGCTGATGAAGGAAGAGCTTGGCCGGCCGTGGCTGGAACCGGACCTGTTCCGCTTCGGCGCGTCGAGCCTCTTGACCGACATCGAGCGTCAGCTCGAACATCATCTGACCGGTCACTATTCGGCCAATCATCGCCACGCAATGGCTTGAGCACCCACCCCGATCGGCCTTGCCGATCGACCCCTCCCTGCAGGGAGGGTGAAGGAGGCACCTGATGAACATTCTCGACCGCTATCACGCCATGGATTACGGCCCGGCGCCGGAAGCCCGCAACGAGGCCGATGCCTGGCTTGCCGTCCGCGACTTTTCCAAGGCGTTGTTCATCGATGGTACCTGGAAGGCCGCATCCGGCGGCAAGACTTTCGAGACAAGCGAGCCATCCTCCGGCAAGCTCCTGGCCAAAGTCTCCGACGCCAGTGCCGCCGATATCGACGCGGCGGTTGCGGCGGCCGCCAAGGCGCTGCCCAAGTGGAGCGCCAGCTCAGGCTATGTCAGGGCGAAAGTGCTTTATGCCATCGGTCGTGCCATGCAGCGCCATCAGCGCCTGTTCGCGGTGCTTGAGACAATCGACAATGGCAAGCCGATCCGCGAAAGCCGCGATATCGATGTGCCGCTGGCGATCCGTCATTTCATCCACCATGCCGGCTGGGCACAGGCGCTGGACAGGGATTTCCCCGGCCACAAGGGTGTCGGCGTCGTCGGCCAGATCATCCCGTGGAACTTTCCGCTGCTGATGCTGGCCTGGAAGATCGCGCCGGCGCTCGCCGCGGGTTGTACGGTGGTGCTGAAGCCGGCCGAGTTCACGCCGCTGACGTCAATCCTGTTCGCCGAGATCTGCGAGCGCGCCGGCGTGCCGAAAGGCGTCGTCAACATCGTTCAGGGCGGCCCGGAAGCGGGCGCCGCCATCGTCAACCATCCCGGCGTCCAGAAGATCGCCTTCACCGGCTCATCCGAGGTCGGCAAGATCATCCGCAAGGCAACCGCCGGCTCGGGCAAGAAACTGTCGCTGGAGCTCGGCGGCAAGTCGGCCTTCATCGTCTTCGAGGACGCCGATCTCGACAGCGCCGTCGAAGGCCTGGTCGACGGGATCTGGTTCAACCAGGGCCAGGTCTGCTGCGCCGGCTCGCGCCTACTGGTCCAGGAAGGCATCGCCGACGCCCTGATCGCCAAGGTCAAGACGCGAATGAGCCGACTGCGCGTCGGCAGCCCGCTGGACAAGAACACCGATATCGGCCCGCTGGTCGATTTGACCCAGCTCGACCGGGTCAAGGGTCTGGTCGCCGAAGGCGCCAGACAAGGCGCCGTCTGCTGGCAGCCGGATGCGGCGCTGCCGTCCTCCGGCCATTATCACCTGCCGACACTCGCCACCGGTGTTTCGCCGGCTAATATTCTTGCTCAAGAGGAAGTGTTCGGCCCGGTGCTGGCGACCATGACCTTCCGCAACACCGAGGAAGTAATCGAGCTCGCCAACAACACGCGCTACGGGCTCGCCGCGTCGGTATGGAGCGAGAACGTCAACCTCGCTTTGCATGTCGCGCCGCAACTGAAGGCCGGCGTCGTCTGGGTCAACGGCACCAACATGTTCGACGCCGCCTGTGGTTTTGGCGGTTACCGCGAGAGCGGTTTCGGCCGCGAGGGCGGGCGCGAGGGCATGTTCGAGTATCTCGCGGCGAAACTGCCGCTTGGCCCGGTGATCAAGCCGGCGACGATCTCGGCGCAACCCGTCGAACAGACCGATGGCGCGGCAATCGACCGCACGGCGAAGCTGTTCATCGGCGGCAAGCAAATTCGGCCGGACGGTAATTACTCGCTTGCCATCGCTACCGCCAAGGGCAAGCTTGCAGGCGAGGTCGGGCTAGGCAGCCGCAAGGATATACGCGATGCCGTTTCAGCGGCGCGGGCCTGCAAGGGCTGGCCTGAGGCGACCGCCTATAACAGGTCCCAGGTGCTTTATTATCTGGCTGAAAATCTTTCCGGCCGTGCCGACGAGTTCTCGGCGCGCCTCGTTCAGCTCACGGGCGTCACCGCCAAGGCCGCGCGCGAGGAGGTCGACCGGTCGATCGAGCGGCTGTTCCTCTATGCCGGCCTTGCCGACAAGTTCGAGGGCCGCGTGCACCAGCCGCCGGCGCGTGCCGTGACACTGGCCCTGCACGAGCCGGTCGGCGTTGTCGGCATCGTCGCGCCTGACACCTCACCGCTGCTCGGCCTGATCTCGCTGGTCGCACCGGCGCTGGCCATGGGCAACACCGTGGTCGCGGTGCCTTCGGAAAAATATCCGCTGCTGGCCACGGACCTCTATCAGGTCATCGAATATTCCGACGTTCCGGCCGGCGCCATCAACATCGTCACCGGCCGCGCGGCGGAACTTGCCGGCGTGCTGGCCAAGCACGACGACGTCGACGGGCTGTGGGTGTTCGCCGACGCCGAGACCTGCGCCAAGGCGGAGGCCGAATCCATCGGCAACCTCAAGCGCGTCTGGAGCAGCAATGGCCGCAGCCTCGACTGGGCGTCCGACGAGGCCGCCGGCGACGCTTTCCTGCGCCGCGCCGTCGAGGTGAAGAATGTCTGGGTGCCTTACGGGGATTGAGCCACGTGGCTATCCGCGATTGGTGATCGTGTTCGGGCTTGACGCCCGGATGTATGTTCTTTAACGAGAAAAAACATTTTTATCTGTGGGTTGATGACGCGCAGGCCGCATGATGATGCCTGACTGGCACATGACGCCCCGGCCGGCTGCCGATAGACCCTAACGATGGCAAGCGGACGAGGAGAACAGCATGGCGGATCTGGCAGGCAAGGTCGTTGTCATCACGGCAGCGGCGCAAGGCATCGGCAAGGCGAGCGCGCTGGCCTTCGCCAAGGCAGGCGCCGTGGTCCACGCCACAGACATCAACGAAGCGCTGCTGGCTGAGCTCGCCAAGACCTCCGGCATCAAGACCCGCAAGCTGGACGTGCTCAATGACGAGGCCGTCAACGCGGCCTTTGCCGAGATCGGCATCGTCGACGTCCTGTTCAATTGCGCCGGCTTCGTTCATTCTGGCTCGATCCTGGAGATGAAGGACGCCGATCTCGATTTCGCCTTCAACCTCAATGTCCGCGCCATGATCCGCACCGTGCGGGCCGTGCTGCCCGGCATGCTGGAGCGCGGCGACGGGTCGATCATCAACATGTCCTCGGTCGCCGGCGCCGGC
Source organism: Mesorhizobium sp. M0276 (assembly GCF_040321755.1). Lineage (NCBI taxonomy): Bacteria > Pseudomonadati > Pseudomonadota > Alphaproteobacteria > Hyphomicrobiales > Phyllobacteriaceae > Mesorhizobium > Mesorhizobium sp. M0276. The sequence continues at coordinate 1,493 of NZ_JAMYSC010000013.1, read as the reverse complement.
AAAGGCGTGCCCAACCGCTTCGCCTATGGTGTCACCAAGGCCGCCGTCATCGGCCTGACCAAGGCGATCGCCGCTGACTATGTCGGCAAGGGCATACGCTGCAACGCCATTTGCCCCGGCACGGTCGAGAGCCCCTCGCTGCAGGACCGCATGCACGCGCAAGGCGATTACGATGCCGCCCGCGCCGCCTTCATCGCCCGCCAGCCGATGGGCCGGCTCGGCACGCCGGAGGAAATCGCCGATCTCGCCGTTTATCTGGCGGGCGCCACCTATACGTCCGGACAGGCCTACAATATCGACGGCGGCTGGTCGATCTAGGGTGCTCTCCCTAGCGGAAAAGCAGGTTGCTTCCGCGCTTGCCCGGCCACCATCCACTGGCTAGGTTCCGCCGGCCCTGGAACCACGTCGTCGCGGCGACGGAGCGAATTGTAATCGGCCGATGGCCGCAATCAGGAGAAGGATCTAGATGAAACTGCTGCGCTATGGCGAGGTGGGAAGCGAGCGCCCAGGTCTGCTCGATACGGATGGCATCATCCGCGATCTCTCCGCTCATGTCGCCGACATCAGTGGCAAGGCGCTGGACCCGGCATTGCTGGCTGATCTGGCCAAGCTCGATCCGAAATCGCTGCCGGCGGTTTCCGGCAGCCCGCGCCTCGGCGCCTGCGTCGCCGGCACCGGCAAGTTCATTTGCATCGGCCTCAACTATTCCGACCATGCCGCCGAAACCGGCGCCACCGTGCCGCCGGAACCGATCATCTTCATGAAGGCAAGCTCGGCCATTGTCGGGCCGGATGACGACGTGCTGATCCCGCGCGGCTCAGACAAGACCGATTGGGAAGTCGAACTGGCCGTGGTCATCGGCAGAAAAGCCAAATATGTCAGCGAAGCCGACGCCCTTGACTACGTTGCCGGCTATAGCGTTGCTCACGATGTGTCGGAACGCGCCTTCCAGGCCGAGCGGCAGGGCCAGTGGACCAAGGGAAAGTCCTGCGACACCTTCGGCCCCACCGGCCCATGGCTGGTGACCAAGGACGAGATCGCCGACCCGCAGAACCTGAAGATGTGGCTGACGGTCAACGGCAAGACGATGCAGAACGGCTCGACCAGGACCATGGTCTACGGCGTCAAGTACCTGGTGTCCTATCTCAGCCAGTTCATGTCGCTGCACCCCGGCGACATCATCTCGACCGGCACGCCGCCCGGCGTTGGCCTCGGCATGAAGCCGCCGGTATTCCTCAAGGCTGGTGATGTGGTGGAGCTCGGCATCGAAGGGCTCGGCCAGCAGAAGCAGACGTTCAAGGCGGACGTGTAGAGGTTGCGCTGCCCCCCATGCGGCCGCTTCGCGGCCACCTTCTCCCCGCTGGGGAGAACAGGTGAGCGCCGGCGCTGACAATCTCCTCTCCCCTTGGGGCAGGGGAATCGCACATGAGTACAAAGGGACTCTTGTGTGGTGTGCGGAAATCGATTCTGAAAGGACCTCTGGATGATCGGAG
>NZ_JAMYSC010000012.1:0-166831 GCF_040321755.1 Mesorhizobium sp. M0276 | reverse complement strand
ATCGTCGGCAGCGTCGCGGTCGCGCAAAAGCGAGCGTGCGTAGCGGCGCAGGCGTGGTATTTCGCCAAGGATTGCTGCCTTCTTTTCGTCCATGACCGCTGTTTCTGAGGTCGCCCTTGTTGATCCGATTGAACGCGCCTTCCGAGCGCGGCGCAAGCGGCCAGCGCGAAGCGGTCCGCCGCCCCGGTCACCCAAGCAATGAGATAACGACATGACCGGCTAAATTATTCCCGGCAGAAAACTGAGAGGGTATCTCGTCTTTCCGCACGATAGACGAAAACGCATCCGGCAGAATTGAAAATCCGCCCGGGAGAATGTATATTCAAAATCGTATATTCTGTATATTCAACTTAAGATATACGTCTGACGAGGAAGCCGAGTATGTCGCTTTACATCCGTGATGACGAGGTCGACGCGCTGGCTCGCCAGTTGCAGTCTGCGATCAAGGCGCCGACAAAGACGGAAGCGGTCCGGATTGCCCTCAAGCGCGAGCTTGAACGGACGAACGCCGTCCTTCCATTGAGCGAGCGCATCAAGAAGTTTCAGGACGCTGCAAGCGCACTTGGTCCTCGTGACCCGAACTTCGACATGAAAAAATTCATGGACGAAGGATGGGGAGAACCTGATGTTCCTTGATGCTTCGGCTATCATCGCGATCCTCCTGCAGGAGGCAGATGCGGACAGTCTGCTAGAAAAAGCTGAACGTGCCGACAAGCTCTATTTTTCTCCGAGCTCCGCATTCGAAGCGATCATTGGGATAGCCCGCAGTACATCCCTGGCGGAAAACGGCGACCAAGCCCTGACACCAGCAGTCTTAATCGATCGGTGCCAAACGATCGTTGTAGGCTTCCTGGCCGAGCTTAGAGCTGTAGAGATACCAATAGATGCACGCATCCGCGAACTCGCCATCAAAGCCGCTCGCGACTATGGCCGATATGTGGGCCATCCCGCCAAGCTGAATTTCGGAGATTGCTTCAGTTACGCGTGTGCCAAGGCTCACCGGATACCGCTGCTCTACAAGGGCAACGATTTTTCGCAGACCGACCTGGCTTGAGCCCTACCCGACTTCAGATTTGGCCGCCCGCGTCAGCAGCCGCTGATAGAACAGTCCGATGCCGATCAGCACCGCGCCGAGGCCGATGAAGGACAGCGCCCTGAGCACACCTTCCAGCTCCGACATGTCGAAGATGAAAACCTTCAGCACGGCGATCGCGATCAGCGCGGCGGAGGCAATGCGCAGCACCTGCGACTTCAGCCATACGCCGGCGGTGAGCAGTGCGACGCCGATGATCAGCCAGAGCGCCGAATAGGTGTAGGTCTCCAACTGGCCGAGCCCGCTCCACAAGCCGATGAACTCGCCCTTGAACAGCCGCCTGACCGACAGTGTGGCATAGGCCAGGGCAAGCACGGCCGCCACCACGGCCAGCATCTGCGCATACCATTTCGGCCGCTTGTCCCTGGCATAGAGCGCTAGCCCGCCGGCGGCGACCGCCGGCAAGAGATAGGCGAGGAACAACAGGTTGAACACCGGGATCCGGCCTGTTGATTCGTCTGTGAATAAAGGGTTCAGCACCGCGAAATGCCGGACAACGATGAAGGCGACCGAGATCACACCGGCGGCCATCGAACCATAGCGCAGCACCGAGCTTGGCGAACGCATATCGATGGCGACCAGGATGGCGCCAGCGCCGATGGCGATCAGCGTGTAGATCGCCTGTTCAGCCAGCGTCATAGCACCCGTGTCGATGACGCCGCCATGCATGGCATGGCGCACCAGCATGGCGAGCGTGAGCAACGCAAACAGCGCCGCTGCTGCTTCCATCGCCAGGCGCGGCCGGCCATTGGTCATGCGGGCGAGTTGCCAGGCGGCGAAGCCGAAGGCCAACGCCGGCACGCCGTAGCCCGGCAGCAGCCAGTTGAACACCGGTGTCGTGGAGAGGAACTCCGCACCAACAATGGTCGGATCGAAGGCGACGCGGCCAAGCACTGCGATCACCGCGCCGACCGAAATCCAGCCGAGCACCGGATAGGAGCGCCAGCGCGTCGCCAGCGCCGGCACGATGGCCGCCGCACCGAGCAGGATGGTGGTCCAGCCGGAATCGAAAGCCATATGCAGCATCAGGAGACCGGCGACGGCCGCGCCGCCCAAGGCAAACGACACCGCGATACCACCCTTGAGGGGCGGATCCTCGGCCCGCGCGATCCACTCGCCGCCGGCGGCGAAAACGACGACCAGCAGTGCCGCGACGGCGGCATAGACAAAGTCGCGGTCGAGATTGCCGAAGGTGAACCAGAGCGCCAGCAAAATGACCAGCGGAACGATGACGCCCCATGCCGCCCATGAGGCGGGGCGGATCTGCGTTCCGGCGGCGAACCTGCGCGCGGCCCAGAAGCCGGTGCCGATGAAGACCAGGCCAAGTGCGATGCCTATGCGCATTGTCAGCGCATTGGACGTGGCCACTGGGAGTCCATCGACGCCCAACGCTCCGCCCGAAAGATCGGAAACGATCGACGTTGGCGGGATGATGCCGAGGTAGATCAGCACGGTGACCAGTCCGGCGGCATAAAGCAGCGGCAGCGCCAGCGGGCGATAGAGCGCCACGGCCACCAATGCGGCGATCACCACCGCGCCCGGCAAGGCATCGCCGGCGGCGATGAAGACCGGGTCGACCGACAGGCCCAGCGCCGAAAATGCAACGAAAAGGCCAGGCACGATGGACGGCCAGTCGAAAACCCTGGCTTGCACGCTTTCATCGCCACGGCGGCCGAGCCAGACAAGGGCGAGCACGGCCAGCGTGACGGCGTCGATGAACAGGATGGCGGAGAGGTTCGCCTGCGGCGCATCGGTCATGTAGAGGATGGTCCAGGCACCGGTGCCGAAAAAGGCGGCCGCCATCAGCGCCTTCCAGTCGCGCATGCGGGCGATGACGCCGGTGGCGGCAAGCACGATCGCGAGATAACCGAACAGCGCCCAGGGATTGGGCGCCTGCGAGGCGACCAGCACCGGCGTCACCATGGCGCCGACGAGGCCGATGCCGGCCAGCGCCTGACCATGGACAAGGGCGGCGGCGATCGTCGCGACGCCGATGGCGCCGAGCAGCGTGAAGGCGAATGCCGGGCCGATGAAACCATAAATGCCGTACGCGGCATAGACGGTGCCGAACAGGATGAACGCACCGGCGGCGGTCAGAATCGCTGGAATGTAGGCGCCGGCAACGCCTTGCACCGGCACTCTAAAGCCTGTGCGACGGATGAACTCGCCGCCGGCGACCAGCACCAGGCCGAGCACCGCGGCCATGGTCAGCCTTACGCCGGGGCCGAAAATACCGGCCTCTATGGTGTAGCGGATCAGGAACAGGCCGCCCAGCGCCAGCGCGATGCCGCCTACCCAGACCGCCCAGCGGGTGCCGAGTGCCGTTTCGACATCCGACTGGCGGGCGGCTCTCGCCGGAGCGGCCGGCGCGGAAGGTTCCGCTGCCTTGGGTGCCGTCTTGCTTGGCGCCCATGGCCCGGCCTCATCAATCGGGGCTTCCTCTTCCGTAGCGGGCGGCGCCTGTGCGACCACAGGCTCGCTTATCGCTGGCGAGGAAATGTCGGCCGCGACTGCTACGGCCGGAACCACATCGGCACGCGCGCTGTCGGGTGGGGCCTGTTCGGACGGCCTGGCCTTGGACGGCACGACGCCTGAAAGCACGAGGCTGCGCAGCGCGCCAAGCTCGCGCTCAACCAGGCCGATGCGGCTTTGCTGGCGCGAAACGATGACAAACAAGGCGATGATGGCGACAAGGCCGATCAGGCTCTCAAACATGGCGGTTCCCCCAAACCATCGCTGACAGTCTCAATGACACTCAAATGCGGCGGCCAAACGGCCGCAAAACTCAAACTACCGTCAGATTGGCGGCCGGAAAGATCGAGCATGTTTCGGTGCCGAAAGCCAGCAGCTTGCCGCCGGCATCCTTCAACGTCGCTTCCGATACGGCCAATATGCGACCTTTGTGAATGACTTTGCCCTCGCAGACCACCTCGCCGGTTTTCGGCGTGATGGGTCGCGTCAAGTTCACCTTGAACTCCGCCGTCGTGTAGGCCTCGCCCTTTTCGAGCAGCGTCTGCACCGCGCAGGCCAGGGCCGAATCGAGCAGAGTCGCCGCCCAGCCGCCATGTACGCCGCCCAGCGGGTTGAGGTGGCGCTCATTGGGTACGCCGCGAAACACGGCACGGCCTTCCGACACTTCGGTCAGCGCGAAGCTGAGCTGGAAGGAGATTGGCGGCGCCGGGTACTTGCCGTCGACGATGCGCTGCAGCAATTCCAAGCCAGTGTATTTGAGGATGTCGGCATGCGGAATGGTGCCGAGGCCGAGCGGCGAGACCCGGCCCGGATAAAGCTCGACCTCGCTCATGTGATGATTTCTCTGGCCGCATCCTCGCCGGCAATGGTCTTGCCGCGCGCGTGGTGTTTGCGCAATGCGGCAAGGAAGCCGGCGCGGGCGTCGGGCGGCTCGATGCCGCGCGGCTCATAGACGTGGCGGGTGAAGAAGAAACCGGTCAGCCGGAAGGCGTCTTCGACATCAGCCGGATCCGCGCGCAGGCCGGAGCCGCGCTGCAAGAAGGCCGGCAGAGCCAGCATCTTGTCGCGCCATGGTGCGCCTGCTTCACGCGATACAGCGCGACCCGATTTTGGCGAGACATAGGCCAGGTCCTGCCGCGTGCCGGTAGCGGCGCATTGACTGAGATCGAGGCCAAAGCCGAGTTCGTCCAGAACCAGAAGCTCGAAGCGCGCCACCAGTTCGCCGGCGGCATCGGCATCGTCGAGATGGGCGATCATCACGGCAAGCGTTTCGTAGAGACCTTCATGCGCGTCGCGCTCGGGCAACAGCCGCAGATGCGCGGCCATGGTCTGCAGCCCGTAGACGGCTACGGCACTGTCCATCAGGCGGGCCGCGTTCATCTCTATCGCCTCGGCCTGGAACGTGCCGAGATGCTCGTCAAGGCGCGCCCGCCACAACAGGTCGACACGATTGCCCGGTTGGAGGACAGGCTGCTGCTTGCGCGAACGGCCGCCCCGAATAAGGCCGAGATGACGGCCATGCGTACGCGTCATCACCTCGAGAATGGCGCTGGTTTCGCCATGCTTGCGGGTGCCGAGAATGATTCCCTCGTCGCGCCATTCCATGCCCTAAGCATTTCACCGGTTGGATGGCGAAATCAAGGGTTGGGTTTGGTGCTTGACGGGCTGATGCCGGCACAGCGCATAAAAAAACCGCCCGCAGCATATCGCTGCGGGCGGGCTGGTAAGGTCAGCCGATCCGTTAGAACGAGCGCTGGAAGCGGAGAATGCCGCCGACGCTGCTCTTCTTGTTAGCCTTGGTCCAGTTGTTGAAGTCGGCGTCCTCGAACTTACCAGCATTGAGGTAGTCGACTTCAGCCGTGACCGTAAAGCCGGGGACAACGGTATAGGCAACGTTAGCGGCGACGCCGAGGTTCTTCCAGTCGTCATAAGAGACCTGGGCGTTGAACGCAGTCTTCTCGTTGAACTTGTAGGTGCCGCCGCCCCAGACTGCCCAGTTGCCACCCCACTGCTTGTAGAAGCCGCGACCACTGGCATCGATGGCGTTGCCCGCATTGTCGTTGAGATTGTCGTCCGTGCCGTAGCCGCCCATGATGAACAACGTCAGTTCCTTGTTCACGTTGACGTCCAAACGAACCTTGCCGGCCACTTCCTCGTAATTGCTGTCATAGGCGACGACGCCCGTGACCGCGCCCCAGTCGCCCTTGTACTTCAAGCCGCCGACGACATGCGGAACATAGCTGTCGATGGTGCCGATCTTGCCGGCGCCTTCTTCAAGAGAGACCAACCCCGTGAGGCCGTTGCCTCCGTCGAAGTAGTACTGAACGACGTTGCTCTCCTGCCCGCCATACGGAACCAGCGTGTCCTGGATGACGTTGCCGGCGTAGCCGATGAACGTATCGAAAGCAGTATCGTCCTTGCCGACGCGCAGGCCGCCGAGCTGAATCCAAGCGAAACGCAGCGAGAGAGACTTGTTACGGCCTTGCCAGTCGTTCGCGTTGGTGGCGCTTTGATCAGAATAGTCGCCGCTGCTGTTGCCGTAGTTGAAGCGGGTCTCGGTGTAGGTCTTAAGGGTACCGAGCTCGGTCTCCTGACCGGTCCAGGTCTTCAGTGTGAAGCGTGTGTTCTTGTAATAGGTCGAATGAGTGCTGTCGCTCTGATGGTCAGGGACATGGTTGACACCATCAAGCGAGCCGGCATCGCCGACGCCGATGTCATAACGGACATAGCCGCCGATGCGCAGGCAGGTCTCGGTGCCCGGAATGTAGAAGTAGCCAGCGCCGTAGACGTCGCAGATCTTGACGTATTCGGCCGGTTCCGGTTCGGCGACGACGACAGCGTCCGCGGCGCGAGCGCCGGACACCGCGATCAGTGCCGCGGCTGAGCCGAGAAGGAGGCTCTTGATGTTCATTTTCTGACCTCTCCAGTCAAAGTTTTAAATGGCTTTCGGATTTGTGGCTGGCGGCAATGTTTTCCCGCCTCACCACCACAATGAAAAAAGCTCGCAGCGCTCGCCCTTTTCGAGCGCGAACATACCCATCGATCTTCTGCCTTCAATGACGATTTCGGAAATAACGGCGATTCATTTAACAGTTTAATTCCGTGTTGCACAAATAACACTTATGCACATGTCGATGGCACAATCGGCACAACGTCATATATTCAATATCTATTCCGATAGTTTCGCGGCTAAACATATATTTCAACCAGAGAACGCCGAACAATATCGGCCCGTCCTATCGAAATAACGGAATCTTTCAGACACCGATCGGGATTTTTGGCCGCATCGCCCTGGCGCGTCAGGCCCGCTGCGCGTGGTCGGCAAGCACTTCGTCGATCACATATCGGGATTTCTCAACCTCGACCGGATTGACGTCTATCTGCCCGGCCACGGTGATCAGCGCCTTCCAAAGCGTCCAGCCACGACCGCGCGCCCACATCGCCTGATCGGCCGTAACGCCGGCTCGGAACGCTTCCCGGCTTTTGCCTTCAAACAGCGTCCATGCAATCGCCAGATCGCAGGCGGGATCGCCGACGCCCGTGGCGCCAGCCTTGGCAGCCAGCGGTGCTCCTTTTCCACTTGCAGGAAATAGGCCGCGGCGCTCGGCAACCGCACGGTCATCTCGTCGCCAAGATGGAAGGTCCTGTTGTCCCAGCCGCCAAATTCGACCGGCCTGACCGCAAGATCCTTCCAGCGGGGAAATTGCGTGGCGACCAGTCGGCTAACAAGCGCTGTGTCGATGTTCAGCCTGCTGGCCATGGACCGGAAGCGGACTTGTTGAGCATGGTCTTTTCCGGTTCCCGCTTTTTGTTGCGTGGACCTTCGGTTCTGGATCCCGCATTAGCGCGGAAACTCGAGCCCCATCTCGCGGTAGCGTTCGGGGTCGTCGCCCCAGTTCTCGCGCACCTTGACGAACAGGAACAGGTGCACCTTCTGTTCGAGGATGCCGGCTATCTCCATACGCGCCGCTTGGCCAATGGCGCGGATGGTCTCGCCCTTGTGGCCGAGCACGATCTTCTTCTGGCTGTCGCGCTCGACATAGATCGTCTGGTCGATACGCACCGAGCCGTCCGGCTTCTCTTCCCATTTCTCGGTTTCGATATGCGAGGAATAGGGCAGTTCCTGATGCAGCCTGAGATAAAGCTTTTCGCGGGTGATCTCGGCGGCGAGCTGGCGCATCGGCAGATCCGAGATCTGGTCTTCCGGATAGTACCATGGGCCGGCCGGCAGAGCCTCAGCCAGATAATCGAGCACGTCCTTGCAACCGGAGCCGGTGAGCGCCGAAACCATGAAGGTGCGCTTGAACGGCACCCTTTCGTTGGCCGCCGCCGACAAGGCCAGCAGCGCCTCGTGCTTGACGCGGTCGACCTTGTTGAGGATCAGCACCATAGGCTGGCGCACATCTTTCAACCGTTCGAGGATGGCGTCCGCGTCGCCCCGGATACCGCGCTCGGCGTCGATCAAAAGCAGCACGATATCGGCGTCCTTGGCGCCACCCCAGGCGGTGGTCACCATCGCCGTGTCGAGCCGCCGCCTCGGCTTGAAAATGCCGGGCGTGTCGACGAAAACGATTTGCGCATTGTCATGCGTCGCGATGCCGCGCACGATGGCGCGGGTCGTCTGCACCTTGTGCGTGACGATCGACACCTTGGCGCCGACCAGCTGGTTGACCAGCGTCGACTTGCCCGCATTGGGCGCGCCGATCAGGGCGACGAAGCCGGAATGCGTGGGGGCAGCTTCCGTTGCCTGCTCTTCGGTAGCGGTCATGCCGCGCTCCCTTCTCTAGAGCGCCCCGCGCCCTCCGTTTTTTGAGCCGATGCGGTGGCCCAGACGCCTTCGCGCAAGAGAAACGCCGAAGCCGCTGCTTCTTCGGCGGCCCTGCGTGAGCCGCCGGTGCCGCTTATCGGCGCGAAGCCGCGGACCTGCAAGGACACCGTGAAGACAGGTTGATGGTCCGGGCCTTCGCGCCTTTCGATCACATATTCGGGGCGTGCATCGCTGGTCTTGGCAATCCATTCCTGCAAATCGGATTTCGGATTGAGCGGCTTTGTCACCACCGACCGCGAGCGCGGTTCCCAGTAGCGCAGGACAAACCGCCGCGCGGCCTCGATGCCGCCGTCGACGTAGACCGCCGCGATCAGCGCTTCGACCGCATCCGCCAGATAGTTTCCGCCCGAGCCACGCGACCGCATCTTCAAGGCAGCGTCGGCCCGGACCAGATCCTCGAGCTGCATTTCGATGCCGATCTCGGAGCATGTCTTCGCATCGACCAGCGCGTTGAAGCGCGGCGCGATTTCACCCTCCGGGGCGTCAGGGAACTTTTCGAAAAGCATATCGGCGACGACGAGCCCAAGCACGCGATCGCCAAGGAATTCCAGACGCTGATTGTTGCTTGCCGCCTTGACCGCACTGGAATGCGTCAAGGCGGTCTCAAGCAAGCGGATATCTTTGAAGACGTGGCCGGTCTTGGCCTTCACCAAACCGGCCAGTGTTTCGCCTGTCGGGCGCTTCAAAGCCATCAATTGACGAAGTGGAACAGGCGCGAAGCACGCATCAGCGACGGCCATTTCCAGATTTCGAGCGGGCTCGCCTTGCCGGCGATAGAGAAGAAAACAAGATTGGCGCGGCCAACCAGATTTTCCGCGGGAACGTAGCCGACGGTGAAACGGCTGTCGGCGGAATTGTCCCTGTTGTCACCCATCATGAAATAATGGCCGGGCGGCACGTCGAATTCGCGCGTATTGTCGCCGATCGAGTTCGAATTCAAGTCGAGCGTGTCGTAGCTGACGCCGTTGGGCAAGGTCTCGCGATAGACGTCGATAGGGCGCGATTCCTCGGTAATGTCGGGATTGTCGATCTGGCCGGTTTTCACGCGCGGCACGCCTTCGCCGTTGATGAAAAGCTGGCCGTCCTTGACCTGGATCTTGTCGCCGGGCAGGCCGATAACGCGCTTGATGTAGTCGACGGACGGATCCGGCGGGAACTTGAACACCACAACATCGCCACGCTTGGGCTCGGAGCCCCAGATGCGGCCCGAAAAGATGTCGGGACCGAAAGGCAGCGAATAGCGCGAATAGCCGTAGGACCATTTGGTGACGAACAGATAATCGCCTTCCAAAAGCGTCGGCCGCATCGATCCCGATGGGATCGAAAAGGGTTGGAACAAGAGCGTGCGGATGACCAGGGCGAGCAAAAGCGCCTGCACGATGACGCTGACGGTCTCGCCAAGGCCGCCGGATTTCTTCACAGTTTTTTCAGCCACGCTCATGTCGTCCTCGATTGTGCGTTGGATGGTATAGAGTCTCGGCGCGCGCTGGGCAACGTCAATGCCGGTCGTCAGATGCAATCAATGTGGCGCTTCTTCGACGGGCAACGCCTCGATGATCACAAAGGCTTGGGCGAGCGGGAAATCATCGGTGATTGTGAGATGGATTGCCGCCCGATGACCGTTTGGCAGGATTTTGGCCAGCCGCGCCTGTGCGCCTCCCGTCAGCGCCATGGTCGGCGCGCCGCTGGGCATGTTGACGACACCCATGTCGCGCCAGAACACGCCCTGCGCCAGACCGGTGCCCAGCGCCTTGGCACAGGCCTCCTTGGCGGCGAAGCGCTTGGCGTAGGACGCCGCACGCGCCCGGCGGTTCTCGGAGCGGGCCTCTTCGACCTCGGTGTAGATTCTCTGGATGAAACGCCGACCGTGACGTTCCAGCGACTTCTCGATGCGTCTGATATCGATCAGGTCGCTGCCGATGCCGATGATCATCGTGCGGCGGAACCGATGCTGGCGCCAGGATGAGACGATTGCTGATGTCGGCGTGCACGCTCGGCCAGGCGCTTGCGCCGCTGCTCGCGGAAAGCGTTCATGCCCCAGCGCGTGACGCCATAGAACAGCAGTCCGAACACCAACCCGAGCGGAATCGCGCCGATCAGCATCGGCTCAAGGATAGGTTTCCACAATTGCGCAAAGGACAGGCTATGCAGCATCTCGCCCAGATGTGCCGGCGGCCCGTGCTGCGGCAGGCGATCATGCAGGATGAGTTTGCCTGTTTCCCAGGAGGCGCCCCACAGCAGAGGAAATGTCAGCGGATTGCCGAAGAACACCGCGCCGAGTGCCGCCGCGACGAGATTGCCGGCAATCACCCAGCACAGGACGGCGGCGATGATGAAATGGAAGCCGACGGGAAAGAACGAAGCGAAGACGCCGGCAGCGACGCCGGCCGCCACCGCGTGCGGTGTGGCCTTCAGCCGCAGGATGCGTTTGGAAAAATATTGAAGCGAGCGCGAAAACGAGCGGCGCGGCCAAAGGTAGGTGCGCACCCGTTCGAAAAGGCCATCAGGCTTGCGGCGTCGAAAAAGCACTCTGTTCCCGTTCCACAGCTTCCGCGCCGGCACTTTCAGCCGGACGTGACAGCCACATCTTGCGCTTGACGATCACCCTATGGCAATCGCAACCTTGATATAGCGACGCGCTGGCGGGAGAACAACCAAACCCTTTCGTGCGCGCTTGTTGCCGCCTTCGCGGTGGCAGTCCTTGCTTCGAACATTGGACAATAGCGGCGAATTTAAGGAACGGACAGTCGGATCGCCGAAAGGCGTAGCCTGGCCTGCGGCTATGGGAGGTATTCGCTGACCTCGATCAGATTGCCGTCCGGGTCGCGGAAATAGACCGACATCATCGGTCCTCGGGCCCCGACACGTTCGACCGGACCTAGTTCCACCACCACATCATTGGCAGCAAGATGGGTGCTGACTTCGCCCAACGGCCGGTCTGTGATCAAGCAGAAGTCGCCCGAGCCCGGCGTCGGCGCCTTGGCTTTCGGCTCGAAGGTGCGGCTAACCTCATGCACATTGATCTTCTGGGTGCCGAAAGCCAGTGCTGTCGGCCGGCCCGGCGTATCGATGCGTTCAAAGCCCAGCACGCGCTGATAAAAGTCACAGGTCACTTCCAGCGAAGCGACCGTCAACACGAAATGATCGATGCCGGCTATCATATCCAATTTGTTTTCATGCATCTCGTTACCCCAAAACCGCTGCACACTTTTGGGCGACATGGATGGTCAGATGTTGCGGCTGCCGGGCTTGATCGCCGGGATGGCGGCCAGCTCCGGCGGCAGCCGGTCGGCCGGATAGGCCGGAACCTCATATTCGGCGAGTGCGATCAGCGGCACGCCGACATCCGTCTTGCCGGCCGAACGGTCGATGATGCAGGCCGCGGCAACCACTTCGGCGCCAAGCTCGCGCAGGCACGCGACGGTCTCGCGGATCGACAGGCCGGTGGTGACGATGTCCTCGACGATGACGACGCGCGCGCCCTTGGTGATCTCGAAGCGGCGCAGGCGGAACTCGCCCCCTTCCCGCTCGACCCAGATCGCCGGCACGCCGAGATGGCGCGAAGTCTCGTACGCCGGGATCAGCCCGCCGATTGCCGGGCCGACGACGTAGTCGATCTTGCCGGGCACGCCAGCGCGAATCTTCTCGGCCAACGCCGTGCACAGCCGTTCGGTCTTGTCGGCATGCATGAACACGCGCGCCTTCTGCAGGAAGACCGGACTGCGCAGGCCCGAGGTCAAAATGAAATGCCCTTCCAGAACAGCACCGGCCTCGCGGAAAATGTCCAGCACTTCATCAGTGTTCATTGTTTGCTCCATGCGGTGAATGGTGAATGGTGAATGGTGAATGGTGAATGGTGAATGGCAGTGAGCACCTTACTTTACTATTTACTATTTACTATTTACTATTCACTATTCACTATTCACTATTCACTATTCACTATTCACCATTCACTATTCACCCGTTCACACGCCGTGCGTCGCTGACGCTCGTATTGTCCTTGAGCTGCGACAGCAGCCGGTTGAGATGCTTCAGATCCCAGACCTCGAGATCGATCAACATCTCGGTGAAGTCGGGCGCGGTACGCACCATCGACAGCGTGTGGATGTTGGCGTCGTTCGATGCCACCACCTGGGCGATATCGGCGAGCGAACCCGGTGCATTGATGGCGGTGACCGAGACGCGCGCCGGAAAGCGTTCCTTGGTGCGCTCGTCAATGTCCCAGCGCACGTCGATCCAGCGTTCTGGCTGATCATCGAAAGCCTGCAGCGCCGGCGACTGGATCGGATAGATGGTGATGCCGGTGCCCGGCTGGACGATGCCGACGATGCGGTCGCCAGGGACCGCGCCTTCCGGCGCGAAACGCACCGGCAGGTCGCCGCGCACGCCGCGGATCGGCACGGCGCCATCACGTGGCTGGTCCTTGTCCTTGCGCGCGGCGCGGCCCGGAATCTGGAATAGCATGCCGGCGGCATTGCGGATCTTCGACCAGCCCTCCTCGCGCGGCTTGGGTGCGGCCGTGGTGATGCGCTCGTCCTTGTAGTCGGGGAATACTGCCTTCATGACGTCGGCGGAGGCAAGCTCGCCACGCCCGACCGAGGCCAGCACATCCTCGATGTCCTTGCGCGCCAAGCGGTGCAGCACCTGCTTCAGGCTCTCCTTGGTGAAAGTCTTGCCGGCGCGCTCGAAGGCGCGTTCCAGGATGCGGATGCCGAGACCTGAATATTGCTTGCGGATGGCGTTCTTGGTGGCGCGGCGGATGGCCGAGCGCGCCTTGCCGGTGACGACGACCGATTCCCACGCCGCCGGCGGCACCTGTGCCTTGGAGCGGATGATCTCGACCTCGTCGCCGTTCTTCAGTTCCGTCATCAGCGGCATGATGCGGCCGTTGACCTTGGCGCCGACGCAGGTGTCACCCACATCGGTATGCACCGCATAGGCAAAGTCGATCGGTGTCGCGCCGCGCGGCAGCGCAATCAGCATGCCTTTCGGGGTGAAGCAAAATACCTGGTCCTGGAACAGCTCCAGCTTGGTGTTTTCGAGGAAATCCTCGGGATTGTCACCCTCGGCAAGCTGCTCGATGGTGCGCCGCAGCCAGGCGTAGGCGTTGGTCTCTTTCGAGATCGCATGGGCGGCACCGTTCGTCTTGCCGCCGGTATCCTTGTAGATCGAATGGGCGGCGACGCCGTATTCGGCAATCTTGTTCATCTCTCGGGTGCGGATCTGCAGCTCGACGCGCTGACGCGACGGCCCGACGATCGTGGTGTGGATCGATCGGTAGTCATTCTGCTTCGGTGTCGAAATGTAATCCTTGAAGCGGCCCGGCACCATCGACCACGTCGTGTGAATGGCGCCAAGCGCCCGGTAGCAGTCCTCGATGGTGTCGACGACGACGCGGAAGCCGAAAATGTCTGACAGCTGCTCGAAGGACAGCGCCTTGGCCTCCATCTTGCGGAACACAGACCACGGCTTCTTCTGACGGCTTTTCACGCTGGCATTGATCGCATGCTTCTCGAACAGCCCCGACAGCGCCTTTTCGATCTCGGACAGCACACCCTTGTTGCGCTCGAAGATTTCGGCGAGCCGGGCAGTGACGGCGCGATGGGCCTCCGGATTGATGAAGCGGAAGGCGATCTCCTCGAGCTCTTCGCGCATGCCTTGCATACCCATGCGTCCGGCCAGCGGCGCATAGATGTCCATCGTCTCCTCGGCAATGCGCAGGCGCTTGGCCTCCGGCATATGGTCGAGGGTTCGCATGTTGTGCAGGCGGTCGGCGAGCTTGACCAGAAGCACACGGACGTCTTCCGAAATCGCCAGCAGAAGCTTGCGCAGGTTTTCCGCCTGCTCGGCCTTCTTCGACACGAGGTCGAGCTTCTTCAGCTTGGTTAGTCCCTCGACCAGCTTGCCCATTTCGGGCCCGAACAGCTCATCGATCTCGGCCCGAGTCGCCGTGGTGTCCTCAATCGTGTCGTGCAGCAGGGCGACCGCGATCGTCGCCTCGTCCATATGCATTTCGGTAAGGATGGCGGCGACTTCGAGCGGATGCGAGAAATAGGGATCGCCGGAAGCGCGTTTCTGGTGGCCATGCTTCTGCATGGCATAGACATAGGCCTTGTTGAGCAACGCCTCGTTGACGTCAGGCTTGTAGCGCTGGACGCGCTCGACAAGCTCATACTGACGCATCATGGGCGGGATCTCGCAGCGGTGAAATGATTGATGCGCCGCACTAGCGTACGGCGCACCTCATAGATAGCCACGAAACTGACTGGACGGAAGTGCCGGAAACGTATTCCAGGCAGGTCCAGAGTGCTCGCTTAGTAGTCGTCACTCTTTTCCGGCGGTACCAGGCCCTCGATGCCTGCCAGGAGATCTTCCTCGGTCATGCGATCGAAGGTGATGTTCTCCTCGGTGTCGTCGGCGTCGGTGGCCGCGACGGCGGCGCCGGTCTGATCGGCAATCGCTTCGCCATCAGCTTCGGGCTCGTCGACCTCGACATGCTTCTGCAGCGAATGGATCAGATCTTCCTTGAGGTCGTCGGGCGACAGTGTCTCGTCGGCGATCTCGCGCAGCGCCACGACCGGGTTCTTGTCGTTGTCACGCGGCACGGTGATCGGTGCGCCCTGGCTGATCTGCCGGGCGCGGTGGCCGGCCAACAGCACCAGCTCGAAGCGGTTGTCGACCTTGTCGATGCAATCTTCAACGGTTACGCGGGCCATGGATGCCCCTTTCATGCGATGGATTTGATGGAAAACAGGCGCGGTCCATAACCCGAACGCCGCCAAAATACAAGCATCATGGCAATGGCGGGGCTGCAGGGCACTCATTCCCTGGGTCAAACACCCGATTCCGCAAAATCAGCCTGTACGTATGCGTTCGGTGTGCCGATCACAATTGCTTGCTGTGCTGCAACACGCCCTTGGATTGCCGCGAAACTGGCGCTATCTCGGATGGCATAGAGGTCAGCCGGTTTATTATGAGCCTGACCGAACGTCGCTATCGCATTTCGTTAAGACGGCCATTTATTTCGAGAAGGAATAATTTTCCATGTTCGACCCTCGTGAAAAAATCGCCCTATTCATCGACGGCGCCAATCTCTATGCGACGTCGCGCGCGCTAGGCTTCGACATCGACTATCGCAAGCTTCTGGCGAGCTTCCAGAAGCGTGGTTATCTGCTGCGCGCCTATTACTACACGGCGCTGGTCGAGGATCAGGAATACTCCTCGATCCGTCCGCTGATCGACTGGCTCGACTATAACGGCTTCAAGGTGGTTACCAAGCCGGCCAAGGAATTCACCGACTCGACGGGCCGCCGCAAGATCAAGGGCAATATGGACATAGAGCTCACGGTCGATGCGCTGGAACTCGCTGATGTCGTCGACCACTACGTCATCTTTTCCGGCGACGGCGATTTCCGCACGCTGGTCGAGGCGCTGCAGCGGCGTGGCCGCAAGGTGTCGATCGTCTCGACCATGGCCTCTCAGCCGCCGATGATCTCCGACGATCTGCGTCGCCAGGCCGACCATTTCATCGACCTGACGACACTGAAGAACGAGGTTGGCCGCGATCCGTCCGAGCGGCCGGTGCGCCGGCCAGAGCCGGCCGAAGTCGACGAGGACGACTATTGAGGCCGGTCGCTTTGACCGCCCGTTCCGCATCCGAACCCGATCGCGATTGCCCGCTCTGCCCACGGCTGCATGATTTCATCGCCGAATGGCGGCAGCGCGAACCGTCCTGGTTCAATGCGCCGGTGCCGACTTTCCTGCCGCCGGAAGGCGATGCCACGGTTCGGTTGCTTATCGTCGGACTGGCGCCTGGCTTGCGCGGTGCCAACCGTACCGGACGCCCTTTCACCGGCGACTTTGCCGGCGACCTGCTCTACTCGACATTGATTTCGCACGGCTTTGCACGCGGCGAGTTCAAGGCTCGGCGGGATGACGGACTGGAACTGGTCGGCACGGCGATCACCAATGCGGTGCGCTGCGTGCCGCCGGAGAACAAGCCGGCGGGCGCCGAAATCGCCACATGCCGTACGTTCCTGGTGCCGACGATTGCCCGGTTCCCCAACCTGCGCGCCGTGCTGGCGCTGGGATCGATCGCGCACCAGTCGACCGTGCGGGCACTGGGTAGGCGTGTCGCCGCCTATCCGTTCAAGCATGGCGGACAACTGCCGGCCGGGAACATCACGCTGTTTTCGAGCTATCACTGCTCACGCTACAACACCAATACCGGCGTGCTGACCGAGGCGATGTTCGTTGGTGTTTTCAGCCAGATAGCGACATTCCTGCGGACGTAGCGGATGTCTGCGGGAATAGAGTCTCGCGTCGGCAGACTGTCAGCGTAGCGGCGCAGACAGCACGTTCAACACCGAAGGCCCACCCTGCAGCACATTCAGGTCGACATCGCCATCGATGCCTTCGACGCGGCCCCTGTTGTGGTATTGCCACAAGACCCAGTCGTCACGGTCCGGCTCCTGAAGCAATGAGCGAAGCCAGAGCGCGCGCACAGAGATGCGCCCGGCATAGGTCCGCGCGGCCTCGTCGGTCAGATAGATGATTGCCGGCTTGCCGAACGCCGCTTCGACGGGGGCGAGGAACGCGGCCAGTTCGGCGCTCAGTTGCTCCGGCGTTGGCCGCTGCGGACAGTTGCCGCCGAACTCGATGTCGACGACCGGCGGCAGCAAGGGCCGATCGCGTGGTACCACCGAGATGAAATTCTTCGCCTGGTCGGCACCTGGCCGGCAGAAGGTGAAGAAATGATAGGCGCCGACAGCCAGACCGGCAGCCCGGGCCTCTTCCAGATTCCTCGCGAAGGCATCGTCGATGTGGTCACCGCCTTCCGTCGCCTTGATGACGGCAAAGGCGACATCGTCGGCGGCAACGCGCCGCCAGTCGATCCTGCCCTGATGATGGGAGACGTCGATGCCCCTGACCGGATATCTATCGCGGTCCGGCGAGAATGATCTGAAATAGAAATAGCCGCCCGCTGCGACCAAACATCCCACGGCAAGGCTGGCCAAACCCAAGAGGACAATCCGGTTCTTCAAACGAATGGCCCCAGCCTACCCGCGCTGTTTTACCTACCCACGCTCTTTCAAGAGCCGACCCTTCTCGCGCGACCAGTCGCGCTGCTTCTCGGATTCGCGCTTGTCGTGCAACTTCTTGCCGCGACCGACCGCGAGCAGCAGCTTTGCGCGGCCCTGATCGTTGAAATAGATTTTCAGCGGCACCAGCGTCATGCCTTCGCGGTCGACGCTTTGCGCCAGTTTCGCCATCTCGCGCTTGTTGAGCAGCAGCTTGCGGCGCCGGCGCGGCTCGTGGTTGAACCGGTTGGCCTGCAGATATTCCGGCAAATACGAGTTGATCAGCCAGATCTCGCCGCCTTCGACCGAGGCATAGCTGTCCTGGATGTTGGCCTGGCCCTGGCGCAGCGACTTGACCTCGGTGCCGGTCAGCACCAGACCGGCCTCGACCGTGTCGAGCACCTCGTAGGAAAACCGCGCCTTGCGGTTTTCCGAAACAGTCTTGTTGTTGGGATCGGCTTTTCTGACTTGATTCATGATGTGGAGAGGTGGCGCCTCATCGCTAATTAATCAAGCCGGCGTGCTTCATGGCCGCATCGATCTTCTCGGCGGTCGACTGTTCGATCGTGACCAGCGGCGAGCGCAGCACATTCTCGACCTTGCCCAGCTGCGACAGCGCATATTTGGCGCCGGAAACGCCAGGCTCGACGAAGATCGCCTTGTGCAGCGGCAGCAAACGGTCCTGTAGTTCCAGTGCCTTCGCGCTGTCGCCGGACAGGGTCGCCTCCTGGAATTCGGCACACAGCCGCGGCGCGACGTTCGAGGTCACCGAGATGCAGCCGACGCCGCCATGCGCATTGAAACCAAGCGCCGAAGCGTCCTCGCCCGAAAGCTGGATGAAATCCTTGCCACATGTCGCGCGCTGCTCGGAGACCCGTTCGACCTTGCCGGTTGCATCCTTGACGCCGACGATGTTCTTGAAGTCGTGCGCGAGCCGGCCCATCGTCTCCGGCATCATGTCGATCACCGAGCGCGGCGGGATGTTGTAGATGATGATCGGCAGCTTGGTCGCCCTGGCGACAGCCGCGAAGTGCTCGTACAGGCCGCGTTGTGTCGGCTTGTTGTAATAGGGCGTGACGACCAGGGCGGCATCGGCGCCGGCCTTTTCGGCATATTGTACCAGGCCAACGGCTTCCTCGGTGTTGTTGGAACCGGCACCGGCGACGACCGGAACGCGTCCCTTGGCCACCTCGATGCACACCTTGACGACCTGGCGATGCTCGTCATGCGACAGCGTCGGCGACTCGCCGGTCGTGCCCACGGGAACCAGTCCCGCCGTGCCCTCCGCGAGTTGCCATTCGACGAACGCGCGAAAGGCTTTCTCGTCGAAACGCCCGCTCTTTTCGAACGGTGTCACGAGCGCAGTAAGCGAGCCTCTCAGCATATCGTCCAACTCCTTGGGACTTCATTGTTTATGCAGGCCATCGTCCCAAAACCGGTATCCAGTTCTTGGGCGACATGCATCGGTGTTTTGTCGTGCGCGCCTTCTAGCCGAAAGCGAAGCGGCGCACCATAGTCTCGACATTGTTGCGCGGCAAGCATTGCCGTGGTGTCAGCGCGCAATTCGAACGGCCTCGCTAACTCTTTGTTTACGAGCTCTTCACGACCTAAGTTTAGGCTTCGAGCCTTCTCGGCCTGCTGGTAGAATGCCAGGACAGGGAAAGACGTAAAGATCATGCTGGCCAGTCGGCCTCACCTCTTCGCGCTGCTTGGCGCCACGCTCTCGCTGATGCCGGGCATGGCGATCGGCGGTAGCGTCGATGTACAGCTCACTTCGGCCATTCCGTTGCCAAGCTCGGCCATTCCGATGCCCGGTCTGCGGGACAAAGCGCAAGAAGATGCCTCGCCCGGCGTCGCCCTTTTGAAGAGCGGGCTGGATGCGCTGGCGGCTGGCGACAGTACCAGCGCCCGTGCGGTGCGCGATGCCCTTCCCGCCCATTCGCTCGACCAGCACATCCTTGCCTGGGCGATCGCGCTTTACGGCGGCGACAAGGTTCCGAGCGGCGACATTGCCGCCGCGGCGAAGATGCTGCCCAACTGGCCGGGCACCGTCGCGCTGCGCAAGAACAGCGAGCGCGCACTTTATCGCGAGAACCCTGCCCCAGACGTCATCATTGCGGCATTCGACGGCAGCCAGCCGCAGACATTCGAAGGCGTGATGGCGCTTGCCCGCGCCTATGTGGCATCGGGCAATGTCAAGGCGGCGCGTTCGGTGCTGTCGCCGTTCTGGCGCACCACTATCCTGGAGGCCAAGGATGAGACGGCGCTGATCAAGGAGTTCGGCAGCTTGATCCCGGCTGCCGATCACCGTTTTCGCATGGAGCGCATGTTCTATGCCGACCGCGCAAATTCCGCACTGCGTATCGCCGATCTCGCCGGCGCGCGCCAGCTTGCGGACGCCTGGGCAGCGGTCGGTAAAGGGGACAAGAGCGCTGCCAAACTGCTGAAGGCGGTGCCGGCGGCACAACGTTCGGCCGGCTATTTGTTCGCGCAAGCCGAATATCGGCGCAAGCAACAGGATTTTGCCGGCGCCGCAGCCATTGTGATGCAG
The DNA here is from genome assembly GCF_040321755.1 of Mesorhizobium sp. M0276. Lineage (NCBI taxonomy): Bacteria > Pseudomonadati > Pseudomonadota > Alphaproteobacteria > Hyphomicrobiales > Phyllobacteriaceae > Mesorhizobium > Mesorhizobium sp. M0276. The sequence continues at coordinate 146,807 of NZ_JAMYSC010000012.1, read as the reverse complement.
GCACCGACCGATCGCGATGCTCTGGTCGATCCGGATGCCTGGTGGGTCGAGCGCCGGGTGTTGTCGCGCCAACTGGTCGACCAGGGCGACATGAAGACGGCCTACCGGATCGTCGCAAGCCACGCCGCCGAAAGTGCCACCAATGCGGTGGACGCCGAATTCCATGCCGGCTGGTACGCGCTGCGTGGCCTGAACGACCCCAAGCTCGCGGCAACGCATTTCGAGCTCATCGCCGACCTAGCGCAGGGGCCAATGACGCTGTCGCGTGCCTATTACTGGCTCGGCCGTGCGGCGGAAGTCGGTGGCCCGGGCAACGCCAAGGACTATTTTGCACGCGCCGCTGCCTACGGAACGACATTTTACGGCCAGCTTGCCGCCGAACGTGTCGGCCGGCAGGCGCTGAACATCGTCTATCCCTCGCCAAGTGCCGCCGACCGGCAGACTTTTGCCGGCCGCGAGGCGGTCAGCGCCATCAAGCGGCTGCAAGAAGCAGGCTACGACCGCTACGCCGAGACGCTCTATCGCGACCTTGCCGGGCAGTTGACCAGTCCGGGCGAACTGGCGCTGCTGGCTGTCCTTGCGGAAAAGCAGGGCAACCATTTCATGGCGCTGAAAATCGGCAAGATTGCCGGCGCGCGTGGCATCGATGTCGGCGCGCTGTCGCATCCGCTCGGCGTCATTCCCGATTCGGCCGATATTTCCGGCTCGGGCAAGGCGCTGGCCTATGCGATCGCGCGCCAGGAAAGCGAGTTCAACATCGGCGCCGTTTCGAGCGCAGGCGCGCGCGGGCTGCTGCAGCTGATGCCGGGAACCGCCAAGCAATTGGCGAAGAAGGCCGGATTGCAGTTTTCGCAGATGCGGCTGACCACCGACGCCGGTTACAATGCGACGCTGGGCGCCGCGTTCCTCGGCGAGCAGCTCGAACGCTTCAACGGCTCCTACGTACTGACTTTCGCCGGCTACAATGCCGGCCCAAACCGGGCCAGCCAGTGGGTGGCCCGATACGGCGACCCGCGCGGTAAGGACATCGATGCGGTCGTCGACTGGATCGAGCGGATTCCCTACACAGAAACAAGAAGTTACGTGCAGCGCGTGATGGAGAATTACGAGGTCTACAAGATGCGTATTTCGGGCAAATACGACATTGTTGGAGACCTGGTGAACGGGCGGAATTGAGGCATGATAGATGTGGCCGCCATCTTGTTGCGGTATTTGCCCAGCGCTCGACATCTTTGAATCGAGTCCCTTCACACCCCCCTCTGCCCTGCCGGCCATCTCCCCCGCAAGTGGGGAGATCGAATGTCACGCCGGCCTTTGCCAATCTCCAACACAACAGGATGGGCTGAGCGCCGACGCTGCCAATCTCCCTCCTTGCGGGGGAGATGGCCGGCAGGCCAGAGGGGGGTGCTGTCCCGCCAAATTTCAAAATTTCCCGCGCTACTTCCTTCAATTTGACCGTCCGTGCCGCCGCCTGTAGCAGTCGCAGACGATCTACACGACGGGGGAATCAGCATGCCAAACCACGAAGGCTTTTCCGATTTTTTCTATGCCTCAACGGATGGGCTCAAGCTTCACGCCCGGATTTATGGCGAGGCAAATGCCACCGGTTGGCCGGTCGTTTGCCTACCCGGGCTCACCCGCAACGCGCGCGACTTCCATGAGCTCGCGCTCTACCTTTCAGGCAGCGCGAAGCAACCGCGCAAAGTCATCGCTTTCGACTATCGCGGGCGCGGGAAATCCGCCTACGACCCGGACGTCAAAAACTACAATGTCGGCGTCGAGGCTGGCGACGTCCTTGCCGGGCTGGCGGCGCTCGGCGTCAACGAGGGGGCCTTCATCGGCACGTCGCGCGGCGGGTTGATCATCCATGTGCTTGGGATGATGCGGCCGGCTACGCTGAAAGCCATTGTTTTCAACGACATCGGCCCGGTGATCGAGGCGAATGGGCTTGCCCATATCCAGTCTTATCTCGAGCGCGAGCGGACACCGAAAACCCGCGCACAGGCGACTGCCGCCCAGCGCAGCGTGCATGGCAAGGACTTCCCTGCCCTTGCCGGGGCGGATTGGGATCGGATGGTATGGGCCCTCTACCGCGAAACGGACGGTGGCCTGGTGCCGGATTTCGACCCGAAGCTGGTCGACACAGTTGCCAGTCTCGACCTGACGCAGCCGCTGCCTGATCTATGGCCGCAATTCGAGGCGTTGGCCGCGATTCCTCTGCTCACCATACGCGGCGCCAATTCGAAGTTGCTGTCCACAGACACGCTGCAACGGATGAGAGAGCGCCATTCCAAGATGGAAGCGATAACCGTCGCGGGTCAGGGCCATGCACCATTCCTCGAGACCAGCAGCCTGCCCGACGACATTGCAGCTTTTCTCGACCGGGCCGAACAGCAGAATAGCCCTGAATAAAGTCCAAGAAGAAACAGCGTCCCGCCAAAACTACTATAGTATAGACTTGCTCTTCCAGTCGCTATTTGGCTTTTGCACTTTTCCTGGGCGCTTTCGGCAATTCCTTTGCCGCAGCGGCTTCGCCCCTTGGTTTCCGCGCTGCGGTCGGCGACGAAGGCACCGTCACAGGCGATGAAAACACGGAGCCTTGCGCGCAGTTGCCGGCCGGCTGGGCCGATCGAGGCGTTTCCAGCACGATGACACAGCCGTCGAGATCGTTGGTGGCCAGATGCGCGTAGCGCATGGTCATCGACAGCGTCTGGTGGCCTAGCCACATTTGCACGCGCCTGATGTCGATGCCGCCCTGGACAAGACGCGAGGCGCAGGTGTGGCGCAATATGTGCGGCACCACCTGGTCGTCGGCGCCGAGGCCGACTTCGGCCTTTGCATCGTTCCAGATGGCACGGAACTGTGCCTGGCTGAGCTTGGTGAACGGTCCCTTGGGCCGGCGGCCTTCGGCGGGCGGCAGCTTGATGACCTCCTTGACCCGCTCGGTCATCGGAATGGTGCGGCTGCGACCGGATTTGGTGATCCAGAAACTGACGCGATGCTCCTGAATGTCATTCCAGATCAGCCCGAGCGCTTCACCGAGACGGCATCCGCTATCGACCAGGAAGACGGAAAGCCTATAAGCGTCCTCGCTGCGGCTCTTGATGGCGGCGAACAGCCTGGCCTCTTCGTCTCTCTCGAGGAAACGAATCCGCCCCGCCCGCTCCTTCTGGCGGCGGAACTCGGGCAGGCTGTGGATATCTCCCATTTTATGAGCCTTGCGCAGCAGTTTGCTGAGAGCAGCCATCTTTCGATTGATGGTTGCGTTGCTGTTGCCGCGCTGGCGCAAGGTGCCGATAAGGTTGTCCAGGGTACTCTGGTCAAAGGCGCTGAAACGCTCCCCAAGGAGAATTTCATCTATTTCGCCGATGAACGAGCTGACATTGTACTTATGCCGCCCGTCATCCCACAATATATCCCGATATGCTGAAAAAAGATCTCCAACCCTGTGCGACTTTACTTCTCTTATCTTGTTGTACGTGTATTTAAACTTCGAGTTCTGAGAAGAGAATACCGCAAAATGATCAGAGGGAATACCCTCTTGAATAGCTTCGTTTGTCATTGTGAGCCACGCCCCCCAGTGGATTAGGTCCAGACCTAGCCGCTCGGAGACATCCTTTCAAGAGTTTTAAGTCGGACGGTCGATCTCATCCACCCGAGGGAGGATCCCACGAAATCACCTTCAGACTTTTTCAGCTACCGATTCCCCCTTTTCCTTCTTCCTGACCAAGTCCAGTCACGAAACAAAAACAGCCCGGGCGTTGAAGCGCCCGGGCTGGATTTCACCTGTAAGAAACCAGCCCTTAGAACGAGCGCTGGAAGCGGAGGAGACCGCCGAAGCCGTCATCGCTGGCGTGGAATTCGCTGTCGCCAAGGTTGACGTAATCAACTTCGGCCGTGACCGTGAGGCCGGGAACGATGTCGTAGGCAATGTTGGCAGCCAGCGCGAATTTCTTGCCCTCATCATACGCAAGCTGAGCATTGAACGAGGCCTTCTCGTTGAACTTGTAGGAGCCGCCGCCCCAGACCGCCCAACTGCCGTCCCACTTCTTGTAGAAGTCATGACCGCCGCTGAAGACATTGTCGTCGCCAGTGCCGTAACCGGCCATGATGAACAGCGACAGAGCGTCAGACGCGGTCACGTCCAAGCGGACCTTGCCGGAAACTTCTTCGTAGTTGCTGTCATAAGCAACGACGCCGGTGATCGCGCCCCAGCCCTGCGTGTACTTCACGCCGCCGACGACATGCGGAACGTAGCTGTCGATCGTGTCATCGCCTGCGCCTTCTTCGAGAGAGACCACGGCCGAGAAGCCGTTGCCAGCGTCGAAGTAGTACTGGACGACATTGGTATCGTACGGACCGTCAGCAACGATATCGTCGTCGATGACGTTACCGGCGTAACCGATGAAGGTCTGGAATGCCGTTTCATCCTTACCGACGCGGAGGCCACCGAGCTGGATCCAGGCGAAGTTCAGCGCGACGGCTGTGTTGCCAGCCTGCCAGCCAGTGCCGCCAAGCGCGTAGTCGCCGCTGCTGTTGGCGAAATTGAAGCGGGTCTCGGTGTAGGTCTTCAAGGTGCCGGGTTCGGTTTCCTGGCCGGTCCAGGTCCTCAGCGTGAAGCGGGCTTGCTTGTAGTAGGTGTCGTGCTCGCCGTCACCCATGTGGTCCGGAACGTTCTGGACGCCGTTGATGTCACCCGCGCCGATGGTGTAGCGGACATAGCCGCCGATGCGCAGGCAGGTCTCGGTGCCGGGGATGTAGAAGTAGCCAGCGCCGTAGACGTCGCAGATCTTGACGTATTCAGCGGGTTCCGGCTCGGCGACGACGACGGCGTCGGCGGCGCGCGCACCGGAAACTGCGATCAGGGCCGCAGCGGAGCCGAGGAGAAGGCTCTTAATGTTCATTTTCTGACCTCCAGTCAGAATCGAACAAGAACTGCCCTTCGGCTGCGTGTTTTTCTGCGGCAAAGGTTTGTTATTGCTGGGCTTTCTCTGGGAATGGCTGGATTTTTCGCCGCCTCGAAGAGCGCAATGCAGACATCACCACACATGTTTGTTGGCGAAAGCGTGGCCGGAGCCGGATTTGAGATAACGCTCGAATGAAGTCGACCTGGCTCGATTCGAGAAGCCGATATACGTGACGATCCGCCGTGGCAGGAACTTGGACGTATGGCTGGATTTTCCGGCGTTATGCTCGGCAAACCGCCGCTTCAGGTCGGAAGTCACGCCGATATAGCGTTCACCTCCCACTGCCTTGCTCTCCAGCCGGTATACATACCACACGAACCACCCTCCTTGACTCGGCAGGCAGACTGCCAAACCTGTCTTGCAAGGATTCCAGGGTCCAGGAAGACCTCCCGCTTCGCGGAAGGAAGACGTGTCCCAAGCAGCGCGAAGCATTGTTTTTGCTAGGATTTAAGGCCCTCCTTCGCCGAGGCTTCGTAGGGCATCCTGCTATACGGAGGGGAGGCTTGTCCTGCGAAGCGCGCAGCGCGAAGCAGGATGGCGGAGAGGATGGGATTCGAACCCACGAGAAGCTTTTGACCTCTACTCCCTTAGCAGGGGAGCGCCTTCGACCACTCGGCCACCTCTCCGTTGCGCCGCTGGATAAAGAAAAGCGCGGGCACAATCAACAAGCCCCAGCCAATATCTCGGAAAAAGAAGCCATTATCTGAAAAAATAGCAACGCGCCGTTGCGCGGCTTCCAAGGATGCGGCGGTTCTGCGGCGGTTTTCTGGCTAGCGACTCGGGACATGGCCATGATTCCGTCAGCCGATCGCCGGATTCGGCGGCAAACAAGGGTTGCGACGGCCCCGATGGTTAACGAGAGCTTTCTGAGTGAGGCCAAATCGTGTCATTTGTGCAACAACGCCAGGGGATAGCAGCCGAACAGCCCTTTCGCCGGTACGATCGTGGTTGAACGCCGCCGCCTCATGGGTAATGTCGGTTTCGAGGAAGCGGCGCGGTGCGCATCTTTTTCGGTAGTGGGGATGGGGCAGGGAACGCTGTCCTTCAGCAAAGAATACCCAGACCCGTTTTTTAACTTTTGACTGGAGGTCAGAAAATGAACATTAAGAGCCTTCTCCTCGGCTCCGCTGCGGCCCTGATCGCAGTTTCCGGTGCGCGCGCCGCCGACGCCGTCGTCGTCGCCGAGCCGGAACCCGCTGAATACGTCAAGATCTGCGACGTCTACGGCGCTGGCTACTTCTACATCCCCGGCACCGAGACCTGCCTGCGCATCGGCGGCTATGTCCGTTACGACATCGGCGGTGGCGACGTAGGCTCGTTCGACGGAGCGACAAGCGCCGATCACGAGGATGGTGGTAAAAGCAACGACACCTGGTACAAGAACGCCCGCTTCACGCTGAAGACCTGGACCGGTCAGGAAACCGAGCTCGGCACCTTGAAGACCTACACCGAGACCCGCTGGAACTTCGGCAATCACCAATCCGATCTGGGCAGCACCCCTCTGGGTGAGGGCGTGGATAATGGCGGCTCCGTCAACAGTGCCGGCATGAAGGGCGTTTCGTTGAATTTCGCCTGGATCCAGCTTGGTGGCCTGCGCGTCGGTAAGGACGAATCGGCCTTCAATACGTTCATCGGCTACGCCGGCAACGTCATCCAGGATACGCTGGTTCCCTACGGCGATTTCGACACCAACGTCGTCCAGTACTACTTCGACGCTGGCAACGGCTTCTCGGCCGTGGTCTCTCTCGAAGAAGGCGCAGGCGAGGTTGGCACGATCGACAGCTACGTTCCGCATGTCGTCGGCGGCGTGAAGTATACGCAGGGCTGGGGCGCCATCACCGGTGTCGTGGCTTATGACAGCAACTACGAAGAAGTCGCCGGCAAGGTGCGCTTGGACGTGAATGCCAGCGACGCCATACAGCTGTGGGTCATGGGCGGCTATGGTTCCGATGACAATCTCTCGGATCCGACCTGGGCCGTTCCGGCTGGCGGTCGCGGCTTCTTCAAGCAGTGGGGCGGCAACTGGGCAGTGTGGGGCGGTGGCACCTACAAGTTCAACGAGAAGACCTCGTTCAACGCTCAGATCTCGTATGACGAATGGAAGAACCTCGGCGTCGCAGCGAACATCGCCTATGATGTTGTTCCTGGCTTCACCGTCACGGCCGAAGTCGACTACCTCAATGCAGGCAAGTTCGACGACGCCGACTTCTCCAACTGGACTGGCGCCACCAAGAAGAGCAGCGTCGGCGGTCTCCTCCGCTTCCAGCGCTCGTTCTAATAAATTTCGCTTCGGCGAAATTGAAAACCCGGCGGGCAACCGCCGGGTTTTTTGATTGAATTGCGGCTTGATCGGCAACTTGCACCGATCATGCGGGCAGGCTAGCAAGAAGGCCCCTTTCAAGTGAGCCTTCGCCATGCGCCAGCGCCCTCCCCTCACGCCTCTCGTCGACGCACTTCCCTCGACGGTGCCTTTTGTCGGACCCGAAGCGCAGGAGCGCGAGCGCGGCCGCGCTTTTCGCGCCCGCATCGGTGCCAATGAGAGCAGTTTTGGGCCCTCGCCGCGCGTTATCGAGCGCATGGCCGGAATCGCCCGCGACATGTGGATGTATTGCGATCCCGACAATCACGACCTGAAAGTGGCGGTTGCCGCGCATCACGGCGTGAAGGCCGAGAACATCGTGGTTGGCGAAGGCATAGACGGCCTTCTCAGCCTGGTGGCCCGCATGTATGTGGCGCCGGGCGGTGCCGTGGTCACCTCACTCGGCGCCTATCCGACCTTCAACTTCCATATTGCCGGTGTCGGCGGGCGGCTGGTTACGGTCGCCTACGAGAGCGACAACGAAAGCCTGGACGGCCTGCTGGCGGCAGTACGCAAGGATAAGGCGCCGCTGGTCTACCTGTCCAACCCGGACAATCCGATGGGCAGTTGGTGGGACGCGGGCGAGATTATCCGCTTCATCGAGGCGCTGCCGGAAACCACCATGCTGGTGCTCGATGAGGCCTATGGCGAACTCGGGCCGCCCTCGGCATTGCCGCCGATCGATATCTCCCGCCCGAACGTCATCCGCATGCGCACCTTCTCGAAGGCTTATGGGCTCGCCGGCATACGCTGCGGCTATGCGGTGGCCGAGGCCCAGGTGATCCGTGACTTCGAGAAGATCCGCAACCATTACGGCGTCAGCCGCATGGCGCAGATCGCCGGCGTCGAGGCGCTTGCCGATCAGGACTATCTGAGGAGCGTGGTGGCGCGGGTGGCTGCCGGCCGCCGACGCATAGCCGGCATCGCCGAGCAGAACGGGTTGAAGCCACTGGAATCGGCAACCAATTTCGTCACCATCGACTGCGGCGGCGATGGCGCCTTTGCGCTGAAAGTGCTGCAAGGCCTGCTGTCGCGCGACGTTTTCATCCGCAAGCCGATGGTGCCACGGCTCGACCGCTGCATCCGGGTCAGCGTCGGCCTCGATCACGAGTTGGACATCTTTGCCGAGGAACTGCCGGGCGCACTCACCGCAGCGCGAGGGAACTAGGAGTAGGCAAAGCGCAATCACAGGGCGCGCTTACAAATCCAGTTCCCAGGTCTGGCCGGTCAGATCCTTGCCGAAACTGTGGTGAGGCTGCTGCGAGACCAGCCTGAAGCCGGCGCGCTCGTAAATCGCACGCGCCGCCACGAGGACGTCGTTGGTCCACAGCACCAGATTGCTATAGCCGCAGGCGCGGGCCTGGTTCACGCATTCCGCGACCAGGCGTTTGCCGATACCCAGGCCGCGCGCAGGCGCCTCGACATGCAGCAGCCGCAGCTTTGCCACCTCGTCGTCCTGATGAACAAGGAACACCGCACCAACTGGCTCCTCGCCACGCTCGGCGATCCAGCAGAAATCGCGGCCGGGCACGAAATTGCGGATGAAATCGGCGCCAATCTCGGCAAGCATGGCCTCGAATTCGATGTTCCAGCCATATTCCTCGGCATAGAGCCGGGCCTGCCGCTGCACGACCCAGCCGACGTCGCCGATGCGGTGCGGCCGCAGCGTCACCTCGCTGCTCTCACAGGCATCGCCCAGCAATTCCCTGGCCTTGCGCAAGGCGCCACCCAGTTCCTGCAACCTGCGGTCAGGCAAATTCTCGATGAGCCGTGCCGTATCGCGATCCGCCGCAGCCTGGAGCTCCGAAAGGGCCGCCTCGCCTCTTGCCGTGAGCGACAGAATCCGCCGGCGTTTGTCGGCCGGATCGGTCCGCGTCTCGGTCAGTCCCCCACTGGCGAATTTGCGCAGAATTCGTGTCAGATACGCTGCATCGACCCGCAGTTGCCTGGCAATATCGGAAGCCGTTGGGCCCATCTCCAGATGGAAAGCCTTGGCAAGAAAGCCCCGCTCCCCAGCGGCTTCAGAAACCGCCGGACGATTAAGGTGGCCGAGTTCGAAAAGTACGCGCGCCTCCGTCAACGTGAATGCGCTTTGTGTCAGCGTCTCGTCGAGAAGACCGACGGTGCGCGTGTAGAAGCGATTGAAGCGCCTGATATCGGCCACCAGAGCCTTTCGTTCGTCCAACATTTGCGTCCAACTCCCAACGGACAGCCGCATTTTTCAAAAATTAGTGGACTGAGTCAATTAAATTTCGAAGGCAAGGGAGCACAGCTGTCATGCGCTATGCTCAGGTTGCCTTCCCGGCGCAGTGCGCCAGATTCCAAGGAGATAGGCTTGGAGATCGTCATGGCTGGTCCTGGCAGGGAAGTGCGGGCGCGCGTCTACGGCAATGTTCAAGGCGTCGGATTCAGAATCTGGGCCCGGGACGAGGCCATAAGCCTCGGTCTTGCTGGCTGGATTCGCAACGAAGCTGACGGTTCCGTAACGACCCGGATTGCTGGTCTCGACGAGGCGGTCTCGACAATGATCGAACGACTGTGGAAAGGGCCGTCCGGAGCTTTGGTTTCCAGGGTCGACGTCGAGGAGTTGGCACCCGGGAACACATTTGTCGAGTTCAGGATTGTTGTATGATGGCGGATTTGATTCAGCGCCCTTGAATTAATTGAACGTTCGTTTTATTATTGCCTCGTAAACGAGGCCGACAATGGCACGCACGACTGGATCCGATGGTGAAAAGACCGAAGCAGCCATCCGCGAGGCGGCCGTCAATCTGATTGCGCGTTTCGGCTACGAGGCGATGTCGATGCGCCAGCTTGCCGCCGAAGTCGGCGTCCAGGCTGCCGCGCTCTACCGCTATTTTCCAACCAAGGAAGAGCTTCTGTTCACGCTGATGCGCGAACACATGGAAGGTCTTACAGGCGCGTGGGAAGCAGCCCGCCCTATCGGTGCGGATCCCGCGCAGCGGCTGTCAGCCTTTGTCGAAAACCACATCGCCTTTCATATCGAGCGTCGGCACGCCACGCATGTGTCGAACATGGAATTGCGCAGCCTGTCGCCCGAACGGCTGACGCAGATCCTGCGCATGCGGACAGCCTATGAAAAGGAGCTACGCACAATTCTGCGCGACGGCGCCGAGGCGGGCGCCTTCAGCATCGACGACACCGGGCTGACGGCCATGGCGCTGATCCAGATGATGACCGGCGTCATCGTCTGGTTTCGGCCGGGCGAACGGCTGTCGATCGCTGAAGTGACGGCGACATATCTGTCGATGACCATGCGGCTCGTCGGCGCGACGATCGACGCCTACAGCGCCGCGCGTCCCTTTGGACGCGCGAAGGACGCTGTAGCACTTTAATTTCGCGCATGATCCCTTCCCAAAATCGAAGTCGATTTTCGGGGTCATGCGGCAGGGAGGGAAAACATGTACACGAACACGCTCAGCTTCGGGCATGACGAGGAGATCGAGGCGCTGCGCGATATGGTTCGGCGCTTCGCCCAGGACAGGATCGCACCGATCGCCGCCGATATCGATCGTTCGAATGAATTCCCGGCGCATCTGTGGGGCGAACTCGGCGCGCTTGGCCTGCTCGGCATCACGGCCGACCCCGATTTCGGCGGCAGCGGCATGGGCTATCTCGCGCATGTGATCGCCGTCGAGGAAATCTCGCGCGCCTCGGCATCGGTCGGCCTCTCCTACGGCGCCCATTCCAATCTCTGCGTCAACCAGATCAACCGCTGGGCGACACCGGCGCAGAAGGAAAAGTTCTTGCCGCCGCTGTGTTCGGGCGAACGCGTCGGCGCGCTGGCGATGTCGGAATCCGGCGCTGGTTCGGATGTCGTGTCGCTCAAGCTGCGCGCCGAAAAGCGCAATGATCGCTACGTGCTCAACGGCACCAAGATGTGGATCACCAACGGGCCGGACGCCCAGACGCTGGTCGTCTACGCCAAGACCGATCCGGAGCTGAAATCACACGGCATCACCGCCTTCATCGTCGAGAACACGATGGCTGGCTTTTCCGTGGCGCAAAAGCTCGACAAGCTCGGCATGAGGGGCTCCAACACCGGCGAGCTGGTTTTTTCAGATGTCGAAGTGCCGTTCGACAACGTGCTGCACGAGGAAGGCCGCGGTGTCGAGGTGCTAATGTCGGGCCTCGACTATGAGCGCACCGTGCTTGCCGGCGGCCCGATCGGCCTGATGGCGGCGTGCCTCGACGTGGCCATCCCCTATGTGCATGAGCGCAAGCAGTTCGGCCAGGCGATCGGCGAGTTCCAGCTGGTGCAGGGTAAACTTGCCGACATGTACACGACGATGAACGCCGCACGCGCCTACGTCTATGCCGTCGCCGCCGCTTGCGATCGCGGCCAGACGACGCGCAAGGATGCCGCCGGCTGCGTGCTGTTTGCCGCCGAGAAGGCGACACTGATGGCGCTGGACGCCATACAGCTGCTTGGCGGCAATGGCTATATCAACGACTATCCAACCGGCCGCCTGTTACGCGACGCCAAGCTCTACGAGATCGGCGCCGGCACCAGCGAAATCCGCCGCTGGCTGGTCGGGCGGGAAATCATGGCGGAGGGGGTATAATATGGCAGCACTTCAAACCCAGATTTCGCCCGCCTCTGAGACCTTCCGAGCCAATGCCGAGCGCATGCGAACCTTGGTCGCCGACATCGCGGAAAAAGCCGCCACCGTCGAGCGTGGCGGCTCGGAGGAAGCGCGTGAGCGCCATGTCTCCCGCGGCAAGCTGCTGCCGCGCGAGCGCCTCGCGCAATTGCTCGACACCGGCTCGCCGTTCCTCGAGATCGGCCAGTTCGCGGCATGGTCGATGTATGGCGAGGAGATTTCTTCGGCCGGCATGATCGCGGGCATCGGCCGCGTCGAGGGCACCGAGGTGATGGTCGTCGTTAACGACGCCACGGTGAAGGGCGGCACATATTATCCGCTGACGGTGAAGAAGCATCTGCGGGCTCAGGAGATCGCGCTGCAGAACAATTTGCCTTGCATCTATCTGGTCGACAGCGGCGGCGCCAATCTGCCCAACCAGGACGAGGTGTTTCCCGACCGCGAACATTTCGGCCGCATCTTCTACAACCAGGCCAACATGTCGGCGGCGGGTATCCCGCAAATCGCCTGCGTCATGGGGTCCTGCACGGCGGGGGGCGCCTATGTTCCGGCGATGTCCGACGAGACGATCATGGTGCGCAACCAGGCGACCATCTTCCTCGGCGGCCCGCCGCTGGTGAAGGCGGCCACCGGCGAGGACGTCAGCGCCGAGGATCTCGGCGGCGCCGATGTGCACACGCGGCTTTCCGGCGTTGCCGACCACTATGCGCTGGACGACGACCATGCACTCGCCATCTGCCGGCGCATCGTCAAAAACCTGAATCGGAACAAGACTGTAAGCCTGAACTTACAGAAGTCGATTCCGCCGCTTCATCCGGCGGATGAACTCTATGGCATCGTGCCGACCGACCTGCGCCAGCCCTATGATGTGCGCGAGGTGATCGCGCGCATCGTCGACGGTTCCGACTTCGATGAGTTCAAGCAGAACTACGGCACCACGCTGATCACCGGCTTTGCCCACCTGCATGGCATGCCGGTCGGCATCATCGCCAACAATGGCGTGCTGTTTTCGGAAAGCGCGCTGAAGGGCGCGCATTTCATCGAACTGTGCTGCCAGCGCAGGATACCGCTTGTCTTCCTGCAGAACATCACCGGCTTCATGGTCGGCAGGAAATACGAGGCGGGCGGCATCGCCAAGGACGGCGCCAAGCTGGTGATGGCGGTTGCCACCGCCAGGGTGCCGAAGGTGACGATCATCATCGGCGGTTCGTTCGGCGCCGGCAATTACGGCATGTGCGGCCGCGCCTTTTCACCGCGCTTCCTGTGGATGTGGCCGAATGCGCGCATCTCTGTGATGGGCGGCGAACAGGCGGCAACCGTGCTCGCCATGGTCAAGCGCGAGGGCATCGAGCGCAAGGGCGGGGAATGGATCGCCGAGGAAGAGGCGAAATTCAAGAAGCCGATCCTGATGAAATACGAGCATGAGGGCCATCCGCTCTACTCGTCCGCTCGCCTCTGGGACGACGGCATCATCGACCCGGCGAAGACGCGCGACGTGCTGGCACTCAGCCTGTCAGCCGCGCTCAACGCCGAGATCGAGGAAACGCGCTTCGGCGTGTTCAGGATGTGAGATGAGCAAGGCGCTGGACAGGATCCGCATCCACACCGGCGACATCACGAAACTGGATGTCGACGCCATCGTCAATGCCGCCAACACGTCGCTTCTCGGCGGTGGCGGGGTCGATGGCGCCATCCACCGCGCCGCAGGCCGCGAGCTTGAGTTCGAATGTCGGATGCTGAACGGATGCAAGGTCGGCGACGCGAAGATCACCAGGGGTTACAAACTGCCGGCTCGACACATCATCCATACAGTCGGCCCCGTCTGGCAGGGCGGCGGCAAGGGCGAAGCCGAGTTGCTGGCTTCCTGCTATATCAGGTCGCTCGAACTCGCCGCCGCCAATGACTGCCGCTCGGTCGCATTTCCAGCGATCTCGACCGGTATTTACCGCTACCCGAAAGACGAGGCGACGCGGATCGCCGTCAGCACTATCAACGCATTCCTGAACGAGACAAGCAGACCGGAAATCGTCATTTTCTGCTGCTTCGACGAGCAAACGGCTGAACTATACCGGCATGCCGTTGCTGCCCTTCGAGAAGGTTGAACTGTATGGCGCAATCGATTCATCAGCATAGGCAAGCTGGAACCTCCACCATTGAACTGGCGGCAAGGAAAAATATTCGCTACTGCTCGTCGTGCTTAGTGCAATGGGCACAAGGCGGGAATGAAACTGAAATATTTCCGGAGGACGGCCGCCTCGATACTTACATGCGAGATCGCCGCGTCCAAATAGGTACAACCGACCGCCAGGTAGAGCACTCCCTTGGTAAGGGAGTGCTCTACGGTATTGGGCGAACGTCTGAACGGATAGGTTGGAGGGACAGCGCCCCCCTCTGTCCTGCCGGACATCTTGGCAGGACAGAGGGGGGCGCGACGGAGCGCCTGCGTCGCTTCAAGCAAACTCTGTCCAGGGAGGCTCGATGTTCACCAAGATCCTGATCGCCAATCGGGGCGAGATCGCTTGCCGTGTCATCCGCACGGCACAGACGATGGGCGTGCGCACTGTTGCCGCCTATTCGGACGCCGACGCGAAATCCCTGCATGTCGAGATGGCCGACGAGGCCCTTCATATCGGCGCCTCGCCTGTCGGCGAAAGCTATCTGCGCGGCGACAAGATCATCGCGGCTGCCCTTTCGACGGGCGCTGAAGCCATTCATCCCGGCTACGGCTTCCTGTCCGAAAACCCCGATTTCGTCGACCAGGTGGTAGCGGCGGGGCTCATCTTCATCGGCCCGTCGGCAACCTCGATCCGTGCCATGGGGCTGAAGGATGCCGCCAAGCGGCTAATGGAAAAGGCCGGCGTGCCGGTGGTGCCGGGCTACCATGGCGAGGCGCAGGAGATCGTGCTGCTTGCCTCCAAGGCGCGCGAGATCGGCTATCCCGTGCTGATCAAGGCGCGCGCCGGCGGCGGCGGCAAGGGTATGCGGAGGGTCGAGCATCCCGATGAGTTTTCCGAAGCGTTGTCCAGCGCACGGCGCGAGGCGAAAGCCGCCTTCGGCGACGACCGCGTGCTGGTCGAAAAATATGTCGACAAGCCGCGCCACATCGAAGTGCAGGTGTTCGGCGATAGTCTTGGCAATGTCGTGCATCTTTACGAGCGCGACTGCTCGGCGCAGCGCCGCCATCAGAAGGTGATCGAGGAGGCGCCCGCCCCCGGCATGACACCGGCTTTGCGCAAGGCGATGACGGATGCGGCGGTCAAAGCCGCCAAGGCGATCAATTATTCCGGCGCCGGCACCATCGAGTTCATCGTCGATGCCTCGCAGGGGCTGAAAGCCGACCGCTTCTGGTTCATGGAAATGAACACCCGCCTGCAGGTCGAGCACCCCGTCACTGAAATGGTTACCGGCACCGATCTGGTCGAGTGGCAGTTGCGGGTCGCATCGGGCGAAAAGCTGCCGAAGACACAAAGCGAGATCGCGCTGACCGGTCATGCCTTCGAAGCGCGGATCTATGCCGAGGATGCGGCAAAGGGCTTCCTGCCGGCGACTGGCACGCTGCATCACCTGAAATTTCCGGATGCAGCGCCCGAAGGCGCCACGGTGCGAATCGAGACCGGCGTGCGGGCGGGTGATGCGATCTCGCCCTATTACGATCCAATGATCGCCAAGCTTGTCGTCCATGCGAAGGACCGGCAGACGGCACTGGAAGCGCTTGGTGCGGCGCTGTCTCGAACCGAGATCGCCGGCTCCACCGTCAATACCGCCTTTCTCGCCGCTCTGGCCGCCGATCCGGATTTTTGCACAGGCGACGTCGACACTGGCCTGATCGGCAGGCACCAGGAGACATTGACGATCGTCCCGCCACCGGGCGGAGAAACCATTGCCGCCGCGGCTGTCGCAGCTTCAGGCGCCGGAGCGTCGCCGCCATCCGACGATCCGTGGTCGTCGCTTGCCGGCTATGCGCATTTCCACAATGTGGCGCGGCGCATACGGCTGAAATTCGGCGATGACGATATCGAGGCAGGGGTTTCGGTGCGGCCGGATGGACGGTTCCAGGTGGCGCTGACCGCACCCCATGACAGTACAAATTCGTATGATTTTCGCGCTTCACCGCGCATCGCCCGCTGGCCAGGCCACATCACCGTGTTCGAAGGCGCCGTTGGCTACACCTTCGCCGTGCCGGACCCGCTGGCGCGCGCCGATGAGGCAGCCGCAGGTGTGGGCAGCTTGCGCGCGCCGATGCCGGGGCTGGTCAAGCTGGTGCGGGTGACAAGAGGCGATGCGGTGATCAAGGGCCAACCACTGCTTATCCTAGAGGCGATGAAGATGGAGCACACCATCGCCGCGCCACATGATGGCGTGATCGCCGAGATCGCGACAGAGGGCGCGCAGGTCACCGACGGGACGGTGCTGGTGCGGTTCGTGGAGGAGCACAACGCCCCGAGCGCGGTAGCGATCTGACAGCCGAAAGCCGTCGAGGGCGCAAACGAGAAAATGGCCGGGAGTAGCCCCGACCATTTCGCTATCCTATCCAGTCGCAAGGGCGACGATTACTGGGCGATCGGTTACTGGGCGATCGGTGCGTACTTTCCATTATGCCACTGGTTGATGTCGTAGCTGGCATTCTTGAGGTCGCCCTTTTCGTCGAAGGTGACATTGCCGACGACGGTGCTGACGGGCGTGCCATTCTTCAACGCTTCGGCAACCTTCGCCGGATCGTCGCTGCCGGCGCGCTTGACGCCCTCGGCGAAGGCCTGGATCACGGCATAGGAGAACAGCGTGAAGCCCTCCGGCACGAAGCCGCCCGCCTTGATCTTCTCGACGGCGGCCTTGGCTTCCGGCTTTGCCTGCGGATCCGACGGGAACACGAACATGGTGCCCTCGCCTGCCGGGCCGGCAACCTGCCAGAATTCCGGCGAAGCGATGGAGTCCGGCATGATCAACTGGAACTTCAGGTTCTGTTCCGCCGACTGACGCAGGATCAGACCAGCCTCAGGATGATAGCCGCCGAAATAAACAACGTCTGCTTTCAAGTCCTTGAGCTTGGTGACGAGAGCCGAATAGTCCTTCTCGCCAGCGTTGATGCCGTCATAATAGACTTCCTTGAGGCCGCCGGCATTCATCGTTGCCTTGACGGCGTCAGCCACGCCCTGTCCGTAGGCACTCTTGTCATGCAGGACGACGACGTTCTTGCCGGCAAACTTCTTGGCGATCCATGGGCCGATGAAGGCGCCCTGCGCATCGTCACGCGTATAAAGCCGCATGATCGTCGGCCAGCCGGCCTTGGCCGCCGCGTCGGTCAGCACCGGATTGGAAGAAGCCGGGGTCATCATCAGAGCGCCGGCTTCGGCATAGACCGCCGAGGCCGGAATGCTGGAACCCGAGCAAGCATGGCCGTCGATGAATTTGACGCCGTCGGCGACGATGCGGTTGGCGACCGACACTGCCTGCTTGGGATCGCACTGGTCATCTTCGATACTCAGCTTGATCTGGCGGCCCTCGACACCACCCGTTGCGTTGATCGCGTCAGCAGCGGCCTGCGCGCCCTGCTTGAACTGATCGCCGATGGTGGCGAGTTGTCCGGTCATCGGGCCGACCACCGCAAAAGTGATGTCGTCGGCGAATGCGACCGGCGTGCTCATCATCAGGCCGAAAATGGCCGCGTTCAAAATACCCAATTTTTTCATTGCAGTAGAACTCCTCCACTCACGCGCGGCCGTTCCGGCCGCACTTCTTCCAGAGAGCCGGGACAATTTCACCCTTCCTTGGACCTGTCTAGGCGCATTGGCGGCACTCGATTGGGCCTGCAACGCGCCGCGGCAAACAGGGCAAAAGCCGCGCCGGCCTTGTTCCGGCCGGTCGCGGCTTTTGCCTGTCGAGCTGTTCCCGAGCGCCCCGCGCCTAAAAATCCCGCTCGCCCTCCCCGTGTCGTGCGCGACTGGACCTTGCGGCCTGCCGCGTTCTCCTTGTTCAGAGCATGATCCCGGGGCAAACGGTTTCCGTTTGTCGGAGAGAACCGGATTTCACATTGGGCATTTCACCGTCTCACGGAAACGGCGAACCGCTCTAACTCTTTGTTTTGACGCGATTCCGGACGGAAACCCGCTTCACACTTTTCCTGGAGGTCATCGACCGTCTTGCGCGGCCTTCTGTCGTGCGGGGGTCTGGCCGTCTGTGCGGTCTTGATCCCGGAGCTTCCCTGTCTTCGATAGGTCTGTAGGCAGATCTTAGTGGATGGTCATCCATTCGCGGGCTTCGCGAAGCGCCTTGGCGATCTCGACCTTCGACATTGCTGCCGACAGTTCGGAACGCAGTTCCGCGGCGCGGACCGAGCCCTTGATCGCGGCAATGTTGAACCATTTGTGGGCGGCAACGACATCGGTCTCGCAATCGCGGCCGGTCGCATACATCATGCCCAGTTCGAAAAGAATGTCGGCCTGGGCAGTTGCCCCCATGGCGCCGAAACCTGCTTCAAGCATTTCAAAACGTGCCATTTCAATCCCCTGTTTTCCGGCCCCTGTCAGGCTCCTGAGAGCTGCCTTCTTTCGTGCTTGCGGCTGCTCTTCCGATGCTTTCGAGAATGCCGTGCAGGCTTGAATCCGTCGTTAAATGGCGTGCTTAATTTGAGGAAAACAAAGCTAAAACAAGAGGTAAACGCGGAAATTCGTTAAGGATACAAAGCCAGCAATTCAGCGAGCTTGCGTCAAATTTGACAAAAATCCTCCGCTGCCAAGTCAAGACTTTGCTAACCACGGGAGACAAAGGCGCTGCGCCGGTCATTTCATTTTCTCGCCGATGGGACGCATTCGGACGCCTTCAAGAATCCGAAAGTCTTCCGCAGCGGCACCGCTTTTGTTTTGCCAGGAGCTGGATTAGCTTACGTTAGCGTAAGCGGCAGACCGGCGAGGGGCGGAGCATCCGGTCGGACATCCAAAGGGAGGAAGACATGTTTCGAAAAGTGAGCCTGGCTCTTGCGGCCACATTGATCGTGGCGGGTGCGGCATCGGCCGATCCGATCGAGGGTGATTGGAAGACGCAGGCCGGCGACACCGCGGCCATCGTTGGCGGCGGCTCGTTTTCCATCACGCTCAAGTCCGGCAAGTATGCCGGAAAAACAATCGGCTCGCTCAAGGCGGCTGGCGACAACAAATATGCCGGTAACATCACCGATCCGGCAAACGACAGAACCTATTCGGGCAAGGCGACCCTTTCGGGCAGCTCGCTCAAGATGAGCGGCTGCGTGCTCGGCGGACTGATCTGCAAAAGCCAGACCTGGCACAAGCTCTGATCGACCTACATATATATATATATATATATCCTTGTGACATGAAGACGGGGCTCTGACGGGCTCCGTTTTCGTTTGTCGCGGCGCAACGCCCTAACCTCGGCATCCTGCCGAAACAGGCGCCGTCGACGCCAAAAGCCCGCCAATCAGTTTGAACCGCAGATGAACGCCGGCATCAGGGCCGGTTCAGTTGCATCAGGGCATTCTCCGGCGTGTTGAAGGAGACCCGACCAATGCTTGCTCGCCGCTTCACCATCGTCTGCCTGCTGATGAGCCTGTTTGGAATGTTCTTCGCCATCCTCGTCGCTGAAGCGGGTCGTCCGGCCCGCGCATGGGACGAAGCCAGTTCCAGAACCTGCCGCCTCGCCTGCCCCACCCACCTTCGCAACTAAACAAAGAGCCAGACCTCAAAAAGAAAAGCTGAAACACCATGAACCGCATCGCCGCCACCGCACTAAAGATCCTTCGGCTTCTGCCGCGGGCGGCGCTTATCCTGGCGGTTCTGGCCGCTCCGGTTCTGGCCGTGCCGATGATGCGCGCCGATGCCGGCTCGACGATCGAAGCGCCGGCTTTGAAGAAGTCCGGGATCGGCTTTGTGCTCCTGGTCAGCCTGCAGCGCGGATAAGCGCGTTTCGTGCATGTCGCCCAAAATCGCTGCGCTCTTTGGGGCGACATGCAGCGGAAAGAAAAACGACCCTTAAGCCGCCTTCGGTCGCGACACCCCTCCCAAGTGCCGATCCAAATCTCTATATTGAGTCATGGAAAAGCGAATCTACCCTCAGGCCATCGAATCTGTCGTCATGCCGGAGCCTTTTGGCCGGCAAAGCTTTGATCGCGCCGAAAAGGCCGTCGCGGCACTTCGGCTGCTTTACGACCGCAACACCAAGTTCCTGCGCGACTCCTTTGCTGAACTGGCGGCGGCGGGCGGCGACAATGGCAAGCGCTACCGGGCCTTCTACCCGGAGATCGGCGTCACCACCACCTCGTTCACCCAGATCGACTCGCGTCAGGCGTATGGCCATATGCCGACGCCTGGGCATTTTTCGACCACCATTACCCAGCCCGCCCTGTTCGAAAGCTACCTTGTCGAGCAGTTGCGTCTGATCATGCGCAATCATGGCGTTGCGGTCTCGGTGTCGGAATCGACCACGCCGATCCCGCTGCATTTCGCCTTTCTCGAAGGCACCCATGTCGACGGCGCGGCGGCCGAACGCATCAAGCGGCCGATCCGCGACCTGTTCGACGTGCCGGATCTCGACGGTACCGACGACCAGATCGCCAACGGGACTTTCGAAGTGGCCTTGGGCGAACCGAGGCCGTTGGCGCCCTTCACGGCGCAGCGCATCGACTATTCGCTGCATCGCCTGTCGCACTATACGGCGACCACGCCACAGCATTTCCAGAATTTCGTGCTGTTCACCAACTACCAATTCTACATCGACGAATTCGTTGCCCGCGCTCGCGACCTGATGGCCGATGGAGGCGGCGGATATACCGAATTCGTCGAGCCGGGCAATGTCATCACCTTGGCCGGACAAAGCGCGCCCGGTCTCGGGGTCGCGCCGCCTCGCCTGCCGCAGATGCCGGCCTATCACCTGAAGAAGCCGAACCATGGCGGCATCACCATGGTCAATATCGGCGTCGGGCCTTCCAACGCCAAAACGATTACCGACCACATCGCCGTGCTGAGGCCGCATGCCTGGGTGATGCTCGGTCACTGCGCCGGGCTGCGCAATACCCAGGCTTTGGGCGATTATGTGTTGGCGCACGCCTATGTACGCGAGGACCACGTCCTCGACGACGATCTTCCGGTCTGGGTCCCGATCCCGCCGCTGGCCGAGATCCAGGTGGCGTTGCAGGAAGCCGTCGCCGAAGTCACCGGCCTGTCCGGCTACGACTTGAAGCGCATCATGCGCACAGGCACCGTCGCCACCATCGACAACCGAAACTGGGAACTGCGCGACCAGCGCGGCCCGGTGCAGCGCCTGTCGCAGTCGCGGGCGATCGCGCTCGACATGGAATCTGCGACCATCGCCGCCAACGGCTTCCGTTTCCGCGTTCCCTACGGCACGCTGCTGTGCGTTTCGGACAAGCCATTGCATGGCGAGTTGAAGCTGCCCGGCATGGCGACCGAATTCTACAAGCGCCAGGTGGCGCAGCATCTGACCATCGGCATCAGGGCGATGGAAAAGCTTGCGGAAATGCCGATGGATCGACTGCATTCGCGCAAACTGAGAAGTTTTTCGGAGACCGCGTTCCAATAGGACGATCTGTGCGCTGCCCGAGCATCTCATCATCTTGATTGGGCCGCATTTCTGCCGATAACCAGGCCGGTATTTTCCGACAATCCGCGCGGACCTGACCCGATGAGACGCAGTCGACACATGGCGGCATCACTGGCATTTATCGCGCTGATGATGTTCTCGGTTGCGCTGGTCGCCGGGTTCTTGGGTACCTTGCATCCGGCCTTCGATTCTTTCTCGCATTTCCGTGTCCACCTTGCCGTGTTGATGGCGCTTTGCGCACTGCCGCTGCTGGCCACGACATTTCGCCTGCAAGCGGCCGTGGCACTGCTTTTTGCCGTGGCGGCCTTTGCCACGACCTTGAATACATTGCCCAGTCTATGGCCGGTTCAGGCTGCCTATGAAGCCAAGGTCGAAGATCGTGCGATCTATAAGTTGCTGCAGATGAACCTGCGCTACAACAATCCGACGCCGAAGAAGGTGCTGTCGCTGATCGGCCGGACCAATCCCGACGTGATCACCCTCGACGAGGTGTCGGCGATGTGGACAACCGAGTTTGGCTATATCAGCAGTGCATATCCATACCGGATCCTCTGTCCTTATCCCAACGGGATATTCGGCGTCGCACTGATCTCGCGGCGGCCCTTTGCCGCCGGCACCGAGGCGCGTTGCGAACGGCGCGGCGCCATGGCGACAGCGACCGTCGACTTCGGCGGCATTGACGTGGATGTCGCCGCTATCCATCTCAGCTGGCCGTGGCCACGCGAGCAGTACTGGCAGATCGGCGAACTTGCTGAATCGCTCTCCGCGCTCGGCGAGACAGCCATCATGGCGGGCGACTGCAACGCCGTGCCGTGGAGTGCTGCCGTCCGGCGCGTCGCCTCGCTCGGCGGCCTGACCGTCATGCCGTCCGCCGGACCGACCTGGATCCAAATCAGGCTGCCGGACTTCGTGCGGCGCTTCGCCGGCCTGCCGATCGACCAGGTTTTCAGCAAGGGCGGGCTGACCATCCATTCCGCAACACGGCTGGAGGACACTGGCTCGGATCACCTGCCGGTAATGGTGGAGTTCTCGCTCAGGGGGGCACAACAGAAGCCGGTCGATGATCATGAAACCGCGACCGCAGCGATAGTCCAGACCGGCAGGACGCCAGGTTAAGAGATCAAGGCTTGATCAAAGCGGTGATCAGATGCTCGACATGGCCACCGTCGCGATGCTCGCGGGCGTCGAAGGCGATCTGCTTTACCTCATACGCGGCATAGGTAGCCTTGATGCGCCGCTGCGCCTCGCGACGTGTCTTGGAGCAGGACGGGTCGTCGGCAATCCTGAGGCCGGAGATGGATGTTTCGATGGCCCGCATCATTTCCCTGGCGATGCGACCATGGGTTTCTTCGTGAGCGCGGACGCCGGCGAAGAACCGCGACCAGTGCTTCTGGAGCGCCGGCGCGGTGGCCGAGGCGAGATGCGGAAACGTGTAAAACAGATTGAGCGTGCCGTCGGCCCGCCGCAGGCGGCACAAGCCATTGTCCTGGCCGGCGTCAAGGTTCCAATCCACGGTGTAGCCCGTCTGGGCGATGGCATGCGTCATGAAGCCGTGCTTCGGCCCCTTGCGGTCCATCGCCTTCATCAGCGCCAGGCCAGTGTTCCCGGTGATGTCATAGGTCCGCGTCTTGATCAGCACCCTGGTGCCAGCCGAGGCCATCGAAGCCGAACCGCACACAGCGCCGATCACCACAAGGCATACTAAAACCGCCAAGCGCATTGGCCATCTCCCTGTCGTCAGGGGATGGAACCACAAGCGCGCGGCAGTTTCAACAGTTCTAATATTTCACATGCCCGGCAACCCCGGCCATGACCGGCATTTTGCGTGCGGCCGGCGAGACGGTCCAGCCAGCGCGTAGCTTACATACCTTGGTAGACCGGACCTTCGCCGCCTTGGGGCGGCACCCAGTTGATGTTCTGGTTCGGGTCCTTGATGTCGCATGTTTTGCAGTGGACGCAGTTCTGCGCGTTGATGACGAAGCGCACGTCTTTTGCCGCGGGATCGGCGGCGGCATTGCCGTCCTTGTCGACCCATTCGTAGACGCTGGCTGGACAATAGCGTGTCGAGGGTCCGGCAAAGACATCATGCTCGGAGCGCTTCTGCAGGTCCATGTCGCCGACAAGCAGATGGACCGGCTCGTTTTCCTCGTGATTGGTGTTTGACAGGAACACCGAGGACAGGCGGTCGAAGGTCAGCACGCCATCCGGCTTCGGATAGGCGATCTTCTCGTGCTTGGCGGCCGGCTCGAGCGTGGCATAGTCGGCCTTGCCATGCTTCAGCGTGCCGAAGGGCGAGAAGCCGAACAGCGTGTTCAGCCACATGTCGAGGCCACCAAGGCTGACGCCAATGATGGTGCCGAAGCGCGACCAGAGCGGCTTGACGTTGCGCACCTTCTTCAGGTCCTTGCCGATGTCGGTGTCCCGCCATGCAGCCTCGTAGGAGGAAAGCTCGTCATTGGCACGGCCGGCGCCGATCGCCTCGGCGACATGCTCGGCCGCCAGCATTCCCGAAAGGACCGCGTTGTGGGAGCCCTTGATGCGCGGCACGTTGACGAAGCCTGCCGCGCAGCCCATCAGCGCGCCACCGGGGAAGGAAAGTTTCGGCACTGACTGCCAGCCACCCTCGGTGATGGCGCGCGCGCCGTAACCCAGGCGCTTGGCGCCCTCGAAGGTGCCCCTGATTGCCGGATGGGTCTTGAAGCGCTGGAATTCGTCGAACGGCGACAGCCAGGGGTTCTTGTAGTTGAGGTGGAGGACGAAGCCGACCGCCACCTGGTTGTCCTCCAGATGGTAGAGGAAAGAGCCGCCACCTGTCTTCATGTCGAGCGGCCAGCCGAACGAATGCTGGACCAGGCCCGGCCTGTGGTTCTCTGGCTTGACCTGCCAGAGTTCCTTGAGGCCGATGCCGTATTTGCCGGGCTCGCGGCCATCGGAAAGCTTGTATTTGGCGATCAGCTGCTTGGCGAGCGAGCCGCGCGCGCCTTCGCCGATCAGCACATATTTGCCCATCAGCGCCATGCCCGGCGCGAAACCCGGACCATGCGTGCCGTCCTTCTCGACGCCCATGTCGCCTGTCACCACGCCGGTAACGGCGCCGGCGTCATTGTAGAGCAGGCCCGCCGCGGCGAAGCCGGGATAGATCTCGACGCCGAGCGCCTCGGCCTTACCAGCCAGCCATCGGCAGACATCGCCGAGCGAGACGATGAAGTTGCCGTGATTGTTCATCAGCGGCGGCATCAGGATGTTGGGCAGACGAAACGAGCCTGCCGGGCCCAGAACGAGGAAATGGTCGTCTGTGACCGGCGTCTTGAAGGGATGCCCATCCTCGTCGCGCCAGCCCGGCAAGAGCCGGTCGATGCCGATCGGATCGACGACAGCGCCGGAGAGTATATGGGCGCCGACCTCGCCGCCCTTTTCCAGGACGACGACCGAGAGTTCGGGATTGACCTGCTTGAGGCGGATGGCGGCGGCAAGGCCGGCCGGGCCGGCGCCGACGATGACCACGTCGAATTCCATGCTTTCGCGTTCGATGTCGCTCATCAACCCCTCCGCACTGGCTTATCCCATTCGGGCATCTTGCTGGCTCCTGCGCTGCATAGCGCATCAATCGGCGACAGGAAACCGGCGCAAACGTGACAATGCCGTTTTGGCCAAAAAGTCGCGCATTGCGGTGCTGGGCGGCTGTTTTGCCCCGTCGAGGCGCAGCGCGCCCACGTTTTTAATTGTTCGACGCCTTGCTTATCGGCCATACTTCAAACCATGCGCTTTCCTGAGCCAGCCGGCTTTTCATCGATGCGCTTTCTTTTCACGCCCGGCCGTGTCTGCGGGGCGCTCCTTTTGGCCCCTCTGGTGCTGGCCCCGCGCCATGCCGCAGCGGACGAAGTGAAAGTATGGGCGGCAGGTGCCTACTCCTTCTCCGACGAGCTTGGCGGCTTCCACATCACCGGCGCTTCAGGCGTTGGAACGAGAGACGATCCGCTGGTCATCACCGAAGAGCTGAATTCGTCAACGCCGGTGACCCTGACCATCCGCACGACAAAGCCGATCCAGGCTTTCGGCCCGGCCGGCGCATTCGCCAATGGCATCATGTATATGCGCATCGACGTGCTCAACAACAGCGGCCAGGCCTGGATCGAATTCCAGTTCGAGCTGCAGGAGATGCTGAATCAGCCGAGCGTGTTCGGCGACGGACTTTCGTTCGACCAGCGCAACAAGACGCCCGATAACATCTGGTCGAGCAATTTCGCCGATTTCGACCGCGATTTCGAACCCTATGACCGACTGCTGTTCCGGAATGGCAAGGTCGACCCGCTGAAGACCGCCAGATTCGAATTCCTGATGACCGACTATACGCCGCGCTGGACCTTCTATCTGGTGCAGGATCCACGCATACCGACCGGGTAGAACAAGCAGCCAGCCTTGCAAATTGCCGTCATGGGGGCGAATGTGCCGGCATGACTGCCGCTTCCTCACATAACAGACCAGACGTTGCCGACCTGCTGGCCTTTTATGCCAGCGTGGGCGTCGACGAGCCGCTTGAAGACCAGCCGGTGAACCGGTTCGCCGAGATCGTGCCAAAGCCGATGGAGCGTGCGCCGACGGCGACGCCCTCGGGCAATACCGCCGCGCAGCAGCGTTCAACGACCGTGTCTCGCCCCGAAGCCATCGACAGGGCAAATGCACCACCCGTTGCACGCGCACCGTCGGCGACGGTTCCCGACGAAGCGCAGGCGGCGCTGGCCCGCCAGTTGGCAACGACGGCAACGACCCTGGACGAGCTTCGCCAGCACATGGCGGCGTTCGACGGCTGCAATCTCAAAGCCACGGCCAAGAACCTTGTGTTCGCCGACGGCAACCCGGAAGCCGCCGTGATGCTGGTTGGCGAGGCGCCGGGGCGCGACGAGGACATCGAGGGCGTGCCCTTCGTCGGCCGCTCGGGTCGGCTGCTCGACCGCATGCTGGCGGCGATTGGGCTCGACCGGACCTCGGTCTACATCGCTAACGTTATTCCGTGGCGGCCGCCGGGCAATCGCACGCCGACGCCGCACGAAACCGAGATCTGCCGGCCATTCATCGAGCGGCAGATCGAACTGGTCAATCCGAAAGTGCTGATCAACCTCGGCGGTCCGTCGGCCAAGACCTTGCTCAACACCAGCGAAGGCATCCTGCGCCTGCGCGGCAACTGGCGCGTCCACACGACGGCATCCGGCGTCGCCATTCCCGCCATGCCAACGCTGCATCCCGCGTATCTGCTGCGAACGCCGTCGCACAAGAAGCTGGCGTGGCGGGATTTGCTTGAGGTGAAGGCGAAACTGCGGGCGATTGGCTAGACGCTTGGCGGCCCTCCCTTGTGGGAGAAGGACAGGACCATAACCTCGCAGGTAATTGAAATGCGCTGTCCGCCGCTCTAACCATGCCTCCATGACATCAGCCCAAAATTCCGCCGGCAGCCTCATTCGCGAATGGCGGACGCGCCGACGAATGTCACAGCTCGAACTCGCCATGGAGGCCGAGATCTCACAGCGGCATTTGAGCTTCGTCGAAAGCGGCCGCGCCGCGCCCTCGCGCGATATGGTGCTGCATCTGGCCGAACAGCTTTCGATCCCGCTCCGGCAGCGCAACCAGTTGCTGCTCGCCGCCGGCTTTGCGCCGAGCTTCGGCGAGCGCTCGCTGACCGACAAGACATTGGCGCCGGCGATGGCGGCGGTCGAGATCGTGCTGAAGGGGCATGAGCCATTCCCGGCACTCGCTGTCGACCGCCACTGGAACCTGGTTTCGGCCAATGCCGCTATCGCTCCGTTCCTAGCCGATGTCAGCGAGCCGTCGCTGCTCAAGCCGCCAGTCAACGTGCTTCGCCTCAGCCTGCACCCCGGCGGCATCGCACCGCGCATCGTCAATCTCCAGGAATGGCGGACGCATCTGCTCGAGCGCCTCAAACACCAGAATGATGCCAGCGGCGACCCGGTGCTGGTCGAGCTAGAGCGCGAACTGCGCAGCTACCCGTCCGGCTTGAAAGGCAGCCGGCCGGCGCCGGTCGAGCCGAACGCCATCGTGCACCCGCTGCGGCTTGCGCACGGCGATCAAGTGCTGTCGTTCATCAGCACCATCACGGTGTTCGGCACGCCGCTCGACGTGACATTGTCGGAACTGGCGATCGAATCGTTTTTCCCGGCCGATGATCAGACGAGGACGGTTCTGGTACGCTTGGCGAAGGAGCGGGCAGAACGGTCGTAATCAGCCTTCTGGCAAAGACGCCTTGCGGGTGCGAGTGCGCTCCAGGCCAAGCTGGCGCTCGCGCCAGATGATGAATATCCCGGCGGCAACAACGATTAGGCCGCCGACAAGCATGTGAGCCGTGGCAACGTCGCCGAAGACGAGATAGCCGACAACCAGGCCAAGGATCATCGAGCTATATTCGAACGGCGCCACCACCGAGGCCTCGGCATGGCGATAGGCTGCCGTCATCAGAATCTGGCCGAGGCCACCGCAGAAGCCGGCGGCAACCAGAAGAGCCGCCTGGAGCGGTGTCAGCATCCGCCAACCGAACGGCAGCGACAAGAGCGACATGACGCTCGCCGTCACCGAAAACCACAGCACGATGGTCGCGGTGCGTTCGCTTTGCACGAGATTGCGCACCAACAGCATGGCGACCGCCGAGATCGCCGCGGCGACAAGGGCGGCAATGACGCCAAGCACCTCCTGGTCGTCGAGCGCCTGGTCGGAACTGAGCAGTGTCAATTCCGGCCACGAGATGGTCAGCACGCCGACCAGACCGACCGCGACCGCGCTCCAGCGATAGACGCGGATGGTTTCACCGAGAAAGATCGAGCTGAATACCACCACCAGCAGCGGCTGCGCGTAGTTCAGCGTGATCGCCTCCGGCAGCGGCAGCCGGGTCAGCGCGAAAAAGCCGAGCCCCATGGCGCCGACGCCGACAAGGCCGCGGGCGATGTGGTTGAGCGGGCGCTTGGTGGTGAAGGCAGTGCCGAGTTTTCCCTTGAAAGCCAAAAACGCGATAATCGGGAAGATAGCGAAGAAAGAACGGAAGAAGACGATCTGGCCCGCTGGAACGGTGCCTGCGGCCTTGATGCAGGTCTGCATGCCGACGAAGACGGCCACCGACACGATCTTGAGCATGATGCCGGTGAGCGTGTTGTGCCCGCCAGCATGGTCGCTGACTGTGGGGCTGCCGTGGCCGGCTTTCACGCTCCCACAGCTTCGCGGATGGTTGCCCAGATGCGCGCCGGCGTTGCCGGCATGTCGATGTGCCTGACGCCATACGCGCGCCAGAGCGCGTCGGTCACCGCGTTGAGTGCGGCCGGGGTCGAGCCGATGGTGCCGGCCTCGCCTGCCCCCTTGATGCCGAGCGCATTGGTGGTCGAAGGCACGTTGCGGGTCTCGAAATGGAAGAACGGGAAATTGTCGGCGCGCGGCATGGCGTAGTCCATGAAGCTCGCCGTCAAAAGCTGTCCGTCCTCGCTGTAGATCGTGTCTTCGATCAGTGCCTGGCCGATGCCTTGCACGACACCGCCATGCACCTGGCCGGCGAGCAGGATCGGATTCACGGTGACGCCGAAATCGTCGACAATGGTGTAGCGGACGATCTCGGTGGCGCCGGTATCCGGGTCGATCTCGACCTCGCAGATATGGGTACCGTTCGGGTAGGTGCATTCGTCCTGCACGAACTCGCCAAAGCCTTTGAGATCATCAGGCGTCTTGGCGGCCTTGGCGATGGTGGAAAAATCGATCGAGCGATCGGTGCCGACGATGCGGGCAGCGCCATCAGACAGCTCGATGTCGCCGGCCGAGGCTTCCAGCTCATCGGCAGCGATGCGCTTGATCTTGTTGGCCAGGTCTTCGCCGGCCCGCGATGCCGACACGCCGCCGAGCGGAACGGAGCGCGAGCCGCCGGTGCCGCCGCCAGCCTTCAGCTCGTCGGTGTCACCCTGGCGGACATGGATCTTGTCGATGTCGAGATTGAGCTTTTCCGACAGGAACTGCGCATAGGCAGTGGCGTGCCCCTGCCCGTTGGTCTGGGTTCCGATTTTCAGCGTCACCGTGCCGTCGCCGTTGAGTTCGACGAAGGCCGGTTCCGATCCGGGGAAAGCGCAAGCCTCGATATAGGTCGCCATGCCGAGGCCGCGGATCTTGCCGCCGGCTTTCGACTGCGCCAGCCGCGCCGGGAACGCTTTCCATTCGGAGCGTTCGATGGCACGCTCCATATGGCCTTCGAATTCACCGGTGTCGTAGAGGCGACCGGTTTGGGTGCGGTAGGGAAACTGTTCCGGCCGAATGAAATTGCGGCGGCGGATCTCCTCGACGGGCAGGTCGAGATCATGGGCGCAGGCATCGACCAGCTTTTCCAGCAGGAACGCTGCCTCCGGTCTGCCGGCACCGCGATAGGCGTCGACCGGGCAGGTGTTGGTGTAGAGGCCGGTGACCGAGACGTCGAGCGCCTGGATATCATAGACGCCTGTCGACATGGTGACGCCGATATAGGGAATGAACGGGCCGTATTGCGAGATATAGGCGCCGATGTTGGCGAGCAGGTCCACCTTCATGCCGAGGAATCGGCCATCCTTGTCCAGCGCCATCTCGGCCGTCACGACATTGTCGCGCCCTTGCGCATCGGTCAGGAAGTGTTCGGTGCGGTCGCCGGCCCATTTGACCGGGTGGCCAAGCCGCTTTGCCGCCTCCAGCACCAGCGGATATTCGCGGTAGACGAAGGTCTTCGGCCCGAAACCGCCGCCGACATCCGGTGTGATGACGCGCAGTTGATTCTTCTTGATTTTGAACAGGCCGGCCAGAATGTACTGCATGGAATGCACGCCCTGCGACCCCGTGGTCAGCACGAAGCGGTTCTCCTCCACGTTCCACTCGCCGATTGCCGAGCGCGGCTCCATGTAGTTGCAGACCAGCCGGTTGTTGACGAATTCGATGCGCGTGACATGGGCGGCCTTGGCGAAAGCCGCGTCGGTCTTTTTCTTGTCACCCATGTGGTAGCTGAAGGCGCGGTTGGAACCGAGTTCCGGCCAGACCAGCGGCGCGCCTTCGGCAAGCGCCGCTGCCGTCCCGGAAGCCGCGTCTTCGCTGTCATAGTCGACATCGATCAGCTCCGCGGCGTCCTGCGCCAAGGCGCGACTCTCGGCGACAACAAAGGCAACGGCATCACCGACATAGTGGACCCGGTCGCGGCACAGGATCGGGATGTCGCGCGTCGGCGCCCTGGTGCCGTCCGGCTGTTCCTGCATGACGCCGGACCTGAGATCTCCCAGATGAGCAAGATCCTTGCCGGTCAGCACCAGATGCACACCAGGCGCCGTCTTCGCGGCCTCGGTCGAACCGATGGTGAAGCTGGCCTTGGCGACCGGTGAGCGCAAGACATAGCCATGCAGGACCCCAGCCGGCTGGATATCGTCGGTATAGCGGCCCTGCCCCTGGATGAAGGCGGCATCCTCGCGCCGCAGCACGGATGCGCCCATGCCGAATTTCGGTGTGACGACGGTCATGAGTTGCCTCGTGATGATGACGGGAGAAGAACGCCTGAAATAGGCATTGCCTTAGTTTTGTCGAGGGGCCGTTTCGTGTAAAGAGCGCGGACTTCAAATTTCTTGGCCAGCGGACACAATCCGCCGCCAACGCAATCGACAGGAAAGCCACGGAATGCGCACGGACACCGGCCAGGTCTTCAAGCTCGAAGACTATCGCCCCAACGACTACCTCATTCCGCAAACCAACCTCACCTTCCGCCTTTCGCCAGACGCAACGCGCGTCACCGCCTTGCTTACCGTCGAGCGACGTGACGGCGTATCCGCGTCGGCTCCGTTGGTGCTCGACGGTGACGGCCTGACGCTCAAGCGCATCGAGATCGACGGCAAGAAGGTGAAACCGGCGGATCTGCTGGCGAGCCCAGATCAGCTGACCATTCTCAAGCCGCCGGCCGCGCATCGCTTCCAGTTGCTGATTGAGACCGAGCTGGCGCCGGCCGGCAATGAAGCCCTGATGGGCCTCTACCGCTCGAGCAATGTCTACTGCACGCAGTGCGAGGCCGAAGGCTTTCGCCGCATCACCTATTTCCTCGATCGCCCCGACATCCTGTCCGTCTACACCGTGCGGATCGAAGCGCTGCGTGACGAGGCGCCACTGCTTCTGTCCAACGGCAACCCGCTCGACAGAGGCGATCTCGGCGACGGCTGGCACTATGCCAGATGGCACGATCCTTTCCCCAAGCCGTCCTACCTGTTCGCGCTGGTGGCCGGCAATCTCGGCCAGCTCGCCGACAGTTTCGTCACCCTGTCCGGCCGCGCGGTCGAGCTCGGCATCTATGTCGAGCCCGGCAAGGAGAAGCTGGCCGGCTACGCGATGGACGCCCTGAAGCGGTCGATGAAATGGGACGAGGAGGCGTTCGGACGGGAATACGATCTCGACGTCTTCAACATCGTCGCCGTGTCCGACTTCAACATGGGCGCGATGGAGAACAAGGGCCTTAACATCTTCAACGACAAATATGTGCTGGCCGATCGCGAGACCGCGACGGACGCTGATTTCGCCAATATCGAGGCGATCATCGCGCATGAGTATTTCCACAATTGGACAGGCAACAGAATCACTTGCCGCGACTGGTTCCAGCTTTGCCTGAAGGAAGGGCTGACGGTCTTCCGCGACCACGAATTCTCCGCCGACCAGCGCTCGCGGGCGGTCAAGCGCATCGCCGAGGTGCGCACCTTGCGCGCCCACCAGTTTCCCGAGGATCAGGGCCCGCTGGCGCATCCGGTG
This sequence comes from Mesorhizobium sp. M0276, assembly GCF_040321755.1. Classification (NCBI taxonomy): domain Bacteria; kingdom Pseudomonadati; phylum Pseudomonadota; class Alphaproteobacteria; order Hyphomicrobiales; family Phyllobacteriaceae; genus Mesorhizobium; species Mesorhizobium sp. M0276. The sequence goes on along the minus strand of NZ_JAMYSC010000012.1, from coordinate 114,510 downwards.
CGGCCGCGCCGCTACCGCGAGATCAACAATTTCTACACGGCGACGGTCTACGAGAAAGGCTCCGAAGTTGTGCGAATGATCCGTACGATTCTCGGGGCCGAGGTCTTTCGCGCCGGCATGGACCTCTATTTCGAGCGGCACGACGGCGACGCGGCGACGATCGAGGATTTCATCAAAGTGTTCGAAGATGCATCCGGCCGCGACCTGTCGCAGTTCGCGCTCTGGTATCATCAGGCAGGAACGCCCAACCTGACGATCAGTTCGACGCACAATCCGGCCGCGCAAGAATTCACGCTCGAAATCGAGCAGTCGGTGCCGCCGACGCCTTCCGAAAGCCGCAAGCGGCTGATGCACATCCCGCTCGCCTTCGGCCTGATCGGCGCCGGCGGCAAGGCCGTGGAGTATAGCGGCGTCGAGGGCGCCAGCATCGAGGACGGCGTCATCCATGTCCGCAAGCGCCGCCACATGGTGCGGTTCTCAGGCGTCGCCGAACGCCCGGCCGTGTCGCTCAACCGAGGCTTTTCGGCGCCGGTGACGCTGTCGGTCGAGCAGAAAGCCGATGACCAGTTCTTCCTCGCCCGTCACGACAATGACGCCTTCTCGCGCTGGCAGGCCTTCAACACATTGCTGACAGATGCGCTGATATCAGCCTTCCGCGAGATCCTCGGCGGCAAGCAGCCCGACTTCGCGGCGCGGCTGACCGAACTCGCCGGCAGCATCGCCGGCGACGAAACGCTCGAACCGGCCTATCGGGCGCTGGCGCTGGCACTGCCGGGCGAAGCCGACATTGCCCGCGACATCGGCAGAAATATCGACCCCGACGCCATCTATGCGGCCCGCGAGGCGCTGGCGCTGGCGATCGGCACCGCAAACCGCGGCGCTTTTTCAAGCCTGTACCTCAGCCTTGCCGACAAGGCAGCGTTCAGCCCTGACGCGGCGAGCGCCGGGCGACGCGCCTTGCGCAACACCCTGCTGGATTATCTGTCGCTGCAGCCGGGCGGAGCGGCCCTCGCCGCCGGGCATTTCCAGTCTGCGACCAACATGACCGACCGCGCGGCCGCACTCGCCGTGCTCGCGCATCGTCACCACGGTTCGCCCGAGGCGATCAAGGCGCTCGCGGCTTTCGAGACGATCTATGGCTCCGACCCGCTGGTCATGGACAAATGGTTCCAGATCCAGGCCAGCGTCCCGGGACCGCAAACGGTCGACATAGTGAGGGCCCTGACCAACCACCCGGCCTTCTCGATGGGCAACCCGAACCGGGTACGCTCGTTGATCGGCACCTTCTCCAGTGCCAACCAGACCGGCTTCCACCGGGCCGACGGCGAAGGCTACCGGTTCTTTTCGCAAACAGTGCTCGAGGTCGAAAAGCGCAACCCGCAGGTGGCGGCAAGGCTGGCGACGGCGCTCAGATCGTGGCGTTCGCTCGAACCTTCGCGGCAGGCCAAAGCCCGGGAGGCGCTGCTTTCGATCGCCAACGCCGATAACCTGTCGGCGGATCTGAGGGATATCGTCGAGCGCACGCTGGCGTGAATGCGCAAATCTTCAAGCGCCCGTCAAACCAGCCCCGGCAGATGGGACTGCGGCTTTGCGGTCAACTCGATCCCAAGCGCCTTCATCACAGCAATCGTCGTTTTCAGGGTCGGATTGCCGTTCTCACTGAACGAGCGATAAAGCTGTTCACGCGAAAGTCCCGTCTGGCTCGCTATCTGGGCCATGCCTTTGGCGCGGGCTACGACCCCTAGCGCATGCGCGATATAGCCGGAATCTTCGGAAGCAAATGCTTCCGCCATGAATGCCGCAATTGCCTCATCGGAGGTCAGGCCTTCAGCCGGATCGAAGGTTGTCAGTTTTTCAGCCATGTCATTCACTCCATTCTTTTGCCAGACGTTTCGCCGTCGTGATGTCCTTCTTCTGGGTGCCTTTGTCGCCACCGCACGGAGAACGATGATCGTGCTCCCCCGCTTCTGAAAATAAACGCGGTAGCCGGGGCCGTGGTGGATACGCAACTCGCTTATCCCTTCCCCCACCGGCTCGACATCTCCCGGATGCCCATAGGCAAGACGATCAAGCCGAGCAAAGATCGCACCTCGGGCCCGCTCATCCCTCAGTCGCGTCCACCACTTTCGGAACGTTTCGGTCTGCTTCAGATCGATCATAGGGAAATGTAGTTTATAAACTACAAACTGTCAAGCACCACAGACGGTCGCACGCAAGAGCGGCGTCAGGCCGTTTCCGCATTATTTTAGTCGATTTTTAATCTTTTTTCGCCGGACCACTGGACAAGGCGAATCACCTTTGATTCTTTACTGACGATTCGGATGTGCGGCGTTTGCCGGATCACCAAGCAGCATAGGCAAATTCGGGGAGTGCCATTTATGGCGAAGGCGGACGCGTGGGGCGCGCCCGAAGGGACGGCTTTTGCGCATCGCGAGACGCGCAGCGACGGTCTTGCCGGGAATACGCGGCTCATCGCCGAACCGGCGTACCGACGACTTCTGGCCGCCGAACCGCTGCTGCGCCGATCGATACCCGTCCTCATCATCACCTTCCTGATCGTCATCGCGGCGCTGCGCGTACTGTCGCTGCTGAACGAGCGCGACGATGTCGAGCGCAATGCCAAGGCGATCCTGACGCTGGCGGCGGGCCAACTGGCCAGTTCGCTCGCCACCACCTCGGACACGGTGCCTGGCGCCATCCAGGATCTGCTGGAGACCACAAGCCGTCAGGGTGCGATGGGCCGCAGCCATGTGCTCGTCATCACCGACGGTGCTTTCAAGATCATCGCGGTGACGCCGCGCTCGACCCCATGGCAAGGCCATTCGCTCGACGGCCTCGTCGAGGGCGGCCAACCCTTGTTCATGTTCGGCGATCGCGCCGGCGTCATGGAAGTTAACATTGACGGACGGGACTGGTATGCGGCGGTCAGCCTGGCAAATGGCCAGAAGGGTGCTGCGGCGGCCCTGGTGCCACAGGACGCGGTTTTCGAAGCCTGGCGCAAGACTGTTTCGCTGAACGTCACCCTGTTCGTGCTGACGGCCGGTGTGCTGATCGTCATTCTCTATGCCTATTTCGGCCAGGCAGCGCGCGCACAGGCGGCTGACCGCATCTACCTCGAAGCGCATCAGCGCATTGACATGGCACTGGTTCGCGGCCGCTGCGGCCTGTGGGACTGGGATATGGTGCGCGGCAAGATGTACTGGTCGCGATCGATGTATGACATGCTCGGCTACAAGCCCTGCGACACGATGCTGTCCTTCGGAGAGGTCGATCAGATCATCCACGCCGAGGACGGCGACCTGTTCGAGCTTGCCAATAGAATTGTCGCACGAGAGATCGACCACATAGACCAGGTGTTCCGGATGCGGCATGCCGACGGCCAATGGGTCTGGATGCGCGCACGCGCACAAGTCATCGATCCGGAAGCGCCGGAGATCCAGCTGATCGGGATCGCCGTAGACGTCACCGAACAGCGTCATCTGGCGCTGCGTTCCGAGGCCGCCGACCTTCGCCTCAGAACAGCGATCGAGAACATCAACGAATCCTTCGTGCTGTGGGATTCGGCTCAGCGCCTGATCATGTGCAATTCCAAATACCAGCAGGACAACGGGCTTTCGGACCGTGATGTGATGCCGGGCGTCACACGCGCGGCTCTTGAAGAACGCATGCAGACCTTTGCTTCCGAGCGGCGGCTTGCCAACACCAGCGGATTGCAAGGCGGCGCCACTTTCGAGCGGCAGCTGGCCGATGGCCGCTGGCTGCAGGTCAACGAACTGAAGACCAGGGATGGCGGCATCGTCGCCGTCGGTTCAGATATCACCCAGATCAAGCTGCACCAGGAGAAGCTGGTCGACAGCGAGCGCCGGCTGATGGCGACGATCCATGATCTCAGCCTCGCGCGGCGGGCGGAAGAGGAGCGGTCGCGCGAACTGGTCGACCTCAACCGCAAATATATGAAGGAAACCGAACGCGCCGAGGCGGCGAACCGGGCCAAGTCCGAGTTCCTGGCCAACATGTCGCATGAGTTGCGCACGCCGCTGAACGCAATCATCGGCTTCTCCGAACTGATGGAACAGGGGCTGTTCGGCCCGCTCGGATCCGAGCGCTACGAGGAGTACGCGACCGACATCAACAGCAGCGGTAAATATCTGCTGGGCGTCATCAACGACATTCTCGACATGTCCAAGATCGAGGCTGGCCAGTTCTCGCTGGACCGCGAAGAGATCGACCTCGGCCCGCTGATCAGCGAAACCGTTCGCGTCGTATCGTTGCAGGCGGCGCAAAAGGCCATCACCGTGGAAACCCGCATCGCCGACGCGCTGACGCTGATCGCCGACCGCCGTGCGATCAAGCAGATCGTCATCAACCTTTTGTCCAATGCGGTGAAATTCACCGGCCAGGGAGGCCACATATCGGTCAGGGCCCGCAACACGTCCGCCGCGCTGGTGCTGACGATCGAGGACAATGGCTGCGGCATCCCCAAGGATGCGCTCGGCAAACTCGGACGGCCCTTCGAACAGGTGCAGAACCAGTTCTCCAAGAGTCACGCCGGGTCCGGCCTTGGCCTCGCCATCTCGCGCTCGCTGGCTGAACTCCAGGGCGGCGCGCTGAAGATCCGTTCGACCGAAGGTGTCGGCACTATCGTATCGGTGCGCATTCCGGTGAAGAAAGCCGCGTCGGCGATCAGGGCCGCGGCCTGAGCAGCAGGCTCCGACGGACAGCGGCGGAGCCTGCTCCAGACAGCCTCACTGCATATCGCTGTCGTCGCCGTCGTCACTCCATTGGCGGTGGCGGCCGAAGCGGCCGCCCTTCGGCAATTCGCCCTTTTCGATCTTGCCGTCATTGTTCCTGTCGAGCATCGCAAAGATTTTCTTCTCCCGACCGGCGATGTCGTCTGCCGTCAGGGTGCCGTCGCCCTTGGTGTCGTAGCGGGCGATGATGCGTTTGGCCATCTGCTCGAAGCGCGCCTTCTCCAGCGCCTCGGCGAGCTGGGCGACGGTCAGCTTGCCGCCATTGTCGGCGACGAGTTTCTTCAGCCGAGCGTTCATGGCGTCGGAGAACTGGTCGAAGGTGATGGTGCCGTTCGAATCCTTCATCGCCTTGTTGAGTCGCATCATCGTGCCCTCGCGCATTTTTGCGCTGACATTGTTTTCGGCGTAGGCCGCGGAGCCGACAGCACCGGCCAAGGCTAGGAAGGCAAGGGCAAGTTTGGTTGTCTTTCTCATGGTCTTCTCCTGTTGCATCGTCACCCCCGATGCGGTCCGAGACAGCCGCTCGTCGCGATCATCCCGTACGAAGCAAAAGGTCGAAATCTTTCCTGACCTTTTGCGACGTCTCTTTGAGATGTGCTTCCAGCACACCGAAATCCGGCAGGTCTGTCACCGCCAGAAGCAGATCCGAAAGCCCGGGCGGAACATCGTCGCGCTCGAAGGCTCCGGTGAGGCACAGCCGCGTCATCTGGGTCAGCGCCAGATAGAGCGCATAGGCATCGCCAAGCTCCTGCCTGACCCCGGCATCGGCGAAACCCGGCGCCAGATGCGACAGGATCTCGGCCGTACCGGTGGCACGTGCAATTGGCACGGCCGGGGCACGTGCAATTGGCACGGCCGGGGCACGCAGCCCGGCCTCGACCTGCCCGGTGATCACAGCCACCTGAGCGATGAATTCGAGATCGATGAGGCCGCCGGGGATCAGTTTGATGTCCCAGAGATCACGTGGCGGCTTTTCCTTTTCGATCATGGCGCGCATGTCCGAGGCCTCGGCCATCACTTTTGCCGCATCGCGCGGTTGGCCGAGCACCGCCGCCACTTCCGCCTCGACCTCGCTGCACAGGCTGGCGTCGCCGGCAATGGCACGCGCCCGCGAAAGCGCCATGTGCTCCCACGTCCAAGCCTCCTGGCGCTGGTACTTCTTGAAGGCATCGATATGGGTGGCCACCGGACCCTTGTTGCCCGATGGCCGCAAGCGCAGGTCGAGGTCGTAGAGAACGCCCTCCGCCGTCGGCGCGGACACCGCCGCGATCAGCCGCTGCGTCATGCGGGTGTAGTAATGCGAAGGCGCCAGCGGCTTATCGCCATCGGATTCCTCGGCATCCGGTGCGTGGTCGTAGAGCAGGATCAGGTCGACATCCGAGCCGGCGGTCAACTCTCGGCTGCCGAGTTTGCCCAGGCCGAGCAGGGAAACCACGCCCCCGGCAATCGTGCCGTGGCGCGCTGCGAATTCGGTTGTCACCGCCTGCAGCGCCGCCTCGATGGTAAGATCTGCCAGGTCGGAAAAGGCGTGGCCGGCGCGCACCGGGTCGATCGAGCCGGCCAGCAGCCGCACACCGATCAGGAATTTCTGCTCGGAGGCAAATATGCGCAGCCGGTCGAGCACGTCCTCATACGGCCGGTCGCCCTCGACGAAGGCGGAAAGCCGCGCCGACAGATAGGCGCGGTCCGGCAGCTCCGTCAGCAAGGCCGGATCCAGCAAACCGTCGAAAACATGCGGCCGGCGCGTGATGATCGCTGCCAGCCGGGGTGCCGCACCCATGATTGTCGCCAAAAGCTTGAGCAGGGCCGGATTGGACTGCAGCAGGGAAAACAGCTGGATGCCGGCCGGCAGGCCAGCGAGAAACTCATCGAAGCGCAACAGGGCCTCATCAGCCCTGCGCGTCTGGCCAAAGGACCGCAACAGCGCCGGCGTCAGTTCCGTCAGCCGCTCGCGTGCCTCCGCCGACTGGGTGACGCGATAGCGGCCGAAATGCCAGCCGCGAATGACGCGGCAGATGTCGCTTGGTCGCTGAAAGCCGAGACCGTGCAAGGTCCGCAACGTATCGGGATCGTCGACATCGCCGGTGAAGACCAAATTGCCGATGCCGGTTGAGAGTTCCGGCGCGGTTTCGAAGAGTGCCGCGTAATGGCGTTCGACCTGCTGCAGCGAAGCGCGGAACGCTTGGGAAAAGGCAGCAGAATCGGCAAAACCCAGCATGCGGGCGATTCGCTCCAGCCCCTCATCGTCATCCGGCAGCGTGTGCGTCTGCTCGTCGGCAACCATCTGCACGGCATGTTCGACACGGCGCAGGAACCAGTACTGGCGCGCCAGCGCGTCACGCGCATCGGTGGTGATCCAGCCACGCGCCGCGAGCTGGCCGAGCATCGGCACGGTCTCGCGGCCACGCAGTTCCGGAAAGCGTCCGCCGGCGATGAGCTGCTGGGTCTGGACGAAGAACTCGATTTCGCGGATACCGCCGCGCCCGAGCTTTACGTTGTGGCCCTTGACGGCGATCTCGCCATGACCCTTGTGGGCGTGGATCTGTCGCTTGATCGAATGGACGTCGGCAATCGCCGCGTAGTCCATGTATTTGCGCCAGATGTAGGGCTGGAGCTCCTTGAGGAAGGAGGCGCCCGCGGCCAGGTCACCGGCCACCGGACGCGCCTTGACCATGGCGGCGCGCTCCCAGTTCTGGCCGCGCGCTTCATAGTAGCGTAGTGCGGCCTCGACTGGGATCGCCAGCGGGGTTGAACCCGGATCGGGGCGCAGCCTCAGATCGGTGCGGAAAACATAACCGTGCTCGGTGCGATCCTGCAGGATACGAACCAGGCGGCGCGTCAGGCGGGAAAACAATTCGGTGGCGTCGAGCGGATCGATCACGGCCGGCGCTTCCGGATCGAAGAAAACCACGAGATCGATGTCAGAGGAGAAATTCAGCTCGTGCGCGCCAAGCTTGCCCATGCCGAGCAGGATCCAGCCCGATTTCTTCGATGGGTTGTCGAGATCCGGCAGTTTGAGCTTGCCCTGGCCATGCGCGTCGCGCAGCAGGAAGTCGACGGCCGCACGGGTGCAAGCATCGGCAAGGTCGCTCAACCGCCGCACCGTCAGCGCCGTTTCGGCCTCGCCGGCAAGATCAGCCAGCGCGATCAGGAAATGCGCCTCGGCCTTGCACTGGCGAAGTTCCATCATGAGCCCGGCTTCCGATACCTCCTCGGCCAATGGCGCCTGGTCGATGCTGGCGCCGATCGCTTTCAGCCGGGCCTCGACAGTCTGCTCGAACAGCCCGTCTAGAATCCGTGGCCGGCGACGTGCCGTATCGCGCAGGAAGGGCGACAGATCGAAGATGGCTGCCAAGAGATCCTGGCCCTCCCCTTTACGGGCCAGGAACTTGGCCAGCCTTGTCAGCCCTTCTTCGCCTGCGGCGGAGCCGATCTCGGCCAGTTCTTGCCGCGCCCGGTCTTCGTCTAACGGGGCAAGACTGATCGCCGGCTTCAGCAGCCAGTCCGTCGCCCTCGCAGCCGTGCTCATCAGTGATCCTCCCGTGCCGGGAAACTCATGACCACAGACAGTCCAGGATTGCCGGGCGAGAGATCAAGCCGGCCATTGTGGAACGTCATGACGGCCTTGGCGAGGCTGAGGCCAAGGCCGGAACCCGGCTGCGATCGGCTTTTTTCCAACCGCACGAAGCGTTCCGTCGCGCGGGCACGGTCGGCGTCGTCGGGGATGCCGTGGCCATTGTCGATGACCGAGAGCCGAACATCCGTGCCGGTTCGCTCAAGGGCTACGCGCACAGCCGGCTGAGCGGCGGCGTCGGTCGAATATTTGATGGCGTTGTCGACGATGTTCGACAGCGCCTGGCCGATCAGTTCGCGGTTGCCATTGACGAAAACCGTCTCCCGCACGTCGGTCTTAAGCGAGACGCCCGCCTCCTCCGCCACCGGCTCGTAGAGTTCGACGACATCGCGAACGGCCTCGGAAAGATCGACGCGGTCGATGTTCTCCGAGGAGTAGCCAGCCTCAAGCCGGGAGATCATCAGGATGGCATTGAAGGTCTTTATCAGTTGGTCGGACTCGGCGATGGTGCCTTCCAGCGCCTGACGGTAGTCGGCGGTCTTGTGCTTGCCCGAAAGCGCCGCTTCTGCCCGGTTGCGCAGCCGCGTCAGCGGCGTCTTCAGATCATGCGCGATGTTGTCAGAAACCTGCTTCAAGCCTTCGTTGAGCGTGGCGATCCTGGCCAGCATCACATTGAGGTTTTCGGAAAGCCGGTCGAACTCGTCGCCGGTCCCGGTCACCGGCAGCCGGCCGGTCAGGTCGCCACCCATGATGCGGCGGCTGGCCTCCGACACACTGTCGATGCGCTTCAGCGCCGCGCGGCCGACGAAGAACCAAATCAGCAGCCCGCCAAGCCCCATCATGCCGAGCGCCAGCATCAGGGCGCGACGGATCACGGCGCGAAAACGCTCCGGCTCACCGAGGTCACGGCCGACCAGCATGATCATCTGATTTGGCAGCCGCAGCACCAGCGCAATGGCATTGTGGCCCGTTTCGCCCTGGGCCTGCGGGTCGTTCTGCTCGGTTTGGTTGGTACCCTGCTCGGCGGGCAGATTGCGCAGACGCTCGAGCTCTCCTTCGCCAAAGCGCTGATAGGAGAACGGGCTGCTGGTCCAACCTTCGGTTTCGAGAACGCCTGGTTCAAGGCTCTGCACATTGCCGGTCAGAATCTGGCCGTTGGCGTCGGCGATCAGATAGAGGTTTGCGCCGGGCTGGCGCGAGCGCGCCTCGACCACACGGACCAGCACCGGCAGGCCGCCGCGTTGATAGGCGCGAGCCAGACCGAGCACCTCGTCATTGATGGTGTCCTGGGTCTGCGCCGTCAGCATGCGCGCCGATAGGGAGGTCATGTAGAAGACGAGCGCCACCGCGCAGAGCGCGAAGAGCAGGAGATAGAGCGCCGAAAGCCGCGCTGCCGTCGTCTTCATGATGGCTGGCACGGAAAGAGCCATGCCGCCGCTAACTGCTCTTCAGCATGTAGCCGGCGCCGCGAACCGTATGCAGGATGGGCTTGTCGAAGCCCTTCTCGATCTTGCCGCGCAGCCGCGAGACATGGACGTCAATGACATTGGTCTGCGGATCGAAATGATAGTCCCAGACATTTTCGAGCAGCATGGTGCGCGTCACCACCTGGCCGGCATGGCGCATCAGATATTCCAGCAGGCGGAATTCACGTGGCTGCAGCGTTATCTCGCGCGCCGCGCGACGGACCGAATGCGACAGCCTGTCGAGTTCGAGATCGCCGACGCGGTAGACGGTTTCGGCTTCCTTGGCGCTGGCGCGGCGGTTCAGCACCTCGACGCGGGCCAGAAGCTCGGAAAAGGCATAGGGCTTGGTCAGGTAGTCGTCGCCGCCGGCGCGCAGGCCGGTGACCCGGTCATCGACTTCGCCGAGCGCCGACAGGATCAGCACCGGGGTCGTGTTGCCCCTGGATCGCAGACCGGCAATGACCGACAGGCCGTCACGGCGCGGCATCATCCGGTCAATGACCATCACGTCGTAGTCGCCGGCATCGGCGAGCGCGAAGCCGGTTTCGCCATCACCGGCGACATGCGCGGTGTGGCCGGCCTCGGTAAAGGCTTTCTGCAAGTAATCCGCGGCCTCGCGATCGTCTTCTATGACGAGAATCTTCATAGGACTGTTATACGCGATTTCGCCGGAACGTTGAGTGGCAGACATCTGCATTGTGGCCTTTGCCAAAGCGCATCGAGATCAAGATCTCCGAAGCCGTACGCGATAAAGTCCTTGTCCCCGTTGTGGTTGCGCCAAGACCGCCGGAACGCTTTCAGCCGAAATATCAGGCTTTCAGACGATAGTGCGGCAGCGGGCGATGGGAGCCCGCTGCCGCCGGGGGAGAGCACGATGACTGACTAACGCGCTCCTCCACGCTTTCCCGTGCGGCGGCTCGGGGGTGTTTGAAACGGCCGCACGGGAAAAGTCGAACAGCGTCAGCCCTTGGCGACGGGCAGTGCGACGAAACGATTGGTGTCGTCGCGGGTAATCTGCATCAGCACCGCCTTGCGGCCGGATTTGACTGCGTCGGTCATCGCCTTGGTGACGTCGTCTGTGCCGTTCACCTCGGTCGAATTGACTGATGTGATGACGTCGCCTGGCTGGATACCGCGATCGGCGGCATCGCTGTCGGGGTCGACGTCAGTCACCACAAGCCCCTTGCCGTTTTCGGACTTGGTGACGGTCAGGCCGAGATCGGCCAGAGTGTCGGGCTTGGCCGGAGCGGGCGGCTGCGGCTGGTCGGCTGATGCCTGCTTGTCACTGGTGGGTAGAGTGCCGAGATCGACCTTGACCGTCTGGCTCTTGCCGGCGCGCCATACGGTGACGTCGACAGATTTGCCGGGCGAAAAGGCGCCGATCAGGCGTGCCAGTTCCTTCGGCGAAGCAACGTCCTTGCCGTCGACCTGGGTGATCACGTCACCGGCAGTGATACCGGCCTTCTTGCCGGGCCCGTTGTCCTGGGCACTGGAAACCAGCGCGCCGTTGTTGGACTTCAGACCGAGCGATTCGGCGATGTCGGACGTGACCGGCTGGATTTCGACGCCGAGCCAGCCGCGCTGCACCGAACCACTCTTCATCAGGTCCTGAACGACCTGCTTGGCGGTCGAAGCGGGAATGTCGAAGGCGATGCCGACGCTGCCGCCAGATGGCGAGAAGATCGCGGTGTTGATGCCGACGACCTGGCCGTTGAGGTTGAAGGTCGGGCCACCCGAATTGCCACGGTTGACCGACGCATCGATCTGGATGAAGTCGTCATAAGGGCCGGCGCCAATGTCGCGGCCGCGGGCCGAGACGATGCCGGCGGTGACAGTGCCGCCGAGGCCGAACGGATTGCCGACCGCCACCACCCAGTCGCCAACGCGGACCTTGGAATCATCCGCGAAGTCGACATAGGTAAACTTGCCGACACCATCGACCTTGAGCACGGCGAGATCGGTGCGCGGGTCGGTGCCGATCAGCTTGGCATCGAGTTCCTTGCCGTCATTCATCACCACGGTAAAGGCCGAGCCTTCCGAAACGACATGGTTGTTGGTGACGAGATAGCCGTCATCGGAGATGAAAAAGCCGGATCCCTGCGCAACCGGCCGCGGCTGGTCGTTATTGTGGTCACGGTGGCTGAAACGCCTGTTACCGTCCTGACCGTTCTGGTCGCCAAAGCCGCGGAATTCCTTGAAGAAGCGGCGCAGCTGCGGGTTATCGGGCATGTTGTTCATGCCGTCCGGATCGTCGGACTGGTCGGAGCCATCATCGGCCGCCGGGCTGATCTTGGCCTTGACCTTGACGCTGACAACGGCGGGAGAAACGCGCTCGACGACATCGGCGAAGCCTGGCACCTGCGGCGCCTCGATGCGCACGGCGTCGGCCAGAACAGGGCTGGTTCCACTGGTCAGCGCGCCGACGCCGATCGCACCGGCCACCGCGATGGACGCGACGGCAGCCATGAGACGCTTGCGGGTGACGGAATATGAATTGGGGGCAATATTCATGGTTCTCGTATCCTCTTTCAAATGGACGCTGCGTGATCGGCATCCTCGGGAAGAGAGAATTAGAGAGGCGCACATTACAGCGCCATTTCCGACACATGAAACTTTGGTAATGTTCGGCAGCGACCGCGGCGTCAGTCGCGGCGCAATATGGCGTCCAACGATGCCTGCTCTTCGGCGGACAGGGATTTTGTCGCCAGCGTGCGGCGCGATCGCGCGGTCAGCACGATGAAAACGCCTCCCACCAGCAACAGCAAGACAGGCGTGCTCCACAGCAACGCATTGCGCAGATCGAAACGCGGCTTCAGCAGCACGAACTCGCCATAGCGGGAGACGACGTAATCCATCACCTGCTGGTCGGTATCGCCGGCGACGAGGCGCTGTCGTACAAGGATGCGCAGGTCACGGGCAAGGTCGGCGTCGGATTCGTCGATCGACTGGTTCTGACAGACCATGCAGCGCAGGCCCTCCGACAGCGCCCGCGCTCGTGCCTCGAGCGCCGGATTGGGCAGCATCTCGTCAGGCTTCACCGCCAGTGCCGTGCCGGCGAAGAACAGCGCCAACAGCAGGACGATCGAGGTCAGCGAAAGCTTTGCGCTCATGGCTGGCCCACGGATTTCAACGCGATCGCTTGCTTGCGTCGCCGCGACGGCGCGCCGACGCGGAGGCGCCGGTCCATCAGCGACATCGCCGCGCCCGCCATCATCACCAGGCCGCCGCCCCAGATCAACGTCACCAGCGGCTTCCACCACAGGCGCACCACGACGGAACCGTCATTGCCCTCGTCGCCGAGCGAGAGGTAGAGCTGGGAGAGACCGATCGTCCTGATGCCGGATTCAGTCGTCGTCATCTGCCGCACCGGATAAAACCGCTTGGCGGAGCTGATTTCGCCAACGGGACTGCCGCTGACGCCGATCAGCTCGAAGCGGCCGCGATCCTCGCTGTAGTTCGGCCCCTGGGCCGGATAAAGCCCGACGAAACGCACCGTATGGCCGGAGAGTTCGACGGTCTCGCCGGCATGCATCGACAGGATCTTCTCGGTGCCGAAGCAAAGCGTGCCGACGATGCCGAGCGTGGTCAGGCCAAGGCCAAGATGAGCGAAGGCGGTGCCGAAAACCGAGCGCGGCAGGCCGAGCAGGCGCCTGACCACGATCCCCGGCGCAACATTGCCAAAGCCCGATTTGACGGCAAGGTCAGTGAGCGCCCCGAGGATCAGCCAGACGGCGATGCCGACGCCCAGGGCCGCAAACACCGACGCGCCGTCGATGAACAAAGCGGTGACCAGCGTTGCCAGTAGGGCCGCGGCGAACGCCACCATCAGCCGCTGCGCGACGGCGAAAACATCGCCGCGCTTCCAGGCCAGCAGCGGCCCGAACGGAACCACCAGCAGCAGTGGCACCATCAGGGGTCCGAAGGTGAGGTTGAAGAACGGCGCGCCGACCGAAATCTTGTCGGCTGAAAAGGCCTCCACGGCAAGCGGATAGAGCGTGCCGACGAGCACAGTCGCGGTCGCCGTGGTCAGGAACAGATTGTTGAGGACGAGCGCGCCTTCGCGCGAAATCGGATGAAACAGGCCGCCGGCCGTCAGACGCGAGGCGCGCAACGCAAACAGCGCCAGCGAGCCGCCGATGAACAATGTCAGGATGCACAGGATGAAGACGCCGCGTGTCGGATCGGTGGCGAAGGCGTGGACCGAAGTCAAGACGCCCGAACGCACCAGGAACGTGCCGAGCAGCGACAGCGAAAAGGTGAGGATGGCGAGCAGCAGCGTCCAGATCTTCAGCGCCGAGCGCTTTTCCATGACGATCGCCGAATGGAGCAGCGCTGTGCCGGACAGCCACGGCATGAAGGAGGCGTTCTCGACCGGATCCCAGAACCAGAAACCGCCCCAACCGAGTTCGTAGTAGGCCCAGTAGGATCCCATGGCGATTCCGCCGGTCAGGAACATCCAGGCGACCAACGTCCACGGCCGCACCCAGCGTGCCCAGGACGCGTCGATGCGTCCTTCGATGAGAGCGGCGACCGAAAAGGAAAAGCAGATCGAGAAGCCGACATAGCCGAGATAGAGGAAGGGCGGGTGGATGGCGAGGCCGAGATCCTGGAGGATCGGGTTGAGATCGCGGCCCTCGATCGGCGCCGGATTGAGCCGGATGAACGGATTGGACGTCGCCAGGATGAACAAGAAGAAGGCGGCGCCGATGGCACCCTGCACGGCAAGCACGTTGGCGCGCAGCGTCGCCGGCAGATTTGACCCGAAGGCGGCGACAAGGGCGCCGAAGAAGGTCAGGATCAGCACCCAGAGCAGCATCGAGCCTTCGTGATTGCCCCAGGTTCCGGTGATCTTGTAGATCAGCGGTTGCAGCGAATGCGAGTTTTCCCACACACTCGCCACCGAGAAATCAGAGCTTGCGTAAGCGCTCGCCAACGCCACGAAGGACAGCGCCGTCAGGGCAAAGCCGGTCACCGCGACTGGCCCACCGACCGCCATCAGGCGCTGGTTGTTCAGACGTGCGCCAAACAGCGGCACGAGCGTCTGCACAAGCGACAGCGCAAACGCCAGGACCAAGGCGAAATGTCCGGTTTCAACCATGGCTGTAATTCACTCTTGCTCTCCTGCCAGAGCTATTCACTCTTGCTCTCCTGCCAGATGCCCTTGGCCTTCAGGCCGTCGGCCACGTCCTTGGGCATATAGCGCTCATCATGCTTGGCGAGCACGCTGTCGGCAACGAAGACGCCGTCCGGGCCGAATGTGCCCTCGGTGATCACGCCCTGCTCTTCGCGGAAAAGATCGGGCAGGATGCCCGTATAGGTGACCTTGACCGATTTGTGCTTATCGGTGACCGAAAACCCGACGGTCGCCCCCTGCCCGCGCTGGATCGTGCCTTTTTCAACCAGCCCGCCCAGCCTGATGCGCTGGCCAGGCTGGACACTGGCGGTGGTCAGATCAGCCGGCATATAGAAATAGGACGCCTTCTGGCCAAGCGCATAGAAGGTCAGCCCGGTGGCGGCGCCAAGGAAAGCCAGTCCGCCCGCGATCACCGACAATCGTTTCTGCTTGCGCGTCATGTCTTACTCTACTCCGTTGCCGTCAGGCCAAGCGAGGCGGCAAAGGCGGTGAATTTTTTCGCTTCGTCACTGTCGGCTCCAAAGACGGCAATGGCGCGACCGAGCGCCTGACGTGCCAGATCGGCCTTGCCCAGCACGACATAGGAACGAACGAGGCGCATCCAACCTTCCGGATCGCGCGGATTTTGCCGCAGCTTGTCGTCGAGGCGGGCGACCATAGTGCTGATCATCGCTTCCCTATCAGCGGGAGACATCGACGATGCAGCGTCGATATCGCCGGCATCGGGACCGTTGGTGGCGCCGCCGGAAGCGACTGCGGGACTGCCGGACCTGGCCAGCGCCTGCTCGACCGCACTGCGCCATGGCGACTCCGGCGGCAGCTTGCCCAACATTGCCCGCCAGGCTGTGGCCGCCTCCTTGGTGCGGCCCTCCTGCGCCAGCGCCATCGCCAGATAGAAGCTCGCCTTCGCATTGGCCGGGTCGAGCTCCAAGGCCGCCTCGAAGGCCTTCTGTGCATCGGCCGAGACGATGCCGCCTGCCGCACCGGCGATCGCCTCGCCAAGGCCGGCCTGGCGAACGGCGCTGTCGCCATCGAGGCGGATAGCGTTGCGATAGGCCGCCGCCGCGTCGGAAAAGCGTTGCATGCGCAGATAGACCGGCGCGAGCACATCCCAGCCCCTTCCATCGGAAGGATTGGCAGCAAGATGGGCTTCGGCCCGCGCCACCAATTCGTCGACCGAACTGTCGGCCGGGCTCTTGGCCAACCGCTCGCTGAGTGGTTGCGACGGCAAATCGGGTGAGCCGAGCTGACTGTAAAGGCCCCAACTGACCAGCGGCACCGCCAGAACGGCCGCGGTGGCGACCAGCCTTGCCGCTACCGAAATTCGGCCAACGGACGCCTTGCCCGCCGCTGCCGCATTGTCGAGGCGAAGGATGCGGCGAGCGATCTCGGCGCGCGCTTCGGCAGCTTCCCCCGGCTGGATCAAGCCACGCGCAGCGTCGCGGTCAAGCTCGGACAACTGATCGCGATAGACTTCGAGATCGTGATCACTGCTCGACGACGCGCCCTTCGAGCTGGCGGCCAGCGGCAGCAGCACCGCCAGGCTTGCACCCAGCGTGAGAATTGCGGCTATGACCCAGAACAGCATGGTTCTTCCAATAATGGCAGAGTTCTGCCGTGCCAACACAGGCTTCCTGCGACGCTTTGACGGCAGGCGCGCCGCATGTCCTTGATCGACGTCAACCGACCGGATACCAGCCGGACCCCGTCTCAGCTTCTGTGCATGTCGTCGTTCTAAAACCGCTGCGCGGTCGAGCGACATGCACCGTCAGGTCAGCGGCGTCCAACTGCCGTTGGTGTTACGGCAAGCGGTTCCACGCGCCGTCACGCCGGCGCCGCCGGTGAAAACCGTCTGCGTATACTGGCGGCAATCCTGCGAACCGACGCGATAGGGTTGTGCCGGAACCACCTCGCCATAGCGCGAAGCCTGGGCGCCTTTCCACGTTACCTTCTGGCCGCTGGTCGTGTATTCGAGCGCCTTGTATTCAGCCTCGAGCGCACTGCGCTTCTCGGTCTCGCTGAGGCCGGCGCCGATCGACCCGCCGATGAGGCCGCCGCCCATCGCCGAAATGATCGTCGCGGTGACCTTGCCGATGGAAGGAGGCGTCGAGGCCGGTGTCACTGCTACGGTCGGCCCCTTGCCGCTCAGGGTGGTGCAGCCGGAAACGCCCAGCAATGCGGAAATAAGCGCGACGCGAATCTTCATGCCAACAACCGGTGTTCTTGAGTTGGAGCCTGCTATGGATAGGCCGGAGGCCGCGTCATCGGAGAAGTTGGCGCTGCCATAGTATTGAGATTTGTCTGAAATTTGGCCGCTGCCGGCCAATCCGGGACCAATCGACATGCCGCCATAACATGCCCCGTTCATCAATGTCGAATGGCCGTGCCTGAACATCACTGAAGGCTCCGCAATCGCACCACGGCCTTCAATCCGCCCATGCCGGACCGTTCGAGCGCCAGGACGCCTCCATACTCGTTGACGAGGTCGGCGACAATGGCCAGCCCGAGACCTGTTCCGGGCTTTGTCTCATCCAGACGCCGTCCGCGCTTCAGCGCCTCGCGCGCCTTGTCATCGGGAATGCCAGGGCCGTCATCCTCGATATCGATCTCAAACAGGCCGGCCGGATCATCCTTGCCAGTCAAAGGCACGACCGAGACCAACACCGCGCTTTTTGCCCATTTCATCGCGTTTTCGAGCAGATTGCCGATCAACTCCTCAAGGTCCTCGCGCTCGCCTGCGAAGACGATTTCGATCGCCGGCAACGACAGCGACAGATTCGTCTGCGGATTGAGCTTCTGCAGAACCCGCACCATGCGCTGCACCAGCGGCGTCACGGGCGTACGGAAGACGACGCTGTCGCGCTGTGCCGCGACGCGGGCGCGCTGTAGATAGTGCTCGACCTGCTTCTGCATGGAAGCGGCTTGTTCGGCGATCAGCTGTCCCTTGGCTCCGCCAAGCGCCCGGCCCTCATTGAGCAGCACCGCGAGCGGCGTCTTCAGCGAATGGGCGAGATTGCCGACCTGGGTTCGCGACCGCTCGACGATGCGCCTGTTGTTTTCGATCAACGCATTGGTTTCGTTGGCAAGAGGCTCGATCTCGGCCGGGAACTGGCCGTCGAGCCTCTGCGCGGTGCCCTCGCGCACCATGGCAAGCGCATTCCTCACCCGGCGCAGCGGCTGCAGGCCGAGCAGGATGGCAATCGCGTTGATGGCGATCATGCCGACGCCGAACAGGCTGAGATAGGTCAGCAGGCGGCGTTGGAAGCTGGCGATTTCCTGCTCGAGTTCGCTCTGGTTGCCCATGACGCGGAAGCGCGCGGCGCGGTTCTTGGAATCGAGAACGAATTCGCTCTCGAATACTTCGAGTTGCTCGCCAGCGATGCCCTCGGTCGGGTAGCTGCGCTGGAAGCTCGCGTTGAAGGGCACCTCGGCGACATCAGGCGATGGGATTTTGCGCGTCATCGACGACGAGTGAAGATCGCCATGCACGCCTTCCGAGGCGGGCTCTACCGACCAGTACCAGCCCGAATTCGGCTCCGAGAAGCGGAGATCGCCGAGGTCGGGCGCACCGGTGAGCGCACCGTTCTCGGAAATACCGATGGAGCCGATCAAATTGAACAGATGCGCCGAAAGCAGGCTGTCGAAGCCGCGCTCGCTGGCCTGGCGATAGAGGGTGGTGATCAGGGTGAATATGACGACGAGCGTCACGATCGCCCAGACCGTGGAAAAGGCGATGACGCGGAACGTCAGCGAACGCGGCCACAAACGCAGCGAAAGCGGCGTCCTTGCGGTTGGTTTGAGCGGTTCCGAGTTACGCCTCCGGCTCACGCATGCGGTAGCCCATGCCGCGCACGGTTTCAATCATGTCGATGCCCATCTTCTTGCGAAGACGCCCGACAAAGACCTCGATAGTGTTGGAATCGCGGTCGAAGTCCTGGTCATAGAGATGCTCGACCAGTTCCGTACGCGAGACGACCTCGCCCATATGGTGCATCAGATAGGCAAGCAGGCGGAATTCGTGCGACGTCAGTTTCAGCGGCACGCCGTCGACATCGGCCTTGGACGCCCTGGTGTCGAGGCGCAACGGTCCGCAGGTCAGTTCGGACGAGGCATGGCCGGCAGCGCGCCGGATCAGGGCCCGAACCCTCGCCAGCACCTCCTCGATGTGGAACGGCTTGGTGACATAGTCGTCGGCGCCGGCATCGATACCGGAGACCTTGTCGCTCCAGCGGTCGCGCGCCGTCAGCATCAGCACAGGCATTTTGCGGCCGCCGCGCCGCCAGCGCTCGACGACGCTGATGCCATCCATCTGCGGCAGGCCGATGTCGAGCACGACGGCATCGTAGGGCTCGGTGTCGCCGAGGAAGTGGCCTTCCTCGCCGTCGAAGGCGCGGTCGACGACGTAGCCGGCATCGACCAGCGCATCCGATATCTGCCGATTGAGATCCTTGTCATCTTCGACGACGAGTACGCGCATGCGAAGTTCGATACCTGTTGAAGAGCTAGGGTCAGATATAGGCCGATTCCGGCGGCCTGGGAAACGGAAGGGTCAGTTCAGTGGAACGACGATTTCGGAACGGCGCGGACGTTGTCCGTCCTTGCCCGGAACGAGCACGACGATGACACAGACAGGCTGGCCGCCGCGCGTCGATTGCGAGGCCTTGGCCAGCGTTCCGCCATTCTGTTCCGCCACTTGTTGACCGATCGCGTAGCAATCGGACGCCGCCAGTACAATCGGGCTGGCCTGTTCGGGCGCGACGGCCGGTATCGCCACAGCCTGCGACGCAAACAGCCCGGCAGCGCAGAGCGCCAGTGTCGCGGTTCGGAGGTGGGAGCGAAGCGTTTTCATGGTCGAGGTTGTAACGCATCGGTGCTGAACGTGAAATGAACAGTGAACGTCGCCGAAAACATCCTCGCTACACCCCTGCAACGCGAGACAGTCAACCTGGGATTTCACCGCCTCAAACCGTGATTTCCCGCGAGGGTCCAGTCTAGACTCCGTTTCGACCATATTGAAAGCTTGTCAGGCGTTTTCCTGCGTTATCGCGCGAAAACGCAGCAGCCCGTGATGCACGAGCAGGTCCTCGTCATGGCGGACCTCGGTGAATTCGAGCGAGAGTCGTGTCTGGCCGTGGGGGCCAATCTCCAGCACCGCATTGGCGAGCCGCGCCTTGATGGCGTCCATGATGGCAAGCGTTTCGGCTTCCCCCTTGGCTTTCGACCAGACATGCAGCGTGACCAGCTGATCGTTATTGTTCTCCGCGCTCGTATCCCAGTCAAAGGCAGAGGTCTGGCCACAAGTCACGTAGGGAAAAGCGGCATTGTCGGTTGCCCGTTCGAGCAATCCCGCGCCGCCCAGCAAGGTCGACAGTGAGGCATCGCTTTTAAGCCTCAGAAACAGTGCCTGCTGCAAATCGCCGGGCGCGGTCATCGTCCTCTCCTCTAGCCTTTGCGCTGCCGACCATTGCCTTTCGGAAGCCTGTCTGGGTTCTGCATACTGTGTCAGATATAGCCATTCGACGCGCGGAGGCGATGGCGATTCGTCATCGGATCGATGAATGCTGATACGACTTTGCCAACAACGTCGTCAGGGGCACTGCGCGGCGTTGCGATCTAGGCAGGATTGGCCGCGTCTCGGTGAGTTTCGTTTTGTCTGACACCATCTGGCCACGCGTCTGGACATCCGTTTTCGGATAGCGGCTTGTTCCAGCCGCATTTGAAGGCCAGTATCGAACGTGCCTTCAAGGCGTCCGTTGCGGTCTACCGTGACCGAACGTGACACCATTTCCGTCGAGCTTGGTCGATACCCGGAGCGTCGGAGCTTTTGCTGGCCGGCGGCACCCTTGACTCAGTCAGCACCGCGGTCACCGCGATCCTCGAAGGCGATGGCGGCTTTGCATGAAGTCGCGAACGAGTGACGATCCGTCCCCGACGAAAAGGCGAGTGCTTTTCCTCGGGAAACTCGCGGAGCGAGCTTGAAGACGAGGCAGCCCACGAGCGGGCTTCGCCGAAACCAAAGCAAGATGCGAGGTCGAATGCGATGCAGTCTACCCCCCACAAAATCCCGGTTTCCATCATTATTCCGAACTACAATTACGCGCGTTTCCTTGAACGCAGCATCGACAGCGCCCTGGAGCAGGACCACGACGATGTCGAAGTGATCGTCGTCGACGATGCATCGCAGGACAATTCCACGACCATCATGAAATCCTACGGCGACAGGATTCTTGCTTGTCCGCGACGAAAAAATGGCGGGCACGCGGCCGCCTTCAACACCGGCTTTGCTGCGAGCTCCGGCAGAATCGTCCTCTTCCTCGACGCCGACGATTATCTTTATCCGGAAGCCGTCTCCAGGATCGTCGACGCCTGGGACGAGGCAACCGCCCAGGTGCAATCCAGATTGCACATTGTCGATGACCGGCAACGCATCAAGGACGTCTTTCCGCCGCCGGAGCTGCCCTTCGACAGCGGCGATGTCATGCCGAAACTTCTGCGCAAGGGGCGCTACCAGACGACCGTAACCAGCGGGCTGGCCTTTGACCGGACGACCCTGGAATCGATCATGCCGATTCCGGAACCGGATTTCCGCCAGGGCGCCGACGGCTATCTTGCGACGCTGGCGCCGCTCTATGGCCAAGTCCAGTCCATCGATGAATGTGTCGGCGCTTACCGAATCCACGGCGCCAACCATTCGGTTTTCGGTGAAAAGCTCGCCGAGCGGGCACGCTGGCGGGTAGAGCACGATTTCCACCGCATGGAGGCGCTGTCGGACCAGGCATCGCAGGCCGGCCTGACCGTCGTGCCGGCAGAAATTGTTCGCCATGATCCTGTCCACCTGGAAGAACGGCTGGCATCGCTCTGCACGGACAGGCACCGGCACCCCGTCGCCGTCGATTCCCGCCTGGCGCTCGCGGCGGCGGGCGCTGTCGCCAGCCTCGAAATGACGGCGTCCCTGCGCCGCCGCGCCGTGCTTGCCGCCTGGTTCCTTTCTGTCGGCATGCTGCCGCGACAAATGGCCATGGCGGTGCTGTCGTGGAAGCTCGACGCATCGTCCCGACCGACATTCCTTGCTCGCCTGTCCAGGACAATACGCCGCGCGATGGGGTAGCCCCAAGCCCTTGTGCAGGACGGGAGGGTGCGCTGCCCCGAAGGTCCCAAATGAGCCTGCGCTGCGCTTTGCCTACTGCGCCCCGCGCTGCCTGACCACGACGCTGCGCACCGCCAGCACCAGCACCGTGATGATGATCAAGATCACCGAGAGTGCGGCGATTGCAGGGTCGATGTTGTCGCGCAGGCCCATCCACATCAGCCTGGGCAGCGTGATCGCGTTGACCGAGGTGATGAACAGTGTGACACCGATTTCTTCCCAGGACAGAACGAAGGACAAAAGCGCCGCGGTGATGATGCCGAATTTGATGTTGGGCATGATGATCCGGGTGGCGCGCTCCCAGACCGAGGCGCCAAGCCCGCGCGCGGCAAGATCGATGCGGCGGTCGAGCTGACTAAGCGAGACCAGCATCAGCACGGTGGCAAAGGGCACGGTCATCACCGAATGCGCCATGGCGACACCAAGCCATGTGTCATAACCAAAGAACGAGCTGAAACCTGAGATCGAGGTGAGCAGGAAGTAGAGCGTGATCGCCGAGACCACAGGCGGCACCACCATGGGCAGCAGCACAAAGCCGACGAGTGCCGCCGTGAAGCGCGGCTGGAACATCCAGACCCCGAGGCTAAAGCATAGTGCCAGCACGGTGGAAAAGGCGCTGCTGACGATACCGATGCGGATGCTGAGCAAGATCGATTGGAGCCAGCGCGGATCCTCGACCAACGACCGGTAGTGGCGCAACGACAGTTCACCTGACGGCATCGCCAGCATGCGGCTCGGCGTCAGCGACACCGGGATGACGGCAAGCAGCGGCAGCAGCAGGAATAGCGCCACGAAAGCGGCGATGACTAGCGAGGCGGGACCGGGGCGATAGGTTGGCATCAGATCAATTGCTTCGGTCTGACATAACGGAACAGCAGCGCCATCAGCGCGCCGACGAACAACACCAGGACCACGCTGATGGCCGCCCCCAGACCCCAGTCCGGGCTCTGGAAGATCCTGAGATAGATCAGCTCGGCGATCATGACGCTGCGGCCGCCACCAAGGATCGCCGGCGTGACAAAGAAGCCGAGCGAAAAGACGAAGACGATCATCGCCGCGCCGATGATGCCGGAGCGCGTCATCGGTACGAACACCGTCCAGAAGGTGCGCATGCGGCTGGAGCCGAGGCCGCGCGCGGCCAGCAGCACGCGGTCGTCTAGGCT
This sequence comes from Mesorhizobium sp. M0276, assembly GCF_040321755.1. NCBI lineage: Bacteria > Pseudomonadati > Pseudomonadota > Alphaproteobacteria > Hyphomicrobiales > Phyllobacteriaceae > Mesorhizobium > Mesorhizobium sp. M0276. The sequence continues at coordinate 91,275 of NZ_JAMYSC010000012.1, read as the reverse complement.
GCGCATGGCCGATGCCAGCGGGAAGACGGCGAAAGGAATGAGGAAATGCGTCATGCCGACGATGACGCCGAATTCGTTGCGCACCAGCGCCAGCGGTTCGGAAATGAAGCCGATCGCCTGCAGCCAACTGTTGATCAGGCCGCGATTGGACAATAGCGCCACCCAGCCGAAGGCACGGGTCAGGACGGAAATCCAGAAGGGGACGAGAATGCAGAACTCGGCGATCAGGCGCTGTGCCGGGGTTCCTCGCACCCAGACGACGGTGATGGCGTAGGCAGCGGCGACCGAAACCACAGTGACGACCGCCGCTATGCGCAGCGTGCGGATGAACACCGACTGCACCAGATCGTCGGTGAGCAGCGCCTCATACTGCCCGAGCCCCGGCGTCGGCAGCGTAAAGCTCCATTTGACGACGCCGAAGAACGGCCAGGCATAGGCGAGGACAAGAAACAGGAGCAGCGGCGCCATCAACAGCGCCGCGCCCATCCTGTCGGAGAGATAGGACCTCATTTGGACCCGATTATCCCGGCCTTGGTCAGGCCGAGATGATCTTGGTGTATTCGTCGAGCGCTGCCCCGTAATTCTTGGCGTACCAGTCCATGTCGAGTGCGATCTGCTTCTTCATGTTCTCGGGATCGACCGGGTTGATGCGCTTCTTGTCGGCGGGAATCAGCGCGTCGGCAGCCGGATTTGCAGGGCCCTGGCCGAGCTTGTCGAACATGACCAGCTCCTTTTGCGGGTCCTGGGTGCTGGCGATGAACTTCATGGCCGCTTCCTTGCCGCCGGGATTGCCCTTGAGCACGGCGAGCGCACCGGGCGAGATCAGGCCCTGGTCCCAGATGAACTTGATCTTGCCGCCCGAATCCTGCTCGATCAATGACGCGCGTGTCGACCAGACGATCGCCATCGAGGCCTCGCCATTGAGCAGCACGCTCTGGCTTTCGGCACCGCCGCCCCAATAGGCAACGACGTTTTCCTTGAAGGCGGCGATCTTGTCATGGGCGCGCTTGAGATCGAGCGGATAGAGCGACGCCGGCGCGATGCCGTCGGCCAGCAGGGCGGCTTCCCAGCTCGACACGCCCCATTTGTAGAGCGAGCGCTTGCCGGGGAATTTCTTCACGTCGAAGAAATCGGCCATGCCGGTCGGCGCGTCCTTGCCGTACTTCTCGGAGTCGTAGGCGATGACATAGGAGAAGAAATAGGTCGAGGCGGCGTATTCCCAGCCAAAGCCTTCGCGCATCTTCTTCTTGTCGACGATCGTATAATCGATCGGCTCGAGGGCGCCCTGGGCACCGAGGGTGATGGCCGAGAACGGGTCGACGTCGACGAGGTCCCAGGTCGGCGCGCCGCTCTTGAACTGCGCGGCAATGGCGCCTTCGGTCGGGCCCGAGCCATCCATCTTGACGGTGATGCCGGTTTCCTTGGTGAAGGGCTGGCCGTAGGCGGCGTCGTAAGCCGTGATGGCGTCACCGCCCCAGTTGACCAGCACCAGTTCCTTCGCCGCGGCAAAGGCACCGGTCGAGCGCAGCATCATCGGCGTGCCGGCCAGCACGAATGCTGCCAGCTGCGTGAATTGGCGGCGCGAGATTTCGCCGCGACCTGCCCTGGCGGACAGGCTCTCGACGGCTTGTTTCTTGGTATCGTGTGTCATGTCAGTTCCCCTTTTTTGTCGTTGATAGTACCGCAAAGTGGTGGGCACTTGTCTCGCCACACCGTTCGTCATTGTCCTCCATGCGGAAGGAGGAAACCCTTTTCAGCCGGCCAGGTGAGCCAGACGGAGTTGCCCTTGCTGAGCGCGGCAGCCGCTACCTCGTTCGGCACCGAGACCGTGATCTTGGCGCCTTGCCGCGTCGTCAGGTCAAGCCGCGTTGCCGCGCCGAGATAGGTGGAGTTGGTCGCTGTCGCGGCGATGCCGTTCTCACCGGCTGCCGCCTCCCCTGATATCGACATGTATTCGGGCCGGATCGCCAGGATCGCATCGCCGCGCACCGCCTCGGCCTTGCAACGCATGGAGACCGCACGGTCTTCGCAGAGGCCGGTCGAGCCATCGCCTGCCGGGTGGACGCCCTTCAGCGGCAGCATGTTGATCTCGCCGAGGAACTCGGCGACGAAGCGGTTGTCCGGCCGGTCGTAGACCTCGTCGGGCGCTCCGACCTGCAGCAGTTTGCCATGGTTGAAGATGGCGACGCGCGACGACAGCGCCAGCGCCTCGCTCTGGTCGTGGGTGACGAAGACGAAGGTGGTGCCGGTCTCCTGGTGGAGCCGCTTCATCTCGGCCTGCATCTGGCCGCGCAGGCCCTTGTCCAGTGCCGAGAACGGTTCATCGAGCAACAGCACGCCCGGCTCGAACACCAGCGCGCGCGCCAGTGCCACGCGCTGCTGCTGGCCGCCGGAAAGCTGCGCCGGCAGCTTTTTCTCGTGGCCCTTGAGGCCTACGCGTTCGATCATCTCGCCGACCCGGCGCTTGATGTCGGCCGCGGATTTCTTGCGTACCTTGAGGGGAAAGGCGATGTTGGCTTCCACGCTCATGTGCGGAAACAGCGCGTAGCCCTGGAACACCATGCCGGCAGCGCGCTGCTCGGCCGGCCGGTCGGTGATGTCGACGCCATCGCTGAACAGACGGCCTTCGCTCGGCTGCACGAAGCCGGCAAGGATCATCAGGAATGTGGTCTTGCCCGAGCCGGACGGTCCGAGCAGGGTCAGGAACTCGCCGCGGCCTATATCGAGCGACAGATTGTCCAATGCACGGAACGAGCCGAAGCTTTTGCCGATCCCAATTGCCTTGATCTCTGCGGCCCGGCCGGGTTGCTGCATCCTGCCTGTTTCCTCGCTTCAGGAGAAATCGTAGGGCAGCGCGCGGCCTCACCGCAACCGAATAGTTTTCGCCTCATCGGCAAATTTGATTCATCTATCCAAATCGATGGCGCCCGTGATCGGCTGTACCTTTGGGGTGGCGCCCGTGGTCAGCCGTGCCCTTGGCGTGGCGCCCGTGGTCAGCCATGCCCTTGGCATTGCTCTCCGCGAGCTTCGACCGCAACCATCCGGCAAAGGCGTCGAGCACCGGATGCGCGGCCTTGGCGTGTTCGGAGACCAGGAAGTACGAGCGCGGCGATTTGATCGCGATATCGAAGGGACGCACCAGCCTGCCTTCGGCCAGCGCCTTGCCGCTGGTCAGTTCGTCGCCCATGGCCATGCCCTGGCCGGCGATCGCGGCCGAGAAGACGAGATTCATGTCGGAAAAGAAGATGCCGCCCTCCGGGTCGGGGTTCTCGACCTTCGATAAGGCCAGCCAGCGCGCCCAATCCTCGGTATCGCCGAGATGCAGGAGGTTGGCGCGCAAAACGTCGGCTGGCTTCGAGAATCCGCCGACCTTGTTGAGCAGGGTCGGGCTGCAGAGCGGCGTGAACGAAATCTCGCACAGAAGCTCGACCGCTCGGTTCGGCCAGTTGCCGACCCCGAAGGCGATGAAGGCATCGGCGTCGGCATTGCTGACATCATCCAATCGTCGCGGCGTCAGGATACGCAGCGCGACATCGGGATACATCTGCCGGAACTCGCCGATATGGGTGCACAGGAACAACGAGGCGAACCCCGGCGTGCAACTGATGCTGAACGATCCGCCGACGCCGGTGCCGGCATGGCGTGTCACCGCGTCGCCCAGGACGGTCAACGCCTTGCGCACGTCGCTGGCGTAGCGCTGGCCGCGCGGCGTCAGCGCCACGCCCTTGCCGATGCGTTCGAGCAGGTCGAAGCCGAGGTCGCGCTCCAGCAGCCGAAGCTGGTGGCTCACGGCGCTGCGGGTCAGGTGTAACTCGTCGGCGGCGCGCCAGACGCTGCCGTGACGAGCGAAGCTGTCGAGCGCACGCAGCGCTTGGGTCGATGGTATGCGCAAGAGACCTCAGGTGAACCGAATTTGCATGAGCCGGAAAAACATATCACTTTTTGATGAACCGCTTCACTGCTTTCTTCTCCGGCCATGGAGAAAGCGGTCACTACTGCGGCGCAAGCAACGGCGCTTACCTGTCTTGACGACATCCGGCCGCTGTTGTCGGCGTGGACGCGCACCATTTTCGACTTCGGCGAGACTGCATGGCGCGAGTATCAATCCTCTGCCTGGTATGTGGAGAGACTGAAGCGCGAAGGCTTTTCCGTCGAGGAAGGTTCCGGCGGCATGCCCACAGCCTTCTGCGCGCATTGGACAAACGGCGCCGGTCCGACCATCGGCATGTATGCCGAATACGACGCCGTACCGGGCAATTGCCAGGATGCGGCGACCGTCAGGCGCCCTCGCCCTGGCCTAGGCGAACATGCGGGTGGCCACACCGATCCGCATTCCGGGCTGGGCATTTCGAGCCTCGGCGGGCTATTGGCGACCAAGGCTGCGATGCAGCGCCACGGCATACCGGGCACGCTGCGCTTCACCGGCGAACCGGCCGAGAAGGTGCGCGGATCAAAGCCGATCCATGCCGCCAAGGGCTATTATGACGGCCTTGCCGGCATGATCTCCTTCCATCCGTTTTACATGCTGCCGCTCTGCAACACGGCGCGCTGGGACACGCATTGCGGCGCGGCTTATGCGATGATCTATCGCTTTGTCTGCGACCAACCGGAGCGCTGGGCGCGGGCGGTGGGCGGCGCAGCGCCCATTCCGCAGGCGCATTCGGCGGTGCGCGCGCCCGGTGCCAACGATGCGCTCATGATGATGTACATGACGTCCAAGGCGCTGCGCGATTCCATGCTGCCGCACCAGGGTGGCTGGTCGATCAGCGAGGCGATCCTGACAGCCGGCCAGGCGACGGCCGACAACTTGCCGGCAGGGTTGGCCGAGATCCAATACATGATCCGCGTGCCGACACTGGCGATGGCCGAGCAGATCACCGCCGTGCTCGACCGCAATGCCGAGGCCGCTGCCGCCATGAGCGGCTGCCGCCATGAGCGGCACTGGGTGTCGAAGTCGCGGCCGGGGCTGGCCAATCACACCATGGCCGAAATCGCTTATGAAGCGCTGTCGAGCGTCGGGCCGCCGCGCTGGGACCAGGACGCCAAGGCATTCGCGCGCGAGATACAGGTCAATGCCGGGCGCATGGCGAGTGACGAGCCGTTCATCGAAGAACTCGAACGCCTGATCGAGCCGCAGGCGGCGGAGGCGATCCTGCGCCGCGATCTGCCGCCCTCGCAGGTGAATTCGACCTCCGACGATTACACCGATATGAGCTGGCATGCGCCGACTGCGCGCTTCTATGTCGCCCGCCCGGCGCTGCGTTCGGAGACCGGCTACCCCTATCCGTCATGGGTCATGAATGCGCTGGGCGGCATTCCTGCCACCATCGACCCGATGGTCGTCTGCGCGTCGAAGACCATCGCACTGGCAGCCCTTCGCCTGCTGGAGGACAAAACCGCCCGCGGTGCGGCGATGGACGAGTTCGTCACCCGCACCGGCGGCGGCATCGGCGGTTCGAACTGGATCGCGCCGCTCTGCGACTACGAGCCGCCGATTGGATTTCGCTGGCCGGAATACGTCACCACCCCGCGCGGGCGGGACTGGTGGATCCCGAACAATCAGACACCCCAAGCCACCTCACGAGGAGCACCCCATGACCGTTCATGACCGTATTGTCGCCGAGCCGTTTTCGCTGCAGCGCCGCAACCCGGCCGGCGGCACCAAGCCGCTGACCGCCTGGGGTTTTGCCAACGAGACCGACGTCTTGACCGATGTCTTGCTCGGGTCGCCCAATTTCCTGCGTCATCTGTCGACCAGCTCGCTGTCGCGCAAGCATCTGCGCGAGGCGCCATGCAATGTCCAGATCGCGCAGGCGCAGCACAAGGACCTCGTCGCGGCCTATGAACATTTCGGCGTCAACATCCATTGGCACGAACCGACACCCGAACTGCCGATGCAAGTCTATTCCCGTGATTCCAGTGTGATGACGCCTTATGGCGCCGTCATCACCGCTATGGCCAATTGGTGGCGGCGCGGCGAGAACTACGCCGCCATCCGCACCTACGAAAAACTCGGCATCCCGATCTACGACATGGTTACGGCAGGTACATTCGAGGGCGGCGACTTCAACGTCATCGAGGATGGCGTCGTGCTGATCGGCTGCGGCGGCGCCCGCACGCAAGAGGAAGGCGCTCGCCAGGTGCAGGCCTGGTTCGACAAGGAAGGCTGGGAAACCCGCATCGCCTTCATCGACGAGTACTATGTCCATATCGACCTGATGGTGGTGCCGATCGCCGAAAAATTGACCGCCGTTTGCCTCGCCTGCACTGAACCCGGCATCGTCGACTGGCTGAAGGGCAAGGGACACGAGATCATCGACGTGCCGTTCCAGGATACGATGGCGCTCGGCTGCAACTTCATGTCGCTGGGCAAGGACCGGGTGATCGCGCCGACCTCCAGCCAGGCGCTGATCGGCCAGCTCAAGGCACGCGGCTTCGAGGTCGCGGCCGTCGACATGAGCGAGATTTCCAAGACCGGCGGCGGCATCCACTGCATGGCACAGGCGCTGAAGCGCGAACCGGCCTGAGCGGCGGAGCCCATTCGCGAGCATTGAACGGCGGGCGCGGCGCTTGCCATGGACGGGTCGCTGATTGCGATCCAGCGCATTCCTCCATTTTTCATAGGATGGACATCGCACAGGATCAGTTTTACGAGTCGGCCCGACCAGAGGAGATGTTCGCGCCCCCCGATGAACAAGATCGATACCCACAACAGCAAGCGCGACGAGCGCTCGACCGCCACCAGCCTCTTGCGGCTCGGCACGCGGTTGAAGCTGTCCCGGCAGACGCGAGGGCTGACCTTGAAGGCGCTCGCTGCCGCCGCGAACTGCTCGGAAAGCCTGCTTTCCAAGGTCGAGAACGGCAAGGTCTCGCCCTCGCTTCCCATGCTTCACCGGCTTGTCGAGGTGCTCGGCACGAATATTGGCTGGATGTTCGAGGAATCCGATGGCGAGGAAGGCATCGTCTTTCGGGCTGGATCGCGGCCGTTGATAGCGCTCGATCCGCTTCGGCGCGGCGAAGGTATTTCGCTCGAGCGGGTCATTCCGTATTCGCCCGGCCATCTCCTGCAGTGCAACATCCATCATATCGAAGCGGGCGGTGAGAGCGCTGGACCGATCCAGCATGCCGGCGAGGAAGTCGGCTATCTCCTGGAAGGTGCGATCGAATTGATGGTCGGCGAAAAAACGTTTCGCCTGTCCGCCGGCGATTCCTTCGTCTTCGACTCCGAACTGCCGCACTGGTACCGCAATGTCGGAGATGAACGCGCCAGCATTTTCTGGGTGAACACGCCAGCGACATTCTGATCCGGCGCATCTCCTGATTCCTTTCGTTGACGCTAATTCAAGTCACTTGACAAGAAATCAAGCATCTTGAATTATGCCCTTGCGCTCAGTCGCCAGGTGAGCCCGATCAAGGGCCTTTTCGTAAAACCAAGGGGAACCGGAATGCGTCTTACCAAGATCCTTTCAAGCTGCGCCGCAGCCATCGCCATGACCCTCGCCCTCGGCTCTGCTTCCGCCATGGCCGAGACCTATGCGCTGGTGACCATCAACCAGCAGGCCCTGTTCTTCAACCAGATCAATGACGGTGCAACGGCTGCTGCCAAGGCCGCCGGCGTCGATCTCGTCATCTTCAACGCCAACAATGTACCAAGCGCGCAGAACGACGCGATCGAGAATTACATCACCCAGAAGGTCGACGGCATCATTCTCGTCGCCATCGATGTCAACGGTGTGAAACCGGCCATCACCGCGGCCAAGGCTGCCGGAATTCCGGTCATTGCCATCGACGCGCAGATCCCGAATGGCGACAACGTCGCCTTTGTCGGCGTCGACAACACCAAGGCCGGCGCGGATATAGGCAAGTTCTACGCCGAATACGTCAAGACCAAGCTGAACGGAACCGCCAAGATCGGCGTTGTCGGCGCGCTCAATTCGTTCATCCAGAACCAGCGGCTCGACGGCTTCAAGAAGGCCGTCACCGACAGCGGCCAGAAGGTAACCTTCCTCGACACGGTCGACGGCCAGAACGTGCAGGACGTTGCCCTGTCCGCCGCCGAGAACCTTATGACTGCCAATCCCGACATGACGACGCTTTACGCAACCGGCGAGCCGGCTCTGCTCGGTGCGGTTTCCGCCGTCACCAGCCAGGGCCGCACCGGCGATGTCAAGGTGTTCGGCTGGGACCTGACCAAGTCGGCGGTGCAAGGTCTCGAAGAGGGCTGGGTGGTGGCCGTCGTCCAGCAGGATCCGGCTGGTGAAGGCAAGGCAGCGGTTGAAGCCTTCGGCAAGCTCAAGAAGGGTGAGAAGATCGATCCGATCATCAATGTTCCGATCACCATCGTGACCAAGGAAAATGTCGGCCAGTTCAAGGGCATGTTCAAGTAGTATCCTCCCCGGACCGCCGGGCCGCGCAATGACCTGCGGGTTGCCTGCGCGGCCCGACGACCGATTGAACTTGTTGGCTTGAGAACTGGAACCGTGATGAGCGATGGCGAATCCTACCGCGTCAGGATGACCGGTATTTCCAAACGATACGGCCCTATCCAGACGCTGGACGACGTTTCGCTGGACCTGAAGCCTGGCGAGGTGCTTGGCCTGGTCGGCGACAATGGAGCCGGCAAATCCACCTTGAGCAAGGTTCTGTCCGGTGCGGTCATTCCGGACTCCGGCACCATCGAGATCGACGGCAAGGCTGTCTCCTTTTCCTCACCCGCCGATGCCCGCGCCGCACGGGTGGAGATGGTCTATCAGGACCTTTCACTCTGCGACACGATTGATGTGGCGGGCAATCTCTTCCTCGGCCGCGAGCCGCGCCGGCGCGTTCTCGGCGTCCCCTTTCTCGACAACAAGCGCATGCATGATCAGACGCGTGAGATGCTCGACCGGCTCGGCATCGTCATCGCCCATACCAGGCTCAAGGTCGAAAACCTGTCCGGTGGGCAGCGCCAGTCGATTGCCATCGGCCGCGCCGCCTCCTTCGATCCATCGGTGCTGATCATGGACGAACCGACGGCGGCCCTTGCGGTGGCAGAAGTCGAAGCGGTTCTGGAGCTCATCCGCGCCGTCAGCGCCCGCGGCGTCAGCGTCATCCTCATCACCCATCGGCTGCAGGATCTGTTCCTGGTCTGCGATCGCATCCAGGTCATGTATGAGGGTTGCAATGTCGCCGAACGCAAGATCGGCGACACCAGCATCGAAGAGGTCGTCAACCTCATCGTCGGCCGCAAATTCACGGCGCGTTCGGCCCGCGCCAGCCGTGATGAGGCAGCGCAGCCATGAATGTCACGTCATCACCTGGGGATATCAGCGCCTCGCCGCCCAAACGCGTCCACAACACCACCTGGAAGGACATGGCGATAGCCAATGGCAGCGTCGTCTCGATAGCGCTGTTCTTCCTCGTCGTCTGCGTGGTCTTCTCGCTGGCCACCGGCTCCTTCCTCACGGCGCCCAATCTGCTCAACATCGTGCGCCAGTCGGCGCCGCTGCTGATCGTTGCGGCAGCCATGACCTTCGTCATCACCACCGGCGGCATCGACCTTTCGGTCGGGTCCGTGCTGGCGCTGACGGCGACGTTGTCGGCTGTCTTGCTGCAGTTCGGCCTGCCGTGGCCGCTCGTCGTCGTCGCCATGCTGGCACTCGGCGCGGCGATCGGGGTTTTGCAGGGCTTCTTCATCGCCTATGAGCGGATACCGGCCTTTATCGTCACACTTGCCGGACTCTCGATCATCCGCGGTGTGGCGTTGCTGATCACCGGCGGCTATTCTATCCCGGTTGAGCCGACCAGCTTCTTCGTCAACATCGGCAGGGCCTGGTTTCTCGGCGTGCCGGTACCGGCACTGCTCGCCCTTGTCGTCCTGATCGTCGCCTATCTCGCATTCAACCAGACGCCATTCGGGCGCTATGTCACCGGCATCGGGGCCAATGCCGAGGCGGTGCGCCGCGCCGGTGTCGATACGCGCTTCATGACGCTGTTCGTCTATGTCCTGTCAGGCATGGCGGCGGCGGTGGCCGGCATTGTTCTTGCCGCCCGGCTCGGTTCCGGCTCGTCGAATTCCGGCCAGGGTTTCGAGCTCGATGTCATCGCTGCCGTGGTGCTTGGCGGCACCAGCCTGTTCGGCGGGCGCGGCACGATCATCGGCACCGTGCTCGGCGCGTTGACCGTCGCCGTTATTGGCAACGGCCTGATCCTGGCGCACATGTCGCCCTTCCTGACGCCGATCGTCACCGGCACGATCATCCTCGTCGCCATCTGGCTGAATTTCCGGCTGTTCAGGGGCGCAACGCGGAGCCGCTGACATGGATCATCTGTTCGACGACAAACCAAGGGATCGGGCGCCCATCGGTATCCGCTCCGGCACCGTGATGACCGTTACCGGCCCGGTCGCGATCGCCGACATGGGCGTGACGCTGATGCACGAGCATATCCTGATCGATGGCGCGAAATCGTGGAAATGCCCCTGCCATCCCGACGAGAAGAAGATCGCCGAGCAGCCGGTCAGCATGGAGATCATCGGCGAGTTGCGGATGAACCCTTACATGAACCGCGACAACGTCTCGCTCGACGATAGCGATCTGGCGCTTTCGGAGCTGGCGAAATACCGGGCGCTTGGCGGCCACACGGTGGTCGATGCGACGAACATCGGCATTGGCCGCGATCCGGTGAAGCTCGCACGCATCGCCCGCGCCTCGGGGTTGCGGATCGTCATGGGGACAGGTTTTTACCTGCAGCACACCCACCCCGTCTGGCTGAAAGCGATGGACGTCGACGAGGTCACCGAATTCCTCGTCAACGACGTCGGCGGTGGATCGACGCAACCCGAAATCATGGCCGGCATCATCGGTGAGGTCGGCGTCAGCAAGGATTTCACCGACGAGGAACGCAAGTCACTGCGGGCTTCTGCCCGCGCGGCCAAGATCACCGGCGTGCCGCTGACCATTCATCTGCCCGGCTGGGAGCGGCTGGCGCATGACGTGCTCGACGTGGTCGAGGCGGAAGGCGCCGATCTCCGGCATACGGTGCTTTGCCACATGAACCCGAGCCACAACGATCTTGCATACCAGCAAAGCCTCGCCGCGCGCGGCGCCTTCCTGGAATACGACATGATCGGCATGGATTTCTATTATGCCGACCAGGATGCGCAGTCGCCGTCCGACGAGCAGAATGCACGGGCGATCCGTTCGCTGATCGACATGGGGCTGCTCGACCGGATTCTGCTGTCGCAGGATGTTTTTCTCAAGATCATGCTGACCCGCTTCGGCGGTTTCGGCTACGGCTTCATCCTCAAGCATTTCGTGCCGAGACTGAAGCGCCATGGTGTCGAACAATCGGCAATCGATACGATGCTCGTCGACAATGCAAAGACTGTGTTCGCCGAGGGCCTCTGAGCCGCGGCTCCAAACAAGGCAGGAGTCTACATGTCCAGGAAAAAGGTTCTTCTCGCAGGCGAGTCCTGGGTCTCGACCGCGACCCACATCAAAGGCTTCGACCAGTTTCCGACCGTGACCTATCACACCGGTGCCGACGAGCTGCTGGCTGCGCTGAAGGACGGTCCGTTCGACGTCACCTTCATGCCGGCGCATGAGGCGCAACGGAATTTTCCGCAGACGATGGAAACGCTTTCGGCCTACGACGCGGTCGTGCTTTCCGATCTTGGTGCCAACACGCTGTTGCTCCACCCGGACACCTGGGTCCACTCCAAACCAACTCCGAACCGGCTGCGCCTGTTGCGCGACTATGTCGGCAATGGCGGCGGCCTGTTGATGTTCGGCGGCTATTACAGCTTCCAGGGCATCAATGGGGGCGCGCGCTATCACAAGACGCCGGTCGAGGACGTTCTGCCGGTCACTTGCCTGCCGGTAGACGACCGCGTCGAGGTTCCGGAAGGCTATGCGCCGGTCGTTGTCGGCCCGCAGAGCCATCCGATCCTTAAGGGCCTCGGCAAGGATTGGCCGATCCTGCTCGGCTTCAACGAAGTCGCGGTCAAGGATGGTGCGGAAGTTCTCGCCACCGTTTCCTCCGACTACCGTTCGCTGCCACTTCTGGTGACCGGCAAATATGGCCAGGGCCGCACCGTCGCCTGGACCTCGGATGTCGGCCCGCACTGGCTGCCGCCCGGCTTCATCGCCTGGAATGGCTACAGGACACTGTTCGAACAGATGCTGGGCTGGGCGACGACCAGGGACTAGCCATGCGCGTCCATGTCTTAGGCAATGTTTGCGTCGATACGACGTTTCGCCTGGACCGTTTTCCGGCGCCAGGCGAGACGCTGAACGCGTCGGAACATGCCGACGGACTTGGCGGCAAGGGTGCGAACCAGGCGGTGGCCGCGGCACGCACCGGAGCCGATGTCCGCTTCCGTGCGGCGATCGGCAACGATGCCGCCGGAGCCTGGATCACAGAGCAGTTGAGCCGCGATCTCGATGCCAGCCATCTGACGACGCTGCAGCTGCCCAGCGACCGGTCGACCGTCATGGTCGATGCGCGGGGCGAGAACCTCATCGTCACCGGCGCCAGTTGCGCCGCAGCCTTCGATCCCCTGGCTGACGGCGATTTTATCCGATCGGTCGAACGCGGCGACATCGTCGTGGTGCAGGGTAACCTGGATCCGGACATAACGACCGCTTGCCTAAAGGTGGCGCGGGGTGCGGAGGCAATGACGATCTTCAATCCAAGCCCGCTTGCGGCCGGCAATACACCGGGTTTGAGCGACGTCAGGGTCGCCATTGCCAATGCCGGCGAAGCGGCGCAACTGACCGGAATGAGCAATCCCGACGCGGCAGCCCGCGAACTAATCCGCCTAGGCGCAGGAACCGCTATCGTGACGCTTGGCGCGCTCGGCTGCCTGGTCGCCGATGGCGAAGGACGGATCGACCGGTTCGTGGCGCCAAGGGTGGCTGTGGTAGACACCAGCGGCGCAGGCGATGTCTTCTGCGGTTGCCTCGCCGGCTGTCTTGCAGCCGGCATGGACCTCGCCGTGGCAGCGCGGATCGCGGTCCGTGCCGCAGCGATCTCGGTCGGACGCGCCGGCACGCTCGGCTCCTGCCCCGACAGGCAGGAGATGAAACTGCTCATGGAAACGACGGAAGCGGAAACCGCATGACAAAATCCTCCAAACCGGTCGGCCAGGTGACGAATGATGCGCTGCAGTCGATCTTCGGCAGAAGCAAGGTGGTGATCGGCGTCGTTCATCTGGCACCGCTGCCAGGTGCGCCGCGTTACAATGGCGAAGCGGTCGAGGCCATCTATCAACGTGGCCTCGACGACGCCAAAGCCTATTTGCATGGCGGTTGCGATGGCGTGATCGTCGAGAACCACGGCGACGTTCCGTTTGCCAAGCCTGATGATATCGGGCCGGAAACTTCCGCCTATATGTCCGTCGTCTCAGACCGGATCCGCAGGGAACTCGGCCGGCCGATCGGTATCAACGTGCTTGCCAATGCTTCCATTCCCGCGCTGTCGATCGCCAGTGCCTCCGGCGCTTCCTTCGTCCGCGTCAATCAGTGGGCCAACGCCTATGTCGCCAATGAAGGCTTTATCGAAGGTGAGGCCGCGCGCGCCATGCGCTTCCGCGCCAGGCTTAGGGCCAACGGCATCCGCATCTTCGCCGATGCCCATGTCAAGCATGGCGCCCACGCCATCGTCGGCGACCGGCCGGTCGAGGAACAGGTCAAGGATCTGGTGTTCTTCGATGCCGACGCGGTGATCGCCACTGGCCAGCGCACCGGCCACGCCGCTGATCTCGGCTACATCAGGATGATCAAGGACGCCGCCGGACTGCCGACGCTTGTCGGCAGCGGGGTGACGACCGACAACGCCAACGACATCCTCGACATCGTCGACGGCGTCATTGTCGCCAGTTCGCTTAAGCACGATGGCGTATGGTGGAACCAGGTCGACCCTCAACGGGTGAACGGCTTTATCCGAGGCCTCAAGCGGTGACTTTGGTGCCGGAGATCGACGGCGAGCGGTTGCTGGGCCGCCTCGATGCCTTCGCCCGGATCGGCGCGACGCGAGCCGGCGGCGTAAACCGTCAGGCGTTCAGCATTGAGGATCGCAGCGCCAGGCGCCTGCTGGCGGAATTGGCGCTCGAGCGTGGTTTCGCGGTTTTTCAGGACGCCATGGCGAACCTCTTCATCCGCCGCGAGGGTACGGATGCCACGCTGCCGCCGCTGCTGATCGGCAGCCACCTCGACAGCCAGCCGACCGGCGGGCGCTTCGATGGAGCGCTCGGCACGCTTTCCGCCTTCGAGACGCTCGAAGCCGTGGAGGACGCGAAGGCCGAAACTCGAATGCCGATCGAGGTCGTCGCCTGGGCCAATGAAGAAGGGAGCCGGTTCGCGCCAGGTGTCATGGGCTCCATGGCCTTCACCGGGGCCGATATCTCAGCATGGCAATCCATAATCGGCAGCGACGGTGCGTCCCTCGCGGAGGAACTCGCGGCAACCATCTCCGCCTTGCCAGAGGCAACCCTTCGCCCTTTCGGCATGCCGATCTCCGGCTTTATCGAGCTCCATATCGAACAGGGACCATCGCTGGAAAAGGAAGGGCTGCCGATCGGTATCGTCACCGCCGTGCAAGGCACGCGGTGGCTGGAAGTCTCCATTGAGGGCGCTGCCGGTCACGCCGGTACAACCGACCTTGCCTACCGCAGGGATCCGATGGTCGCGGCCGTTGCCGCGATGCACAGGCTGCAGACGACGGTCATGCCGTTCGACAGCAGCGCAAGGCTGACAGTAGGACGGGTCACCGCCAAGCCGGGATCGATCAATGCCATACCGCAGTCGGTGGTCTTCGCCGTCGACATCAGACACCCGCAGGTAGAGCGGCTCGATGCCATCGAAGCCGAACTGCGCCAGGTCTGCGCGGCGGAGGCAGAGGCTCAGCATTGCACGGCAATGATCAGGCGGTCGTTCGACATGCCCGGGGCGGCATTCTCTCCCGATATGGTCAAAACCGTCGAGGAGGCCGTCAATTCCCTGCGGCTGCCGCACAAGCAGATGATATCGGGGGCATTCCATGATGCGCTGTTCCTCGCCCGGGTGGCGCCTGCCGCGATGATTTTTGTGCCGTGCCGTGACGGGCTGAGCCACAACGAGGCAGAATATGTGGAGCCCGCCTACGCGATTACCGGCGCGCGGGTTCTGCTCCAGGCGGCTATCGCGGCAGCCTCGCGGCGATGATCGTTCAAGGCACTGCTCTGGCAGGCTGATTGCGCCAACCTCGGGGCCGGCGAGCTCGAGGCGCCCGGTTTCGAGGCGGCGGCGGTCGCCATTCATGCCTGCCCCTGCCCTTGCACCAACAAACCTTGCAGCTGTGTCCTCACCGCCCTTGTGGGTGTCGGAAAATGGATGAATAGTCGGGACGCCACATCGCCCTGAAATTGCCGGTTTGCAGTCCTCAGGTCGTGCAATCGCGAGCCGGATTTCCGAATGGCCAGTCCTGAACCACGCAAGAGAAGAGGTCCGATCGCCACCCGGCTGCTGGCGCTCGACGCGTGGATCGATTCCTCGCTCTACGAGATCGGTTTCAAGGCGCGCCAATTCTGGGAATCCGCGACGATCTTTTCGCGGCGCTTCCGCTTCAGCGGCTGGCGCCGCGGCATCATCGAACTGTTGAGCGAAGGTTTCACGCTCGGCGCCGGCGGCATTGTGGTGATGCTGGCGCTGGCCATGCCAGCTTTCCAGGACACAGCCGGCGACTGGCGCGCCCAGGGCGACTTCGCGGTCACGTTCCTCGATCGCTACGGCAACGAGATCGGCCAGCGCGGCATCATCCAGCGTGATTCAGTACCGGTCGACGAGATGCCCGATCATGTCATCAAGGCGGTTCTCGCCACGGAGGACCGCCGCTTCTTCGATCACTACGGCATCGATGTGCTGGGCCTTTCACGCGCAATCTTCGAGAATGTGCGGGCAAATTCCGTCGTCCAGGGCGGCTCAAGCATCACCCAGCAGCTCGCCAAGAACCTGTTCCTGACCAATGAGCGCACATTGGAGCGCAAGATCAAGGAAGCTTTCCTGTCGCTGTGGCTCGAGGCCAATCTGTCGAAGAAGGAAATCCTGCAGCTCTATCTCGACCGCGCCTATATGGGCGGCGGCACGTTCGGCATCGAGGCGGCCGCGGACTTCTATTTCGGCAAAGGCGTCAAGGACCTGAACCTCGCCGAGGCGGCGATGCTGGCCGGCCTGTTCAAGGCACCGACCAAATATGCGCCGCATATCAACCTGCCGGCGGCGCGTGCGCGCGCCAATGTGGTGCTGTCCAACCTTGTCGATTCCGGTTTCATGACCGAGGGCCAGGTTTTGCAGGCAAGGCTGCACCCGGCCGACGTCGTCGATCGCGGCGAACAGAAGAGCCCGGACTATTACCTCGATTGGGCGTTCGACGAGGTCAAGAAGATCGCAAAACCGGGTCAGCATTCGCTCGTTGCCCACACCACCTTCGACGCCAACATCCAGAAGGCGGCGGAAGAATCTGTGGAATTCCACCTGCGCCAGTTCGGCAAGGAATATAACGTCACCGAGGGCGCGGTGGTCGTCATCGAAACCAACGGCGCCGTGAGAGCCATCGTTGGCGGCCGCGACTATGGCGCCAGCCAGTTCAACCGCGCCACCAAGGCGCTTCGCCAGACCGGCTCATCGTTCAAGCCCTATGTCTATGCAACAGCGATGGAACACGGCTTCACGCCCAATTCCATCATTTCCGGCGGCCCGATCAGCTGGGGCAGCTGGTCGCCGCACAATTACAGCGGCGGCTCGGCGGGCAATGTCACGCTGATCGTGGCAATGGCGAAGTCGATCAACACCGTGCCGGTGCGCCTGGCCAAGGACTATCTCGGCATCGGCCCGATCAAGGCCATGGCCGAGGCGATGGGTGTGGAATCGCCGCTCGAATCGCACAAGACGATGGTGCTCGGCACTTCCGGCATGACGGTGATGGACCAGGCGACGGGCTACAGCGTGTTCGCCGACAACGGCTTCGTCGGCTCGCGGCACGGCATCACCCAGTTGGTGACCCGCACCGGCGACGTGGTCTATGATTTCGCCAAGGATGCGCCGCCGCCACATCGGGTTCTGTCCGAGCAAGCGCTGAAATCGATGAACACCATGCTGGCGGCGGTACCGGTGATGGGCACGGCACGGCGGGCCCAACTCCCGAACATCGTCGTCGCCGGCAAGACCGGCACGACGCAATCCTACCGCGATGCCTGGTTTGTCGGCTTCACCGGCAACTACACGGCAGCGGTGTGGATGGGCAACGACGACTTCACGCCGACGAAAAACATGACGGGCGGCTCGCTGCCGGCGATGGTGTGGCAGCGACTGATGGTCTACGCGCACCAGAACATCGACCTGAAGCCGATTCCCGGCATCGACAAACCCTTTGTCGATGAGGAGGTCGCTGCCAAGGCGGAGGAAGCGCAGAAGAAGAGCGACGCGCAGGCGGCGGCCGATGCCGCGGCCGAACGGCCGGCGGTGCTGTCCAGCCGGACCACGCAGACATTGCGAGACATGTCCAGGCTGTTCCAGTCGGCGCCTGTCCTCAATGCGCCCCAACCGCCGGAGACGCTGTCGGCACTGTGATTGGCGCGCCTCTTCCCTCTGCCCTGGTGGGAGAAGCGAAAGCAGCGCCTAACCACAACGCTTGTCGGCAATCCCACGTAGGGCTCCGAACTCAGGTTAACAATAGACCTGACGGCAGCCAGTTCGGCGATGTCGGCAGCTTTTGTGCCGGCAGCTTTTCACGATAGGAATTTTTTCTTGACTCCGTGACCTCAGCTATGGTACATATTCATCCATGGTGCTGATTTGCGCCAGTGACCCGCCGCGCAGGCGGGTTTTTCGTTTGATGCTCCGTCAGCCTACGCGCCGGCGAAGGCTGCGAAGGAACCGTCAACCCTGGTTCGTTGCCCTGTAATCCCACGCCCGCCGCTTGCCACAAGCCCCCACGCCGCGATATCTCCGAGCGGCAACTCTCTTGTCCCCGGCTCCTCATGCTCAAGAATGCCTTCCTGACGCTGCTTTCGCTTGCCATAGCCATCGTCGGCGGCGGCGGCAGCGTCTGGTATGCGCTCAAGGTCCAGGATGGTGTCGGCGCCATCCGGATCGGCCAATGGAGGGCCTTTCCCGACATCGGCACGCCGTCCGCCGATCCTTATTCCAAGGCCCGCGTGGCGCGCGAGGGCGTGCTTGCGCTCGGCCGCGCCGAAGGCTTGTCCTTCGTGGCCGAGCGCGACGCGGGCGGCGCCGAGCTCAAGCGCGAATGCACCTACACGATCGAGGGTGGTTTTCCGACGGCACGGTTCTGGACGCTCTATGCCGCCGACCAGTCGCTCGGCGTGGTCGAAACCGGCAGACCCCGACTTGCGGCGCTACAATCCTATGGGGTTGTGCGGCAGCCCGACAATTCGGTCATCATTTCCGCCGGCCATCGCCCGATGCCGGGCAACTGGCTGCTGACCGACGGTTTCGGCAGGATGTACTTCGTGCTGACCTTCTACGACACGCCGATCGCCAGCAGCACCGGCCTCTCGGACGTATCGCTGCCGCGGATCGTAAAGGTCGGCTGCGATGCGTAGTTTCTATGCGACGATGCGCAGGCTTTTTCATGCGGTCCTGCTCGGCCTGCTCGGCGCTGGCATCGTGCACGTCGTCGTGCTGTTTCTGGTGCCTGAATTTTCTGAACGCGATGCCTGGTCGCGTCTGTCCATGGCGTCGGATCTCTACAAGATGACGCGGCTCGATGCCGAAGCTGGTGGCGCGCCCGTGGTGAAATCCGTCGATCCGCTGTTTTACGCAACGGCGTGTCGGTTCGACCTGGGCGAGGGCATGGTCCGGATCAAGGCACCTGGACATGTTCCGTTCTGGTCGGTGTCGGTCTATGACCGCAGCGGCCATAACATCTATTCCTTCAACGACCACACCGCGACCGGTGGCGTGCTGGATGCCGTCGTGCTGACGCCGGCGCAGATGATCGACGTGCGCAAGGAGCTTCCCGAGGAGCTTCAGGGAGCGATCTTTGTCGAAGCGCCGATCGAGGAAGGCATCTTCGTCATCCGTGCCTTCGTGCCCGATGACAGCTGGAAGCCGAGCGTGTCACGCTTCTTCGCGCAGAGTTCCTGCGAGCTGCAGGACTTCTAGAGCAATTCCAGGAAAGTGTGAAACGGTTGCTCGTCCGGCTTCCGCCTGCCTGCGCGCCTTCAGGCCAACAGCCCACCGTCCACGTTGACGA
Source organism: Mesorhizobium sp. M0276 (assembly GCF_040321755.1). Lineage (NCBI taxonomy): Bacteria > Pseudomonadati > Pseudomonadota > Alphaproteobacteria > Hyphomicrobiales > Phyllobacteriaceae > Mesorhizobium > Mesorhizobium sp. M0276. Next base: position 72,042 of record NZ_JAMYSC010000012.1, on the reverse strand, counting down.
TAGTCCCAGTGATTTGGCGGGCGGCGGGACTTGCCAGGAAGGCAACGGTGGCGGCGACGTCCGCCGGCGCGCCAAAGCGACCCAAGGGGATGAGACCGCGCTGGAAGTTCGAGAATTCACCGTCGGCGGGGTTCATGTCGGTGTCGGTTGAGCCCGGCTGGACGAGATTGGCCGTGATGTCGCGTGGCCCAAGCTCGTGCGCCAGACCACGGGTGAAGGACTGCAGCGCGGCCTTGGTCATGTAATAGACCGTGCCGGTCGATCCGACAATGCGATCCGCACCGGCGGAACCGATCGTGATCACACGGCTACCCGCGCCAAGGTGCGGGAGAGCGGCCTGCGTGGCCAGCACAGGGCCGCGAACGTTCACAGCGAGGAGCGCGTCAATGTCTTGCACCTTGAAGTCAGCAATCGCGTCGTAGAGCGCGATAGCGGCGTTGTTGACGAGAATGTCCAGCCCTCCCAACGCTCTGACGGCCTCATCGACGGACCGTCTGATGGCGGTCGGATCGGCGCTGTCGGCCTGGATGGCCGCGGCGCGGCGGCCAAGCTGCTCGATTGACGTCACCACCGCGTTGGCGCGCTCGTTCGAACGTTGGTAGGTCAGAGCGACGTCCGCACCATTCTCAGCCAGTGCGAGTGCGATGGCCGCACCGATTCCCCGAGAGCCCCCGGTTACAAGGGCGCGTTTGCCAGTCAGGTTGAGCATGATTCATCCTTATTTATGCAGTGATCGATACATATTTGCTATCCGTTGCGAAGATGTGTCAATAGGTTTATGTAGTGATCGATGCAAAAAAAGGATCAAAGCTCATCGGAACGCGTTGGCCCGGCACCCCGTGGACGGGGGCGGCCGCGCGCGTTCGACCGAGAAGCCGCGTTGGCGCAGGCAATGAGGGTGTTCTGGGTCAAGGGGTACGAGGCGACGTCGATTGCGGATTTAACGGACGTGATGGGCGTCGGTCCAACGAGTCTCTATGCCGCCTTCGGTTCGAAGGACGAGCTGTATGGCGAAGCGCTCAGGTTCTACTCCGCGACCTATGAAGACCTTGTTTTGGGGCGGTTTCGCAAGGCGGCCACGGCGCGCGACGCGGCGTTGGCTTACCTGCGAGACTCCGCGGCCGCCATGACGGGATCGGATTGCGATCTGCCTCATGGATGTATGGTTACGCTTGGAACCGTTGGCAGCGACGGCCACGCCGAACTCGCCAATCTGATGCGTGCGGCACGCGGCAACGCATTTGATCTGCTCAGAGCTCGTTTGCAAGAGGCCGTTTCAGAAGGAGAGCTGCCAAGGTCTGTCGATGTCATCGAGCTCGCGCGATTTCTGCAAACCGTTCAGAGCGGGATGGCGATCCGGGCCCGTGACGGCGCCGATCGGGCGGAGCTCCAAGCCGTAGCTGAGATCGCGATGGCCGGGTGGGACGGCATCATCTCCAGGGCTGGATGAACATCCGTTGCGACCAGACTAGTGGTGCGGAACCGGCTTGCTCCTTGGCGATCCCGGTTTGTCGGGGTCGACCGGCCGCACCTCGCCGGCATGAGACCGCTCGTAGCGGATGCCGGGAAAGATGATCACCGCCGCCGGCATTTCGGCGGCTTGCTTCGCTCGATTGTTTGGTGCCGTACGCGGCACGAAAGACAGTACCATGCCCATGGTTCGCGCATTCCTCTCGGTTTCCCCGGAGCACAACGCAACGCCTCCAAATATCATTAAGGCCGGCAGAGGGTTAACGGAGCGCTAACGGATCGTCGCTAACTTGATCTTTGTCTAGAGGTCAGGACGTCCTGGCCGGGGCACTCGCGAAACCGGCACCGTCCCGGTCGAGCGTGGCCGAGCTTGTGTGTGTTGTCGGGCGTATCCTTCGTGTCATCTTCGGACTTCAGGCAAATCGCGGTACGAAAAGATTCGGGAAAGGCCGAAAGGCTGTTCCGCGCCGCGGTGTCGGCATTCTGCTCGCTGACCCGCCCTTCACGCCGTGAGATCGGCCAGCTCGAAGACCTGACGCTGCCGCTGTTCAACGATGTATCCGTCGAATCTCGCCGTTACGTGGCAGCTGCCCTTTCCGAATGCGAATATGCCCCGCCCGCTTTGGTGCGCCGCCTCTGCGAGGAGCCGGTCGACATTGCCGCTCCCTTGCTCATCCGCTCACGCGCCGTCAGCAACATCGACCTCATCGCGCTGATCGGGCGGCACGGACTGCCGCATGCACGTGCCATCGCGCGCCGCAAGGACCTGAACCCGACCATTGCCGATCTGATCCGGGCGCTCGAGAGGCCAACTCTGGTGCGAAGGCGGGAGCCGGAAGCGGACGCCATCATGGCAGACAAGATCGCGCCTGCCAGCACCGAACCTGCCGCCGAACAGCCCGGAAGAGGACAGGTGGCCGGCATTGCCTCCGAAAGCGCGCGGCGCAGGCTGCGTTCCATGATGCGCACCGGCGACGAGGCGACGGCAATGAGCGCCGATTCTCTCACAGGCGCCGATACCTATGTGAAATTGCGCGAGACGGCGCTGACGGGAAACGCCGCGTTCTTCCAGACCGCACTCGCCGATGCGCTCGACACCGATTTCTCGATCGCGCGCGCGCTCACCGCCAGCCAGAATTACGCGTCGCTGCTTGCCGCACTGCGCTCGCTCGACCTCAGCGAGGATAGGGCATTCCTGATCACGGTCGCGGTCTATCCCAGCCAGTTCCCGCACCCGCAGGCTATCCGCACCTTTCTCGACCGCTACCGGCTCCTGCACCGCGAGGCGGCCGCCGACAAGGTGCGGCTCTGGAAATCGGAAACTCTTTCAAAGGTGGGTCGCGGCGCAGCACCCGCAAACAGCGACACCCACACGGCATCGAACACTGAGGATGCGGCGGCTTCCTCCGGCTTCAGGGCGTCTTCACGGAAATGAGCTCCTCGACCGGCACTGTGCCGGCCTCGATCTCGACCACCCAGATGTCGGGATCGAATTTTTTCTCCCTTTCCAGCCTGGCATCGAGCAAGGCGGCATCGTCGCCGGCCCCGAGCAGAGTGAAAAACCGCTCGTCGGGCTTGGCCGAATCGTAGCTCGTCTGCGGCGCCGGGCCGAACAGGGCAACCTCGCCCAGCCTGCCCCGCGTCACGACGAACACAGCGCCGGCCTCGGTCGCACCGCGCTTGACCACGGCTGCAAATCCGCCAGCACTGAAAACCCGGCGCAACAGGGCCGAGACCCATAGATCCGATGTGACGCGCATGAGAGAACTCCGCTAATGCATGTCGCCTAAATGTGCCGCGGTTTTGGGACAACGACATGCATGGTAACAAGGGGCTCTATCGATATTTCAGCCGCTCGGCGAGCCGTCGTTTCAGCCGTCAGTTGGTGAGGCCGATCTCGCGCATCTTGACGTAGACGATCTCATCGGGCTCGCCTGTCTGCGGCAGCCCGAACAACGACTGGAATTCCTTGATCGCAGATTTGGTGCGCGCGCCGACGACGCCGTCCAACTGCATATCGTCATTGCCGAACGCCTTGAGCCCGGCCTGGATCTTGACGATGCGGGCATCGGGCGCCTGCGCGGCATTCGTTTGGCCGGCATTCGTCTGCTCGGCATTCGTCTGCCCGGAATTCGTCTGTAAAGACACCGGAACGGCGACCGGCGTATCCGGGCGCGGCTGCGGTCTGGGTACGACAGAGGCGGTTTTCGGCGTCGCGCCCAATTGATCCAGCAGCAGTGCGTCGATCTCGCCGGACGTGTTGAGCCCGACCTTCTGCTGATAAGCCTGGATGGCCTTACGCGTGTTGGGCCCGGAAATGCCGTCGACCGTTCCAGAATAGAAATCGAGATCCTTGAGAATGCCTTGCACCTGCTCGACCACCGGATCGCCCTTGATCGGTGCCGGCGCGCCGGATGGCCGCACGATGTTGAATGTCGTCTCCGGTTCGTCCGATGTTGCGCGCGGAAAGCCCGCGATGCTGCGGGTCGCGAAGAACGCGCCGGCATGCGGGAAAGGCTGATACCACAAGGCATTCGCGGAAACGTAGAACAGCGTCACCAGGAATGCCGTCGAGCCACCCACCAGGACGGGATTGCGCGAAATCATGCCGCCGACGGCGACGGCGCCATCCTGAAAGGCATTGCTGCGGCGCTTGACCGCCTTCTTAGGCTGTCTTGCGGAGCGAGCCATTTCTGTCCCCTTTCGCCATAGCCACAGGCATGGTCAGCACGCCGGCCTTCTCCGCCTGACGTCTGTTCGGTCCGTTCACCGGCAGGCTGATGGTCACCGTGGTGCCCTCGCCCGGCATGCTTTCGATGGACATCGTGCCATCGTGCAAGGCCACAAGGCCCTTGACCAGCGAAAGGCCAAGACCTGTCCCTTCGAAACGGCGGGTATAGTCGTTCTGGATCTGCATGAAGGGCTTGCCGAGATTGGCAAAATCCTCCTCGGCGATACCGATGCCGGTGTCCCTGACCCAGAAATGCAGACGCGAACCGATCCGCTTGGCGCCGACGACGACATCGCCACCATCGGGGGTGAACTTGATCGCATTGGAGACCAGGTTGATGAGCATCTGCTGCACGGCACGCCGATCGGCATTGATGTCGCCAGCGTCCGGCGCGATCTGCGCCTGCAGATCGATGTTCTTGGCCCGCGCCTGCACCTGCATCATGGACTGGCACATGTCGACCGCTTCCGCGAACCGGAACGGCTCCGGTTCGGTCGCATAGACGCCCGATTCTATCCTGGACACGTCGAGTATCGAGGTCACGACGGCAAGCAGATGCTGGCCCGAATCCCTCACCAAACCGACATATTCCTTCTGCCGCGGATCCTTGAATGCGCCGAACATCTCATGCAACAGCATGTCCGAGAAGCCGATGATGGCATTCAAGGGCGTGCGCAATTCATGGCTCACCACCGCCAGGAAGCGCCCCTTCGCCACCTCGGCGGACGCGGCCGCCTCATTGGCCGCCGCGAGTTCCTCGCGCAGCCGGGCTATCTCGTCATTCTCGCGCAGGACAAGCGTGAAGACGTCGCCCTGTTCCTCACCCCGCACCAGATCGAGCGAAAACGGCCGGTAATTGTCGGCCGCCAAGCGGTTGTCATTTTGGCCGTTGCCGTTTTGAGGCAGTCTGATGCGCAATTCGAGCCGGCGCGACAGCGCGCCATCGCGCATGTCGGCCAGGGCGCTGAGATAGGAGACGCGATCCGACAGGTGAATGCGATCGAAGAAGCCGTGTCCCGACAGCAGTTCGGCCGGCAGTTTCAAAAGCGTGCGCGCCTTTGGCGAAGCCTCGATAACCTCGCCATGACGGGCGACCCGCAAGACTACCGCATCGATAATGTCTTCTAGCCTATCGGCAGTCTTCACGAGATCGGATGCATCGGTCGTGTCGCGAAGCACCGACGCACGCGGGATCAGCGTGAGCGCCCAGGCCAATGGCACCAGCCAGTGCCATGCAGCAATCTGCGCTCCCGCGAACGGTAACACGGTTGCAGCCAGAGGCTGAACCAGGATGGCGGCAGCGGTCGACACGGCTCCCCAAAGTGCCGCACGCCGCGAGGCGCCGATCCACCAGGCTTCGAATGGCAGCGCCACGACAAGCATGGCGACAGGCGAACTCAGCCCGCCCGCGGCGGCAATCAGACTGCCGAGAGAAACGCCCGCCGCTGCCAGGGCGACCTGACTTGCTATCGCCATCTTGCCGGTTGCCGCCACCAGCAAGGCGACGAACCAGCACAGGCCAAAGGCCGCGAAGATGGCCGCCATGGTGACGGCGGCGCCCATGCCTGAAGTAACCAGTGTGACCGCGGCGCCAGCAGCAAAGAAAGGAGCGGCGAGCATGACGCCGATGAAGCGGCGCTGGCGCTCGCGGTCGCTCTGCCCAAGAATGGACGGATGGACCATACGTTCGCAACCGGCGGCAATCGCGCCAGGCAATTCGACGTATCTGGCCTTGATTGAACTCAACTCAACGCACCCGTAATCGTCGTGGACAACTCTGCTTTGCAGATCGTTCTGGTTGGCTCTGAAACTCGCATCCAGCGTTTAAGGAATGGATAAGGCAGGGCCGACCAGGGCCCCGGCCTGCGGCAAATATCGGGATGCCGACAGCCGAAAGCCCGGGCAAATGCAGCCATAGTAAACGGAGGGTTATTCGGCGACGGTCCCCGTCGGATGGCTGCACGCCGCGCCCGGACTCCCGCTCTTTGGCAAAAAAGCAAGAAAAGCAGACGGATAGATGGTTATCCCGCGTTAAGAAAAATCATTCGGATTTGAGACAAATCGATTTCACAATGGCGCGTTTCGAATTTGCCTAAAATTTGAGGAAAATTCTCACTTTGCCTGCAAGCCGTCCTTTGCGCCTGTGTGCCAACATCCTGCCCACAAAAGAGGTCATGCCATATGGATGCATGATCCGGTCACGACGAGAGGGCAAGGGCATGGTCTTCCTGATAAGAATGGCTTTCTGGTTTTCGCTGGTGCTGCTGGCGCTGCCGCTGACTGTTGGACCCGATGAATCGGGCCGTGAAAGCGTCGGGCCGATCCAGGCACTGTTTGCCGCACGCGAAGCTGTTGGCGACATCGCCGGCATTTGCGAACGCAAGCCCGATGTCTGCGAGACCGGCAAATCGGCGATGCACACCATTACCGCCCGCGCCAAGGAGACCGCCAAGATCGCGGCATCGATGCTGGACGACAAGTCCGCCTCCGGCCCTGACACATCGACGATGACCGGCAGCGTGCGGGAGGACGTCGTCTTGCCCGAGACAGTCAACCTACCGGCACAGAATTAAGCCGTTTCGACGGCGCACCGTGGGCCGTCTGACCTCTCGACGCCCGCGGTGTCCTTGTTTTTTCCGTGACGCGGCGCTGCCGCGTAACTATATCCGGCATTATGACCACCACGATCCAGACTATCCGTGACGATTTTTCCTTCCTTGAGGAATGGGAAGACCGCTATCGCTACGTCATCGAACTTGGCGAGGCCCTACCGCCGTTTCCGAACGAGCAGCGCAACCCCGCCAACAAGGTGCCGGGCTGCGTCAGCCAGGTCTGGCTGACCACCGAACAGGGGCCTGGAGCCGATCCGGTCGTCACCTTCACCGGCGATTCGGACGCTCATATCGTGCGTGGCCTGGTCGCTATCATGCTGGCGCTGTTTTCCGGCAGGACCGCCAGCGAGATCCAGAAGACCGATGCGGAAGCGACATTGAAAGAACTCGGCCTCGACGAGCATCTGTCGCCGCAGCGCGCCAATGGCCTTCGTTCGATGGTCAAGCGCATCAAGCGCGACGCCGAGGCGGCGCTCAAGCAGACTGCCTGAACGCGTTTCACACTCTCCCTGGAATCGCTCTACTCGATCAGGGCTACCGCCTGGCAAAATCAAACGGCGCCCGAAGGCGCCGTTTGGGTCGATACATCTGCTGGCAGCGATTACCGCGCCTTGCGCTTGCGGCCGAGACCCATTTTCTTGGCGAGCTGCGACCGGGCAGCGGCATAGTTGGGTGCAACCATCGGATAGGTCGGATCGAGATTCCACTTTTCGCGATACTGATCTGGCGTCAGGTCATAGTGGGTCATCAGATGGCGCTTCAGCGACTTGAACTTCTTGCCGTCTTCAAGGCAGACGATGTAGTCGTCGTGAACCGAGCGCTTCGGGTTGACCGCCGGCTTTTGCTTGTCGGCAGGCGGCTGTTCGCCGGTTCCGCCCACACGCCCGAGGGCGGTATGGACATCGGATATCAGGTTCGGCAATTCGCCGACCGGCACCGGATTGTTGCTGACATAGGCGGCCACCACATCGGCGGTCAACTCGATCAGCGCATCGCTGTTTCTGGAAGGTGTTTCGACAATATCCATGGTCTTCAGGCCCCAACAAGAGTTACTTCGATCCGCGCCCTTTTAACAGCCAGGGCATCGCACGAATTTGACGCAGACAGAGCTTCTGCGATTCGTGTCGCGGGCACATCAATGGGCCTGCGAACCAAGTAAGTCAATTCGCCCTTCCCGCTATATTGAACGATGTTGATCAATTGTCCCCCGATCAGCTTCAATCTTTCGTGTATCGTGTAATTTGTCGATATTTCTCGCGCCAACCAGCAACGCCTGACGCTACGTCAGCCTTCCGTTACATTCCCGGAAACTCACGAGGCAGGTTTCAATGCTTGATTTTTCTTGGCTAATTGCAGGCGCAAGCTTGGTTGTTCAGATTTGATCACAAAACCAGAGGTTGCCGCCGTCGCGCGAGAAATCAGGCGACACGCGCCTGTAGTCCGGCCGGATCAGCTAACCGCTGCCGCGTCAATGCGGGGTGATGTATTTGCCATAGACCCACCCGGTGACGAACTTGCCGTTGTGTATAGGGTCATGCCAGACCTCGCGCCAGCGATAGCAAACTTTCTGTTCCTGTCTCCACGCCGGCTGGTTGACGATGTCGAGTCAGGGTACTTCCCTATCAAGATACTTCCAAAGCGAGACGCAATGACCAAGACATCCGCATTTCCGAACGTCAGCCCGCCAACGCCCGAGAAGCGGCCGGTTATCGAAACGCATCACGGCATCACGCGAACCGACGACTATGCCTGGCTGCGGGCCGACAATTGGCAGGAGATGTTTCGGGATCCGTCATTGCTCGATGCGGAGATCCGCGCCGAACTCGAGGCAGAAAACGCCTACAGTTCAAGCCTGATGGCCGACACGGTCGAACTGCAAAAGAAGCTTTTCAAGGAGATGAAGGGCCGCATCAAGGAAGACGATTCTTCTGTGCCGATGAAGGACGGACCCTATGCCTATGGTTCGTCCTTCAAGCTTGGTGGCGAACAGCCGCGCTATTTCCGCATGGCGCGTGACGGGGGCGCCGAGCATATCCTGCTCGACGGCGACGCGGAGGCCGCGGGCAAGGCCTATTTCCGTCTTGGGGGCGTCGATCACTCGGCCGACCACGCCAAGCTCTTATGGGCATTCGACGACAAGGGCTCCGAATTCTACACGCTTCGCGTGCGCAACCTTGCCAATGGCAAGGAGCTGGCTGACCAGATCCCCGACACCGGTGGTTCTGGCGTCTGGAGCGCCGGCAATGACGGCTTCTTCTACACTCGTCTCGATCCCAATCACCGTCCGTCCAAGGTGCTGTTCCATGCGCTGGGCGACAGCCCACAGAGCGACCGGCTGATCTATGAGGAAACCGACCCCGGCTTCTTCATGGATGTCGACGGCACCCGCAACAACGAATGGATCATGATCGGCATCAACGATCACGAGACGTCGGAGTACCGCCTCTTAAGCGCCAGCGATCCGTTTGCCGAACCAAAACTGGTCTCGGCGCGCGAGATCGGCCTTCAGTACGATCTGGAAGAAGGCGGCGACATCTTCTTCATCCTGACCAATGCCGACGGCGCCAAGGATTTCAAGATCATGACGGCGCCGGCGAGCGATCCGGTCCGCGCCAACTGGCAGGAACTGGTGCCGCACGAGCCCGGCCGGCTGATCCTGTCGGTGATCGGCTTCAAGGACCACATGGTCCGGCTTGAACGCAAGGAAGGTCTGCCGCGCATCATCGTGCGCGACCGCACCAGCGGCGAGGAGCATCTTCTATCCCTCGACGAGGAGGCTTTCTCGCTCGGCCTGTCGGGTTCCTATGAGTACGACACCGAGATCATGCGCTTTTCGTACTCGTCGATGACGACCCCGGCCCAGGTGTTCGATTACAATATGCGCACCCGCGAGCGGGTCCTGCTGAAGACCCAGGAAGTACCGTCCGGCCATGACGCGGACCATTATGTGACGCGGCGGCTGATGGCGCCGGCCAGCGATGGCGAACTGGTGCCGATCTCGCTTTTGCATCATCGCGACACGCCGCTGGATGGATCCGCACCGTGCCTGCTTTACGGCTACGGTTCCTATGGCATCACCGTGCCGGCCGCCTTCAACACCAACTGGTTCTCGCTGGTCGACCGCGGCTTCGTCTTCGCCATCGCCCACGTCCGTGGCGGCAAGGACAAGGGCTATGGCTGGTACGACGACGGCAAGCGGGCGCACAAGATGAATACATTCACGGACTTTATAGCCTGTGCGCGCCACCTTGTTGCCGAGCGCTACACGGCGCATGAGCGGATCGTCGCTCAAGGCGGTTCGGCCGGCGGCATGCTGGTGGGCGCCGTCGCCAACATGGCGCCGGACTGTTTCGGCGGCATCGTCGCCGAGGTTCCGTTCGTCGACGTGCTGACCACAATGCTCGACGCCAGCCTGCCGCTGACGCCGCCGGAATGGCCGGAATGGGGCAATCCGATTGCATCCGCCGACGATTATCGGACCATCGCCGCCTACTCGCCCTATGACAATGTCGCCGCGCTCGACTATCCGCCGATTCTGGCGCTGGCCGGTCTCACCGATCCGCGCGTCACCTATTGGGAGCCGGCAAAATGGGTGGCGCGACTGCGCGACCGCAAGAGCGGCGGCAATCCGGTGCTGTTCAAGATCAACATGGATTCCGGACATGCCGGTGCTTCCGGCCGGTTTTCGCGGCTGGAGGAGATCGCCTATACCTATTCCTTTGCACTGAAGGTGATGGGCAAGGCGCATATTGCAGGAGAAACCCACAAATGATCGATCTCACCACCTTGATCGCTTACATCGCGGTCGTACTCGGCTTTGTCTTCATTCCGGGCCCCGCCACGCTGCTGACGATCGCTCGGGCAACGAGTTCGGGAACCAAGGTCGGCATCGCGACCGGCGCCGGGATCGCGGCCGGCGATGTGTTTCACACCGTCATGGCAATGGTCGGCATTTCGGCGATTATCGCCACGTCGGCGACGCTGTTCAGCCTCATAAAATACATTGGCGCGGCCTACCTGGTTTATCTCGGCATTCGCGCGATCATCGAGAAAGCGCCGAGTAACCCGGCTGCCGGTGCGCTCGCGATTTCGGCCGGCAAGGCGTTTCGACAGGCTGTCCTGACCGAAGTGCTCAACCCCAAGACCGCACTTTTCTTCCTCGCTTTCCTGCCTCAGTTCGTGCGGCCTGAAAACGGATCTGTGATGCTTCAGTTGACGACATTGGGAACCGTCTTCGTCGTGCTTGGCCTTTTCAGCACGGTTGTCTTTGCGGTAAGCGCCGGCCGGCTCGGCACCTTCCTGCGCCGGAATCCGACGGTGCTGAGGTGGCAAGGCAAGGTTGTTGGCGGCATCTACTGCGCTCTGAGTGTTCGGCTCGCGCTGCAGCAGCGCTGACGGCGAGCGCCGAGCACCCTAGCGATCATGACTTTTTGAGTTCCGCCTTGCTCATTTCACTCGCAATTGCGATGACCACGCGCTACCCAGTGCGCGGCTTTTTCCAAGCCCGACAGCCCCCAATCGCGCAAAGGTCCACCATGCTGCTCGTCAACGTCTATCTCGACAAATCGCCCATCCAGGGCATCGGCGTTTTTGCCAAGAATTACATTCCCCGCGGCACGCTGATCTGGAGGCTCGACCCAAGATTCGACCGGATCATCGAGGTCGAGACTTATGAGCGCGAGGACGGACCGGTGAAGAGTTATCTCGACCGCTATTCCTATCCCGACCGGCGTGACCCGAACTATATCGTCTTCGAAGCCGACGACGCGCGCTATATGAACCACGCCGACGAGCCGAATTGCGACGTCTCCTCGCCCGAGGAAAGCTTTGCGCTTCGCGACATCGCGCCGGGCGAGGAACTGACCTGCAACTACAATCATTTCTTCGAGACGGGATTTGATTTTCTGGGCGACCGTCACCCGACATACGAAGACTGACGCGTATCGTTTGTACGGAGTCAAACGACGCGCATTGGTTCTTGGTTTTTGTGCATGTCGGTCAAGACCGCTGTGCACGTTGAGCGACATGCATCAGTTCAGTTCGCCGTCTTCTTGCGCGCCGGATAGCCATTTGGATGCGGCGGGATTGCCTTGAGATAGGCGGCGATCGCCGCACGGTCCTCCGCCGTTAGTTGGGCAATGTTGCGCTGCACGTCGACCATGGCGCCGCCAACGGAATCGAAGTCAGGCGTGAAGCCGGTTTCGAGATAGTTGGCGATGTCGGCTCCCGACCAATCGCCAATGCCGCCCTCCCCCGATGTGATGTTGGGCACGACGCCCTTGCCTTCGGCAGCCACGGCGCCGGCCAGCCACTCGCTCTTTTTCGTGCCGCCGGCAAAGTCGCGCGGCGTGTGACATTCGCCGCAGTGGCCTGGCCCCTCGACCAAGTAGCGGCCGGCCATCACCGGGCCAGCCGTACCGTCGGGAAATGCAACGACAGGCTGGTCACGGAGGTAGAGCAGTTTCCACAGGCCGATACCGCGACGAATGTTGAAAGGGAAACCGAGCGAATTCGCGGGCGCCTTGCCGGCGACGGCAGGCAACGTCTTCAGGAAGGCGTAGAGGTCGGCAATGTCAGCCGGGTTCATGCGCGCGTAGGATGCATAGGGAAATGCCGGATAGAAATGCTCGCCCGAGGGCGAAACGCCCTTCAGCATGGCGTTGGCGAGGTCCTCGACCGACCAGGCGCCGATGCCGTCCTTGGGATCTTGCGAAATGTTGGGCGGTACGAAGGTTCCGAACGGCGTCTTGAGTGCGAGACCACCCACGAGTTGAAGCCGGGCATCCCCTTGCGAGCCCGGTTTTGCGTGGCAGGAAGTACAACCGCCGGCATAAAAGATGCGCTTGCCCTTGACCGCGTCGCCGGGCCCCAGCTTGGCCAGCGTCTCACCGTCGAGCCTCACCGGCGCCGACAGCAGCCACCCGGCGACCGCGCCGACTGCTCCCAGAATGACCAGGGCGCCGACGAGTTTTCTCAGCCAGGGCATCGCCCGCTATCAGCTCTTTTTCACCCGATAGGTCTTGTGGCAGGTGCCGCAATTGGAAGTGATCGCGTCAAACTGCGTCTTCAGCGTATCGATGTCGGCGGGAGCGGTGGCGGTCGCTGCCTTGATGTCGGCGAGATATTTGTCCTCGGTCGACTTGAAACCGGCCATGTCTTCCCAGATCTTCGGCGCCGCTGTCGTGTCGCCAGTATCGCTGCCTGCCGGGAACAGCACATCGGCATCGAATTTCTCGGCATTCGCCTGCAGCGCCTGAAGTTGTGTCAGCACGGCCGCCGCATCAAACGGCTCCTCGCCCTTGACCACTTTCGCGAGGCCGCCGGCGATCTTTCCACGCTCCTTCATCAAACCCTGGCGATCAAGTATCGGGTCGGCAAACGCCGCCGATGCCGCGAGTGCAAGCATAGAGATGGCGATAACAAGCTTTCTCATTCATTTGGCTCCGTGATGAAGGCATTTCAGGACAGGACGTTAACGGATGCGGCGGGTGGAATATTCCCCTCGTCGCGGACGTTTTTGCCGAACCTGATCGCCAGGGGCCGCGACCCCGCAAAAGAAGGGCCCTCGGGATGTGAAAACCCCCGAAGGTTGATCTCCAACTTTCGGGGGTCAGTTCAGATTGCCGGGTCTTTCTGGAGATCGATCAGGCCATCCGCGCGCCTTCTCAGGCGTGCAAAGGACGCTGCAACACTTTGATTTTGCGCATGATCCTTTTTTGAAAATCGAATCCGATTTTCGGGGTTATGCGCGAGCTTTTTCGTACAATTCCAGCACGTGATCCCAGTTGATCAGGCTGTCGACGAACGCCTCGAGATATTTCGGCCGGGCGTTGCGATAATCGATGTAATAGGAGTGCTCCCAGACATCGACGCCGAGGATCGGAGACGCGCCATGGACGAGCGGGTTCTCGCCATTCGGCGTCTTTGAGATCGCCAGCTTGCCGTCCTTGACTGAAACCCAGGCCCAGCCGGAGCCGAATTGCGTCGTGCCGGCGGCAATGAAGTCGGCCTTGAACTTGTCGTAGCCACCGAGGTCGCTATCGAACGCGTTCTGCAGGGCGCCCGGCAGCTTGTTGCCGCCGCCGCCCTTCTTCATCCACTTCCAGAAATGGATGTGGTTGTAGTGCTGAGCGGCATTGTTGAAGAGACCGGCATTCTTGCCGAACGACTGCTTGACCACCTCTTCGACCGACAGATCGCCCAGGCCGGCCTCGACAGCGAGTTTGTTGCCGTTGTCGACATACGCCTTGTGGTGCTTATCGTGGTGATATTCCAGCGTCTCTTTCGACATGTAAGGCTGCAAGGCCTCGTAGTCGTAGGGCAGAGCGGGCAATTCAAAAGCCATGGACAGTACTCCCTCGTGGAAAAATCCGGTGTCGATACCGGACTAAGATAGGTCTGGAATGGGTTGGGGCAACTCCGGAATGGAGCGCCGATCGCCTTTTTATCCGCTCAGCCGGCGGAAGTCGAATGCGCCCATTCCCAATAGAGTTCGCGCGCCTTCTTGGCCACCGGCCCCGGCTGCAGATTGCGGTCCTCGATACGCGTGATCGGCACCACCTTGGAATGGTTTCCGGTCGAGAAGATCTCGTCCGCTTCGAGGAAGTCGCGCACCGACAGCGTCTTTTCGGTGGTCTTGAAGCCATATTCGCCAAGCAGAGTCATCGTGCGCGAGCGGGTGATGCCGGACAGGAAGGTGCCATTCGGTGCCGGCGTCAGCACGTGGCCGTCCTTGACCAGGAAGATGTTCGATGTTCCGGTTTCGGCGACGTTGCCCAGCATGTCGAGCACCATTGCGTTGTCGAAGCCGCGCATCTTGGCCTCGAGAATGGCACGGCCGTTGTTGGGGTAGAGGCAGCCGGCCTTGGCATTGGTCGGCATGGTTTCGATGGTCGGGCGCCGGAACGGCGACACGGTCACCGAAAAGCCGGTCGGCGGGATCATGGGCGACTCATAGAGGCAAAGGCAGAAGCGGGTCGAGGCGGGATCGGCCGGCACGCCCATGTAGCCGCCATGCTCGGTACATCGGCCTGATGTAGACCGCCGTCCTGCCGTCGAACTTCTTCAACCCATCCCATGTCAGCCCGACGATCTTGTCGGCGCTCATCGACGGCTTGAGGCCGAGTGCAATCGCCGAAGAATTCACCCTGGCGGCATGAAGCTCGAGGTCCGGGGCGACGCCTTCGAACCAGCGGCCTCCGTCGAACACGCTGGTGCCGAGCCACATCGCGTGGCTTCGCGGCCCCAGAATGGCGACATTGCCCTCGTGCCAATCACCATCGACGAAAGTCCATGTCGTGGATTGCGCCGCAGCCGCCAGTGTCATCGTGTTGTCCCGCCTCAATCGGTCTCGTGGGAGCCATTGGAAGATGCTTTGGCGGGCGCCGTCAACCGGCATTGAATAGTTTTGTTGAGGCCAGCGACGGGGCGCCGTGCAATCAAAGCTTGCACCTTGTCGCGCCTGCCCTCAAAACTGTCTTCATGCAATACGCCGCCTATGTCTTCGACGCCTATGGCACGCTGTTCGACGTGCATGCCGCCGTACGCCGTCATGCCGATCGGATCGGTCCGGACGGTCAATTATTGTCCGAGATCTGGCGCGCCAAGCAACTCGAATATTCCTGGGTTCGTACGCTTATGGGTGCCTATGCCGATTTCTGGCAGTTGACTGAACAGGCGCTCGATTTCGCCCTGCGCAAGGTTCCCTCGGCCGATCCCAGCCTCAAGGCGATCTTGCTGGATGCCTACTGGCGGCTGGATTGCTATCCGGAAGTGCCGGCCGTGCTCAAGGCGCTCAAGGCTTCGGGAGCGAGGCTGGCGATCCTGTCCAATGGCTCACCCGAAATGCTCCAGGCAGCGGTCAAGTCCGCTGCGCTCGATCAGGTTCTGGACGACATCTATTCCGTCGATGCGGTTCAGCGCTTCAAGACCGATCCGGCGGTCTATGACATGGTCGCCACCGGCTGGCGCCTCTACCCGGGCGCGGTTTCCTTCCAGTCCTCCAATCGCTGGGATATCGCAGGCGCCACCAAATTCGGTTTTCGCACGGTGTGGATCAACCGTTCCAACCAGCCCGAAGAATACCGGGACTTCCCGCCGGCCCTGATCCTGCCGTCGCTCGAAGCTTTGGTGCCAGGCAGCTGAGACGCGCATGTGTCCCTGGTGCCACAGTGGCAACGCAGTCACAGCTTCGCCTTGGTTTGTCCACCTTCCGGCCAGAATCGGAACCGCCTATCGCCCCAGGTGTTGTCAGGCACCCGCGCAGCGATCGGCGCATTGACGCCTTGTTGCGATTTGAGACTTAAAGAAGGCAAACATGTCCAAAATCGAAATCGAATCCTATCGCCTGAGCCGTCGCGGCTTTCTCAACGCCGCAGCCTTAGGCGCTGCTTCGATCGCGGTTTCCGCATGCGCGACCACCGGACCGGGGCCGGTCGAGCCACCGCCGCCAGCCTATATCGAGCCGCCGCTGACCGACTATGTGACGATGTACGGCGCGATCAGTGATGGCGGCTTCGATTTGCCGGCGATCCCGTTCGACAGGATCGATCCGCAGTTCCTGCGCCAGATCGTTCCCGATCCGACCGGGCAGAAGCCGGGAACGATCGTCGTCGATACCACTGGCCATTTCCTCTACCTGGTTCGCCCGGGGGGCCAGGCAATCCGTTATGGTGTCGGCCTAGGCCGCGCCGGTTTCGAATGGTCCGGCGATGCCGTCGTCCAGTGGAAGCAGAAGTGGCCGAAATGGACGCCGCCGGATGAAATGATTGCCCGGCAGCCGGAATTGAAACCATACAGCGCCGAAAATGGCGGCATGCCCGGCGGGTTGAAGAACCCGCTCGGCGCACGCGCGCTCTATCTCTTCCAGGGCAACGTGGACACGCTTTACCGCCTGCACGGCTCGCCAGAATGGCGGTCGATCGGCAAGTCCGTCTCGTCAGGCTGCGTACGCCTGATGAACCAGGATATCATCGATCTCTATGATCGCGTGCCCTCGAAGACACCAGTTGTCGTCACCAGCGATGCCAGCCAGCCAGTGGTGGCGACTGCGAATCGCCGGGCAATCCCGATCGACGCCGGCGTGCCGGAAGGATCGATCCTGCTCGGGCCTCTGAAAGAGATCACCAACTCGATCTTCTGATCCGACGGGCGGCGGCAACGCCGCTGCCTCCGGTCCTAACGCCCCCGCGACAGGCTGCCCAGGATGCCGCGAACGATTGCCCGACCGACTGACGAGCCAACGGATCGAACCACCGACTTGATCGCCGCCTCGGCCACCGTCTGGCGGTTGGACGGGCGCGGTGCAGGCGAGCGCCTGCCATCGGATTGCGGCGCGGACTCGTCGTTGCCGAAGCCCGGAATCGTCCAGCGCGAGCGACCGCTGCCGGCCTGCTGCGCCTGCTCCTCGGCATCCTGCGCATCCTTGGCCTTTTTTTGCAGCATCTCGAAGGCCGATTTGCGATCGATGACCTGATCGTACTGGCCGGCGACCGGGCTTTCCTGGATCAGCTTCTGGCGCTCGGCCACCGTGATGGGCCCAAGCCGCGACGATGGCGGGCGTATCAGTGTCCGCTGCACCATCGACGGAACCCCCTTGGCTTCCAGCGTCGAGACCAGCGCCTCGCCTGTGGCGAGTTGAGTGATGGCGGTCATGCAATCGAAATCTGGATTAGGCCGGAACGTCTCGGCCGCCGTCTTCACCGCCTGCTGCTCGCGCGGCGTATAGGCGCGCAGCGCGTGCTGTACGCGATTGCCGAGCTGGGCGAGAACCTTTTCAGGGATATCCAAAGGGTTTTGCGTGACGAAATAGACGCCGACGCCTTTCGAGCGGATCAGCCGGACCACTTGCTCGACGCGATCGACCAGCACTTTGGGTGCTTCGTCGAACAGAAGATGCGCCTCGTCGAAGAAGAACACCAGCTTCGGCTTGTCCGGATCGCCGACTTCCGGCAGCACCTCGAACAGTTCCGACATCAGCCACAACAGGAAGGTCGCGTAAAGCCGTGGATTCATCATCAGCTTGTCGGCGGCAAGCACGCTGATGGCGCCGCGCCCGTCGCGGGTGGTGCGCATGATGTCGGCGATGCGCAGTGCCGGCTCGCCGAAGAAGTTTGCCGCGCCCTGCTGCTCCAGGACCAGCAGCGTTCGCTGGATAGCCCCGACCGATGGCTTCGTCACATTGCCGTAACGCGAGCCGATCTCCTCGGCGCGCTCGGCGATGTTGGCCAAAAGCGCCTGCAGATCCTTCATATCGAGCAGCAGCAGGCCTTCCTCGTCCGCCAGGCGGAAGGCGATGTTCATGATCCCTTCCTGCGCCTCGGTCAGGTTCATCAGGCGCGACAGAAGCAACGGCCCCATTTCCGAAACCGTGGCGCGGATAGGATGACCCTGTTCGCCGAATAGATCCCAGAAAACGACGGGGAATTCCTGGAAGTCATAGGGGTCGAGCTTGACCTGTTCTGCCCGCTTGACGAGAAAATCCTGCGCCATACCCATCATCGCGATGCCTGATAGGTCACCCTTGATGTCGGCGCAGAACACCGGCACACCGGCGTTGGAAAAACCTTCGGCCAGGATTTGCAAGGTGACGGTCTTGCCGGTACCGGTGGCGCCGGTCACCAGGCCATGACGATTGCCGTATTGCAGCAACAACTGCTCGGCACGCTGGTAGCTGTCGTCGGGCTTGCGGCTGGCGCCGATGAAAATACTGGTGTCGTCAGCCATGTGTCCGGTCTCCGCAAACTGATGTGTTTAAAGCCAGTGGCCTTGCCGCAGGTATAGTGAGGCCGTTGCACAGCGACAATGCCATTCGTTCAAGTTGGAACCATTCGTCCAAGTCGTGGCAATCGTTCAATCGCGGCAACCCTCCAATCGATTTTTTGAAGCTTGCGGATTTTGCCGCTGTTTGGCAATCGTTCATGGTTCGTGCACGTGGGCCGACCTATATCTTTTGGATCGAATTCGGCCGCTGAAAACGCATTGGATTGCGATATCGAACCGAGGACCGTAGACTGAACCGCTCCAGGCTGGTGCGGGCGCATAAAGCGAGGAAGACGGATGGCCGCCGAAGCCCTGACCAGGGATGTCGAACCAGAGAACGCCGAGCGCCAGCGATGGCGAGCCTTGGCGGAAAAGGCACTCGCCGGCGCATCCTTCGAAGAGAAGCTGGTCTCGCATACCGACGACAACATCCGCATCGAACCGCTCTACGATCGCAGCACAGCGGCAGAGCCGACCGTGCGCGCAAACCCGAAATCGCCGTGGATCGTCAGCCAGCGCATCGACGATCCGGATATCGAGCGCGCCAGAACCCAGGCTCTGGACGACGTAGCGCAAGGCGCCACGGGATTGTCACTTGTCTTCGAAGGGGCGCCGAACGCGTTCGGCTACGGCCTGCCGAGAACGGCGGAAGCACTGGAGACGGTATTGGACGGCGTACCGCTCAACCGCGTCCAGGTTCGCATCGACGCCCATCCCTGGAGCCGCGCCGTGGCCGACTGGCTGGTGGCGTTCCTGAGCAAGCGCCGGTCAGACCCGGCAAAACTCAACCTCTCCTTCGGCATCGATCCGGCGGCGATCTTCGCCGGAACCGGCCGGCTGCGCATGTCGATCGAGGCGTTGCAGGCTTCGATGCCGCAGTCGCTGGCGCATTTCTTCTCGATGGGCGTTCCGGGCGTGCTGCTGGAAGCGGACGGACGTGTGTTCCACAATGCCGGTGCGACGGAAGCGCAGGAGCTTGGCATCATGCTGGCTTCGGCGATATCCTATCTCAGAATGTTCGAGACGGCGCGGCAGCCGCTTGTCTATGCCGCGCCCCATATCGGCTTTGCGCTGAGCGTCGACCAGGATCAGTTGCTGTCTATGGCCAAGGTGCGGGCGCTGCGCAGGCTCTGGGCGCGGGTGCAGGAGACCTGCTCGATCCCCAGTTCCACGGCCAACATCCATGCCGAGACGTCGTTTCGGATGATGACAGCGATGGATCCGGAGACCAACATCCTGCGCACCACAATTGCCTGCTTTGCCGCGGCATCCGGAGGCGCCGATTCGATCTCGATCCTGCCGCACACGATCGCGCATGGCTTGCCGGCGGGGTTTGCCCGTCGTGTCGCCCGCAACACGCAGCTGATCATGGCGAATGAAAGCCATATCGATCATGTCGCCGATCCTGCCTATGGTTCCGGCGCGGTCGAAGCGCTGACCAACGAACTCTGCGAGATGGCCTGGGCGCAATTGCAAACAATCGAGGCCGAGGGCGGCATCCTGTCCAGCCTTCGGGACGGACATATCCAGAAGCGAGTTCACGCCGCGGCAGCGCAGCGCAATGCGGCCTACCAGGCAGGCGAGCGGGTCATCATCGGCACCACGCTCTACCCGCTGAAAGGCGAAAGTCCGGTCGAGACGCTGGCAGCGGAACGGCGGCCTGCCTTCACCGAAGGCGTTGCCGTCTGTGAGCCGCTGTTTCCGGTCCGCATCGACCAATCCATCGGAGCCGCCTCTTGATCCCCGATTTCAGCCAGATCGGTTGGGTCCCGCCACCCCGCACCCCCGTCGAGGTCAAAGGCCAGCGGACGACGCCGGAAGGACTTGTCGCCAAGCATCTGTACAATCAAAGCGATCTCAAGGGGTTGCCGCATCTCGACACCTATCCGGGGCTGCCGCCTTTCGTGCGCGGCCCCTACCCGACCATGTATATCCAGCAGCCCTGGACCATCCGGCAATATGCCGGCTTCTCGACGGCCGAAGAGTCCAACGCGTTTTACCGGCGCAATCTTGCCGCCGGCCAGAAGGGGCTGTCGGTCGCCTTCGATCTTGCCACGCATCGCGGCTATGACAGCGACCATCCACGCGTTGCCGGTGACGTCGGCATGGCGGGGGTAGCCATCGATTCCATCCTCGACATGCGGCAACTGTTCGACGGCATTCCGCTCGGCGAGATGACGGTGTCGATGACGATGAACGGCGCCGTGCTGCCGATCATGGCGCTCTACATCGTCGCGGCGGAAGAACAGGGCGTTGCGCAGAAGGATCTTGCCGGAACCATTCAGAACGACATCCTGAAGGAGTTCATGGTCCGCAACACCTATATCTATCCGCCGAAACCCTCGATGCGGATCGTTTCGGACATCTTCTCCTACACGTCGAAGAACATGCCGAAGTTCAATTCGATATCGATCTCCGGCTATCACATGCAGGAGGCCGGCGCGACAGCCGACCTGGAGCTTGCCTACACGATCGCCGACGGCATCGAATATGCCCGCGCCGGCGTTGCAGCGGGCCTCGATATCGACCGCTTCGCGCCGCGTCTGTCCTTCTTCTGGGCGATCGGCATGAACTTCTTTATGGAAGTCGCCAAACTGCGGGCTGCGCGCCTGCTGTGGGCGACCCTGATGAAGAAGAATTTCTTGCCCAAGGACGAGCGCTCGCTGTCGCTGCGCACCCATTGCCAGACTTCGGGCTGGTCGCTGACGGCGCAGGATCCCTACAACAACATCATACGCACCATGATCGAGGCTATGGCGGCGACGCAGGGACATACGCAGTCGCTGCACACCAATTCCTTCGACGAGGCGATGGCGCTACCGACCGACCACTCGGCACGGATCGCCCGCAATACGCAGCTCATTTTGCAAAAGGAATCCGGCACGACACGCGTTATCGATCCGTGGGGCGGCTCGGCCTATCTCGAACGGCTGACGCATGACCTGGCGGCCCGCGCGCTTGCCCACATCGAGGAGGTCGAGGCGCTCGGTGGCATGGCCGCCGCGACCGAACAGGGCATTCCCAAGCTGCGCATAGAGGAAGCGGCAGCGCGCACGCAGGCACGCATCGATTCCGGCGAACAGATGCTGGTTGGCGTCAATGCCTATCGTCCCGAGAAGGACATGGAGGTCGACGTGCTGAAGATCGACAATGCCGAGGTCAGGGCCAGGCAATTGTCGAAGTTGCAACGGCTGAAGGGCACGCGCGACGTCGCCGCCGTCGAAACCGCACTCGATGCGCTGACCCGTGCCGCACAGGGCAACGAAAACCTGCTGGAGTTCGCCATCCGGGCCGCGCGAGCCAATGCCACGGTAGGCGAGATTTCATTCGCGTTGGAAAGAACCTTTGGGCGCCATGTCGCTACGGTGCAGACCATTTCTGGCGTCTATCGCAAAGCCCTTGGCGATCATCCCGTTGTCGACGGGCTGCAGGAGAAGGTTGACGCCTTCGAGAAGAAAACCGGAGGCAAGCCGCGTATACTCGTCGCCAAGATGGGACAGGACGGCCATGATCGTGGGCAGAAGGTTATCGCCACGGCCTTCGCCGATCTCGGCTTCGACGTCACCGTCGGAGCGATGTTCCAGACACCCGATGAGATCGCCAGGCTGGCGGTCGCTCAGGACGTCCACATCGTCGGCGCCTCGTCGCTGGCTGCAGGGCATCTGACGCTGATCCCCGAGTTACGTGACTCGCTGAAGAAGCTCGGCCGCGGCGACATGCTGATCGTCGCCGGCGGTGTCATCCCTCCTCAGGACTATGACGCGGTGCTGAAAGCAGGCGCGGCTGAGATATTCCCGCCGGGCACGGTCATTCCGGAAGCAGCGGATCGGTTGCTCGACCGGCTGCTTTCGGCTTGACAGGCTTGTTATAATAACTTGTTATAATAACTGTTGCAACGCACGGCGCTTGTGTTATAATCGACGTTGCAACAGGATAATCCATCATGAACACCATCATTCGCAAGATCGGTAATTCCGAAGGCGTGATCCTGCCCAAGGATCTGCTCGATCGTCTTAACATGAAGGCAGGCGATCAGCTTCAGATCGTCGAAACGGACAAGGGTATTGCTCTCGAGCCGGTGGACGACAGTTTCGAACGGCAGATGGAAGCTGCTCGCAAGGTCATGGACAAATACAAGGTCGCACTTCAGAAGCTCGCAGAATGAACTGGGAGTTCCTGACCCGACGCGCGGTCGAAGCGATGCATGCCGAGCAGTTGCTCAGGCATGGCGGGGCACAAGGTTTGAGAGACGAGAACGCTCTCGAATCAGCGCTCTCACGCGCTGAAAATAAGGCGAACTATGGGGATCCGGCGATCGAGGATCTCGCTGCCGCCTATGTCTTTGGTATTGCCCGGAATCATGCCTTTGTCGACGGCAACAAGCGTACCGCCATCGTGGCCGCCGGCGCATTTTTGATTGTGAACGGCCATGTCCTGACAGCCGATAACGGCACACTCTACGAATTCGTCATGGCAGTCGCTTCAGGCGAAATCGATGAAGCGGGCGCTGCAGCGTTCTTCCGGGACCATGTCGTCAAGCTCGAAGACTAGCTGTCGGAAAGCTTGACGATTTCCCATTCCTTGCCGTTGACCACGGCTACGTCGCCGACTTTCTTGCCGAACAGCGCGACGGCCATCGGCGACACGTGCGAAATCGTGCCCTTTGCCGGATCCGCCTCATCCTCGCCGACGATTTTCCAGTGCACCTTCCTGCCGTCATCGCCCTCAAGCGTGACGCCCATGCCGAAGCGTACAAGGTCGCTGCCCGGTTCCGGCACGGAGAGTTCGGCGCTTTCACGCCGGGCGGTCCAGTAGCGTAGGTCGCGTGACACCAACGCGATGCGCTCGCGGTCTGCCTTCCTTTCGGCTTTCGCCAGTATATCGCGCAAATCGGAAAGATTGTCCTCGATCTGCGCCAGCCCGCGCTCCGTCACCAGATTGCGGTGGTGGCTGATCGGTCGCTCACCGACACCGGCAATGGCGTTTTCGCTGTCTTCCTCGCGAGTGAAAGCTCTGCTCATTCCCTGAACTTAGGCGCGGAAAGGCTGCTCGACAAGCGAATGTCGTTGCCCTCGACCGGAGAGGCGGACTGGCTGGCACGATTCCTGCGGTGCAAGGGTCAAAAGCCAGGACCTGTGCCGATGTTGAACAGACGAACGCTGCTGATCGGAACCGCCGGCTTTGCCGTCGTGGGCCTATCGCTTGGCAAGACGGCGGCCGCCGGCCTGACCGGTATCGAGAAAGCCTCTATGCGCGGTTCGATCAATGCCACGGAACTTGGCGCGCAGCCCGGCACCCTCGACGATCAGAGCAAGGCCTTCGCCAAGCTGCTGCGCGACGCAAACGATCGCGACATGCCGGTGTTCCTGCCGCCGGGCACCTATGTCGTATCCAACATCTCGCTGCCCGGCCGCGTGCGTCTTTCCGGCGTGCCGGGCGCAACGCGCATCGTCTATGGCGGCGACGGTCACCTGTTCATGGCCGAGCAGGCCGACCATATCGAACTCGGCGGGCTGGTCTTCGACGGTGCAAACCGCTCGATGGGCGACTACGCGCAAGGGCTGCTCGATCTGCGCCGGGTCGCGCATCTGGTCGTCGACAATTGCCAGATCACCGGCAGCGGCAAGAGCGGACTGGCGCTGGAACACGCGGCGGGCCGGGTCGAACGTTCGGAGATATCGGGGGCTGCCGATGCCGGCATCTATTCGGTCGAGGCCGGGGGGCTGGCAATCACGGGCAACACCGTCTCAGACTGCGCCAATGGCGGCATTCTCGTGCACCGCTGGCAGGCGGCGGAAGACGGTACCATCGTTACCGGCAACCGCGTCGAACGGGTCCAGGCGCGCAGCGGCGGGACCGGTCAGAACGGCAATGGCATCAATGCTTTCCGGGCCGGCAATGTAGTCATTTCAGGCAATATCGTCTCCGACTGCGCCTTCTCGGCGATCCGCGCCAACAGCGCCAGCAATCTGCAGATATCGGGCAATACCTGCTCGCGTTCCGGCGAAACAGCCGTTTACTCCGAGTTCTCGTTCGAAGGCGCCATCATCAGCAACAACATCGTCGATGGAGCCGCCAACGGCATCTCGATCGTGAACTTCAACGAAGGCGGCCGTATGGGCGTCTGCTCTGGCAACATCGTGCGCAATCTGTCGACCAGCGGTCCCTACCCCGCCGACTCGCCTGGATTCGGCGTCGGCATTGGCGTTGAGGCCGACACGACCGTTTCCAACAATGTCATCGAGAACGCGCCGCTCTACGGCATGCAGATTGGCTGGGGGCCGTATCTGCGCAATGTCGTTGCCACCGGTAACATCATCCGCAAGGTAGGTACCGGCATCGTCGTGTCGGTGGTCGAGGGCGCCGGCACGGCGGTCATTTCAGACAATGTCATCGACAGCGCGCAGAATGGCGCCATTGTTGGCCAACGCTGGGCCCAGCCGGCGACAGGCGATCTCACCTCGTCAAACGATACCGGATATGCGCATCTGACCGTCGAGCGCAATCACGCCAGTTGAGGGCCGTT
The DNA here is from genome assembly GCF_040321755.1 of Mesorhizobium sp. M0276. Taxonomy (NCBI): domain Bacteria; kingdom Pseudomonadati; phylum Pseudomonadota; class Alphaproteobacteria; order Hyphomicrobiales; family Phyllobacteriaceae; genus Mesorhizobium; species Mesorhizobium sp. M0276. The sequence continues at coordinate 46,943 of NZ_JAMYSC010000012.1, read as the reverse complement.
TTAATTCAAGGCGCCGGTGGGCCTCAGCGCCCCGACCTTGGCACCGTTCCGGCTTTTGATGGGCACGTTTGCCAGTACGTTTAGCTTTGACGCCAGGGCCTCGTCGGCGCGCAGCAGTTTGGCAAGAACGGCGGCAACCATGGCTTCGCCGGCGCGGCCGGCGCCATCATCGCATTTGAGTGCAATGCCGAGACCAAGTTCCGGAACTGCTGCACAATAGACGCCTTCGGCGCCGCCTTTCGTAAAAATCCGCCCTGGTGCGGCCTCCATCAGCGCGACGTCTTCGCGGCCGGTGCCGGCAACGAAGAACGGCTCGGCCATGCAGGCAGCCAGCAGACGCTTCGCGGCCTTGGCTCGCTCGGGACCAAAACCATTTGTCGTTGCCATGCGGGCAAAGCCAAGCGCGAAGCTCCGGAGCGGCACCGCATAGGTCGGGATCGAGCAGCCATCGGTCGCCCGCTCGTCCGCGCCATGGACAGCGCCCGTCACCGCCTGCATGGCGTCTCGCACCATCTCCTGCAGGCCGTGCCCCGGCTTGACATAGCCGCGGTGCGCAATGCCGGCGTGGACGCATGTGCAGAGGAACCCGGAATGCTTGCCGGAGCAATTGTTATGCAATGCGTTCGGCGAGCCGCCGGCGCGGGCGAGTGCAATCTCGGCGTCATGATTGGACGGCCAATGCGTGCCGCATTCGAGTGCCGAGCCGTCCAGCCCGGCCTTGGCCAGCATCGATCGCGCCAGTTCGACATGCGCCGGCTCGCCCGAATGGGACGCGCAGGCGAGCGCCAGTTCGCGGTTGCCGAAGCCATAGGCGTCGGCCGCGCCGCTTTCGACCAGCGGCAATGCCTGGATCGCCTTGACCGCGGAGCGCGGAAACACCGGCTTGGCCGTGTCGCCAATCTCCCAAACCGGTTTGCCATCGGCATCGAAGACGGCGACCGCGCCACGATGCGCGCTCTCGACGAGCGCGCCGCGCAACACTTCGATCAGAACCGGATTTGTCATGGCTACCCCGCAAAAATACGGGCTGCTTCTACCTGATCCGGTCCAATATTGAAACGTAGTTGGCGACCGCCGCACCGCCCATATTGAAGATGCCGCCGAGTTTTGCACCGGGCACCTGGATACCGCCGGCCTCGCCGACAAGCTGCATGGCGGTCAAGACATGCATGGACACGCCTGTGGCGCCGATCGGGTGGCCCTTGGCCTTCAACCCGCCGGACGGATTGACCGGCAGGCGGCCATCCTTGGCCGTTGTGCCGTCCAGCGCCAGTCTGGCGCCCTCTCCCGGCTTGGCCAGACCCATCGCCTCGTATTCGATCAGTTCGGCAATGGTGAAGCAGTCATGCGTTTCGACGAAGGAGAGATCGTCGAGCGTCACACCGGCCGATTTCAGCGCCCGGTTCCAAGCCTGTTCGCAGCCTTCGAAGGTCAGGATGTCGCGCTTCGACATCGGCAGGAAATCCTGCACATGTTCGTTGGCGCGGAAGGCAACGGCGCGGCGCATCTTCAGTGCCGTCGCGGTGTCGGCGAGGACAAGGGCGGCGGCGCCGTCGGAGACCAGCGAGCAGTCGGTGCGCTTCAGGGGACCGGCAACGAAAGGGTTCTTTTCGCTTTCCTGGCGGCAGAACTCATAGCCAAAATCCTTGCGCATCTGCGCATAGGGATTGTCGACACCGTTCTTGTGGTTCTTGGCGGCGATCATGGCGAGTGCGTCCGACTGGTCGCCATAGCGCTGGAAATAGGCCTGCGCGATCTTGCCGAAGACACCGGCGAAACCCGCAGGGGTGTCGCCATCCTCGGGCAGATAGGAGGCCTTGAGCAGGTTCTTGCCGATCTCCGGCCCGGGCGTCGTCGTCATCTGCTCGGCGCCGACCACCAGCACGATGCGGGCAGCATTGGCGTCGATGGCGCGGATGCCTTGCCGGACCGCCGCCGAGCCTGTGGCGCAAGCGTTTTCGACGCGCGTCGCCGGCTTGAAGCGCAGCCGGTCGTCCGCCTGAAGCACCAGGCTGGCGGTGAAATCCTGCGCCGAAAAACCGGCGTTGAAATGGCCGAGCACGATCTCGTCGACCTCGTCAGGACCGATGCCGGCATGGTCGAGCGCGTCCGTTGCCACTTTGACGATGAGGTTTTCGAGCGTTTCGCCCTCGAGCTTGCCGAAGCGCGAATGCGCCCAGCCAACGATGCATGCGGTCATGGCGGCCTCCATTCTTTAGCGCCAGCCTAGCATGTGGGCTCAAGGCGCACCTCGCATTTATTGTTCAAAGATAAACAGTCCTGCCCGCTTCGTGAAGGGCTGCAAGCCGACAATCGCTTGGTACAAACGAAACCAGTGTCGATTTTTTTGTTGATTGACCCGTCAATAAAAAATAATCCTGTTTCAAAGGATCATAGCGAAATGCCGAAAGTCGGAATGGAACCGCTGCGCCGCAAGGCGCTGATCAACGCGACGATCTCGGCGATCGGCGAGCGTGGCTCGCTCGACGTGACCATGTCTGAGATTGCCGGGCGCGCCGGCGTTTCATCGGCCCTTGCCCATCATTATTTCGGCGCCAAGGACGAGCTAATGCTGGCGACGATGCGCCATATCCTGGCCGAGCTGACCGCCGACACGTTGCGCGCCCTTGGTTCGGCCGGCACACCGCGCGAACGCGTCTCGGCGGTGGTCGCCGTCAACTTCTCCGACATTCAGTTTCAGCCGCAAACCATCGCCTCCTGGCTTGCCTTCTATGTCGAGGCACAGAAGTCATCAGCCTTGCGCCGGCTGCTCAGGGTCTACGCGCGGCGGCTCCATTCGAACCTGATGAGCGGTCTGACCGGGATCTTGCCCAGAGCCGAAGCCGACCGCGTCGCCGAAGCGACGGCGGCGATGATCGACGGGCTCTACATCAGGCGGGCGCTGAAGGACGGCTTGCCTGATGCTGCGACCGCCATTGCGCTGGTCGAAGACTATCTCGAAACCAAACTTGGCGAGCGGCGCAAACAGTGACAACGAAGCGACCCAATTTCCTGATCGTCATGGTCGATCAGCTCAACGGGACCCTGTTTCCGGACGGCCCGGCAGAGTTTCTGCACGTACCGCACCTGAAAGCCTTGGCCGCACGTTCGGCGCGCTTTGCCAACAACTACACGGCGTCGCCGCTCTGCGCGCCGGGCCGTGCCTCGTTCATGAGCGGGCAATTACCGTCGCGCACTGGTGTCTATGACAATGCGGCTGAATTCGCCTCATCGATCCCGACCTTCGCCCATCATCTTCGCGCAGCCGGCTACTACACCTGCCTGTCGGGCAAGATGCATTTCGTCGGGCCGGATCAGCTACACGGTTTCGAGGAGCGGCTGACCACTGACATCTACCCGGCCGATTTCGGCTGGACGCCGGATTACCGCAAGCCCGGCGAGCGCATCGAATGGTGGTACCACAATCTTGGTTCGGTCACGGGCGCCGGCGTCGCCGAGACGACCAACCAGATGGAATATGACGACGAGGTCGTGTTCCTCGCCACGCAAAAGCTCTATCAGCTTGCGCGCGAACAGGACGATGCGAACCACCGGCCCTGGTGTCTCACCGTCTCGCTGTCGCACCCGCACGATCCATACGTCGCGCGCAAGCAGTATTGGGATCTCTATGAGCATTGCCAGGCGCTGGACCCGGAAACCGGGTTCATCGCGGATGACGAGCAGGATGCGCATTCCCGGCGGCTGTACCACGCCAGCGACTATCCCTCATTCGAGATCACGCCGGAACAGGTGCGGCGTTCGCGGCGCGGCTATTTCGCCAATATCTCCTATGTCGACGACAAGCTCGGCGAACTCCTGGACGTCCTCGAGCGCACGCGCATGCTCGACGACACAATCATCCTGTTCTGCTCGGACCATGGCGACATGCTCGGCGAGCGGGGCCTGTGGTTCAAGATGAGCTTCTTCGAGGGTTCGGCGCGGGTGCCGCTGATGATTGCCGGCAAAGGCGTCCCCGCCGGGCTGATCGAGGCGCCGGTTTCCAATCTTGACGTGACACCGACGCTTTGCGACCTCGCCGGCTTCGACATCGCCGCGATCGCGCCATGGACCGACGGCCAGTCGCTGCTGCCGCTCGCCAATGGCGGGCAGCGCACGGCACCCGTGTTGATGGAGTATGCCGCCGAAGGTTCTTCCGCGCCACTCGTTGCAATCCGTGAAGGCAGATACAAATTCGTCCATTGCGAGCTCGATCCGCCTCAACTGTTCGATCTCGAAGCCGATCCGCTCGAGCGAAACAATCTGGCCGACGATCCCGTCCATGCTGGCCTGGTGGTGGCATTCATGGACAAGATCCGGGGGCGCTGGGACATGGCCGGCTTCGACGCCGCCGTGCGCGAAAGCCAGGCGCGTCGCTGGGTGGTCTATCCGGCGCTGCGCAACGGCGCTTATTACCCCTGGGATTTCCAGCCCCTGCAGAGGGCTTCGGAGCGGTTCATGCGAAACCACATGAACCTCGACAATCTCGAAGAGAGCAAAAGGTATCCGCGGGGCGAATGATGACAACAGCGCTCGTCCCCTCCCTCGATCACCTTAGACAGGCCTATGCCGTTACCTCCCAGGCGACGCAGATCACGCCGCTGCTGGAATCCGCGGCACTGGCCAGAGAAACCGGTGCCTCTCGTGTTTTCGTCAAGCCGGAATCGCTGCAATGGGCAGGCTCGTTCAAGGTGCGTGGCGCCTACTGGCGTCTGAAGCAGCTTTCGGCCGATGAAGCTAAGGAAGGCGTCGTCGCCTACTCCTCCGGCAACTTCGCGCAAGGGCTGGCGGCTGCCGGCCAGGCGCTTGGCATTCCCGTCACCATCGTCATGCCGATCGACGCACCAGCCGCCAAGCGCGACGCAACGGCGGGCTATGGTGCCCGCGTCGTGCTGACCGACCATGGCGAGCGCGCGCGAGAAGAGGTTGCCGCCGCCAAGGCGCGCGAGATCGCCGAGACCGAAGGTCTGGCCCTGCTGCATCCGTTCGACGATCCGGAGATTGTCGCCGGCCAGGCGGGTGCCGGCCTCGAAGCGCTCGACCAGCTTGAGGCCAAGGGTGCCAGCGCCGAGGTCTTGTTCTGCTCGGTCGGTGGCGGCGGGTTGATCGGTGGCGTTTCGCTCGCCTTCCACTATCTGTCGCCCGCCACTGAAATCATCGGCGTCGAGCCGGAAGGTTTCAATGGCATGGGCGCGTCGCTGGCGCATGGCAGCATCGAGACCATGCCGATCGGCCCGAAGTCGATCTGCGATGGGCTGATGTCGCGACGGCCGGGCGACGCGCCGTTCGCGGCGGTCAAGACCGCCGGTGTTCGCGGCGTCACCGTCGATGATCAATCGGTACGGCGCGCCATGCGGATCGCCTTCGAGCGCATGAAGCTGGTGCTCGAACCGTCGGGCGCGGCGTCGCTGGCGGCACTGCTCGGCGGCAAGGTGGATGTGAAGGACAAGACCGTCCTTGTTGTGGCTACCGGCGGCAATGTCTCGCTCGCCGATTTTATGGCGCATATGAACCATGCTTGAAGCAGATTTCGTCATCATCGGCTCCGGCTCGGCCGGCTCGGCCATGGCCTATCGCCTGTCGGAGGACGGCAAGCATTCGGTCATCGTCATCGAGTTCGGCGGCAGCGATATCGGGCCGCTGATCCAGATGCCGTCGGCCCTGTCGATACCGCTCAACATGAGTCTCTATGACTGGGGCTTTGCCAGCGAGCCGGAGCCGCATCTTGGCGGCCGCGTGCTGGCAACGCCACGCGGCAAGGTCATCGGCGGCTCGTCCTCGATCAACGGCATGGTCTATGTGCGCGGCCATGCGCGCGACTTCGACCATTGGGCCGAAGAGGGTGCGGCCGGCTGGGGGTTTGCCGATGTGCTCCCCTATTTCAAGCGCATGGAGGACTCCGACGGCGGCGAGGATGGCTGGCGCGGTCACGGCGGGCCGCTGCACGTTCAGCGCGGTTCGCGCCGCAATCCGCTCTACGGGGCCTTTGTCGAGGCCGGCCGCCAGGCCGGGTTCGAACTGACCGACGACTACAACGGTTCCAAGCAAGAAGGTTTTGGGCCGATGGAGCAAACCATCAGCGGCGGCCGCCGCTGGTCGGCGGCATCGGCCTATCTGAAGCCGGCGCTCGGACGCAAAAATGTGAGTCTCGTCAAGGGCTTTGCGCGGCGGGTGATCATCGAGAATCAACGCGCCATCGGTGTCGAGATCGAAGCTCACAAACAGGTTCAGGTCGTTAAGGCGCGACGCGAGGTGATCGTCGCCGCATCGTCGATCAACTCACCCAAGATCCTGATGCTTTCGGGCATCGGCCCGGCCGAGCATCTGCGCGAGAACGGCATTCCAGTGCTGGCCGACCGGCCTGGCGTCGGCCGCAATTTGCAGGACCACATGGAGCTCTATATCCAGCAGGAATCCTTGCTGCCGATCACGCTCAATTCAGTGCTCAACCCATTCTCGAAGGCGCGCATCGGCGCGCAATGGCTGTTTTTCAAGACCGGGCTTGGCGCAACCAACCATTTCGAGGCTGCCGCCTTCGTGCGCTCGCGCGCCGGCGTCGACTACCCTGATATTCAGTACCACTTCATTCCGGCCGCGGTCCGCTATGACGGCAAGGCGGCGGCGAAGTCGCATGGCTTCCAGGCGCATGTCGGGCCGATGCGGTCGAAGTCGCGCGGCTCGGTGACGCTGCGCTCGCCGGACCCGAAATCGAAGCCGGTGATCCGCTTCAACTACATGTCGCATCCAGACGACTGGACGGAGTTCCGCCACTGCATCCGGCTGACGCGCGAAATCTTCGGCCAGTCGGCTTTCGATCCCTATCGTGGCCAGGAAATCTCGCCGGGCAGCCAAGTGCAATCGGACGATGATCTCGACGTCTTCATTCGCGACCACGCCGAGAGCGCCTATCATCCCTGCGGCACCTGCAAGATGGGCCGAGCCGACGACATGATGAGCGTGGTCGATCCGGAGTGCCGGGTCATCGGTGTCGACGGCTTGCGGGTCGCCGATTCCTCGATCTTCCCGCGTGTCACCAACGGCAACCTCAATGCGCCATCGATCATGACCGGCGAGAAGGCTTCCGACCACATCCTTGGCCGCACGCCGCTGGCGCCGTCCAACCAGGAACCATGGATCAATCCACGCTGGCAGGCGTCGGACAGATAGAGCATGATCCACCCGACAGATCGAGCTGCCCGATAGAGCGAGCCACCCATTTGGGGGGCGCAGACCAATTGGAGACCTCCCATGCGCGCCCAGCCCACGGCATCGCCCTATGTCAACGGACGCTACATCGAGGACGAAGGCGGCGCGCCGCTGCCGGTCATCTATCCGGCAACCGGTGAGACCATCGCCATGCTGCGCTCGGCGACGCCGAACGTGCTGGAACTCGCCGTCGAGGCAGCGCGGGCAGCGCAGCCCGCCTGGGCGCGGCTGAAGCCGGTGGAGCGTGGGCGCATCCTGCGCCGCGCGTCCGATATCCTGCGCGCCCGCAACGCCGACCTCGCCCGCATCGAGACCCTGGACACCGGCAAGGCAATCCAGGAGACGCTGGTGGCGGACGCCCCGTCGGCGGCCGACTGCCTCGAATATTTCGGCGGTGCGGTTGCCGCCTACAATGGCGAGTCGGTCGATCTCGGCGGGCCCTTCGCCTACACAAGGCGCGAGGCGCTGGGTGTCTGCGTCGGCATCGGCGCCTGGAACTACCCGATCCAGATCGCCGGCTGGAAATCGGCACCTGCGCTCGCCATGGGCAACGCGATGGTGTTCAAGCCGTCGGAAAACACCCCGCTGTCGGCACTGGCGCTGGCCGAGATCTACAGCGAGGCCGGTCTGCCCGACGGTTTGTTCAACGTCGTGCAGGGCTATGGCGATGTCGGCGCCGGGCTCGTCGGCCACGATGTCGTCGCCAAGGTTTCGGTGACCGGCTCGGTGCCGACCGGCCGCAAGGTGCTGTCGCTCGCCGGCTCGAAGATGAAGCACGCGACGATGGAGCTCGGCGGCAAGTCACCGCTGATCGTCTTCGACGATGCCGATATCGAGAATGCCATTGGCGGCGCCATGCTCGGCAATTTCTATTCGACCGGGCAGATCTGCTCCAACGGTACGCGGGTTTTCGTGCAAAGCGGCATCCACGACCGCTTCGTCGAACGCCTTGTCGAGCGGACGAAGAAAATCCGCATCGGCGACCCACTCGATCCCGAAACCCAGATGGGGCCGCTGGTCTCCAAGGCGCAGCACGACAAGGTGGTCGGCTATATCGAAATCGGCAAGCAGGACGGCGCGACACTCGCTTGCGGCGGCAACGTGCCTTCTTTGCAGGGTTTCCAGGGCGGCTTCTTCGTCGAGCCGACCGTGTTCACCGGCGTCACCGACACGATGCGCATCGCCCGCGAGGAGATATTCGGGCCGGTGATGAGCGTGCTGAAATTCGACGGCGAGGACGAAGTGGTCGACCGCGCCAACGACACCGAATTCGGCCTAGCCGCCGGTGTCTTCACCCGCGACCTGCCGCGCGCCCACCGCGTCATTGCCGAGCTGCAGGCCGGCACCTGCTGGATCAACGCCTACAATCTGACACCCGTGGAAATCCCGTTCGGCGGCTTCAAGCAGTCCGGCATCGGACGCGAGAACTCGCTGGCGGCACTGGCGCTTTATTCGCAGCTGAAGTCGATCTATGTCGAGACCGGCGACGTGGCGAGCCCGTATTGAGCCGATCTACGCGGCTTTTTCAGCGTGCTGTCCAGATACTGCGTCAGCGCACAGACCAGATGATAGAAGATAGCGCCCGCACTCGTCGATGCGGTCGATCCAAAGGCCGAGCGGCGCCGGGTCTATGTGCCAGCGGAACAGGCGACCAACGCGTGCCTCGATTTCCGGCTTGAGGTCGGCGCCACCCGAACCGTCTAGCGCGGCCGTGACCATTGCGACGGATCCGCGCGCCGGCAGCCCCAGCCCGACACCAGCGCCCGCTTGAACGACAGCAAGTTGGAGCGGAGGTCATGTCCGGTGACGATATCCGGGTCCTGCGCCGGGACGGCGAATCAGCGTGCCAAGCCCCATGCCGAGTGGCCGGGCCCGATCAGATTGAGCTCCGGTGGTAGCGTGGAGCGGGATGGCCGAACCACCAGCGCGCAACATATTCGCGAAAGCCGGGCGGCTTGATCAGCGCTTCGGTCTCGAATTCGAAACTGTTGGGCCAAGCGTCGCCAACGATCCTGAAGGGCAAGACCGGAAACTCCCAAGAGGCGGAAAGGTACTGATATCGAGGCCCGCGGCTTAGCACGCAAGGTTTTAAGCCACGTTTATCGCGGACCGAAATCCGAGCTTTGCGGAAATGCCCGACGAAAGGAATGAAATGCGACAGAAGTGCTGCCATTGGCGCTTGCAGGAACGAGGTGTGGCGGCTATAAGCCCGCGGTCTGGTCACGGAGTGTAGCGCAGCCTGGTAGCGCACCTCGTTCGGGACGAGGGGGTCGCAGGTTCAAATCCTGCCACTCCGACCAGAAAAAACAGGCACTTAGTTGTTTGTTCTCCCGATACCCACAGCGCGAGGCCTGCCGGCGCTCTGAGTTCTGCCGGCCTGGCGACGTGTGTCACCCGATCGGGGTCGCGCTTCGCCAACGAGGGCTGTGAAGGTGCGCCGGTCCACAGTGTCGGGTGGCGTTGAGGCGTCAGCTAGAAGCGATAACGAAGCCCAACAGTATTCGCGTTGGAACCCTCTCCCATATTTCCAAACGTACCACCGGCGCCGGATCTGTGGTGGAGTTGATAGACAAGCTCGACATTGGGAGCTTGCCTTAGCCTGAAAGAAAGCTCCGCGCCGATGAAACCAAGCAAAGACGCGTCGCCATCGTAATAGATTTCGCGTTCGCGTTCGATCTCGGTGGTGCCCGTAACCGCACTCAAACCGGCCGTCACTGCGGGCGCAATCGCCAGATCGCCGATGACAAGGCCCTGGTGACGAACCCTAACCCCGGCCCAAACTTCTCCTGACGTGTCGTCGTCCTCGCCAAATCTTACGGCAGCCCCGGTCACACCGCCAAGAACGAAACCAGCGCCCATATCGACGAAATCGCGGCCATAGGCAGCTCCGATTATGTAGTTGTTCGTATAGTCGGCGCCGAATACGTTGATTGTGTTCCCAAATGATCCGGCCGCAAAAACGCCGCCAAAAAAATACACGTCGTTCTTCGCCGGTTGACCGACGGTGAAAGGATCTTCGGTAGCAATATAGATGAAGGGAGAATTGTCGGCGAGAGCGGAAGTGATGGAACAGGTCAGGACCAGTGCAGCCACAGCCGCTCGCACCCCGCGCATTCGCAAGCTCCGAATCAATCCTCAGTCGATCATCTTTCTTCCGGTATTTCACGGGAAGAAGCAAGTTCCCTGATCCAGGAATTGGATGGAGCTCTACCCATTGTTTGGGCAAGCCTTTCTTTCCGAAATGCAGGTCAGCTCACCAAATCGGATTCCCCTTTTGCCAGCGCCACCTAAGGGATCTGGTCAGATTCAAAACGCGCGTCTTGCTCCGACGCAGGGCTTTAGCCCGTCGGACCAGCCTCATGGCAAAACCCCAGTTGAACTCCAGGCCGCAATCTTCCGGCCCCAGTAAAAGTCCCGCCGGACCCTTGATCGTCAGAAAATGAGTTCCCAAGTGGGTACCAACCCGCTGGTCCGGGCCCCTCTGGTGAGAGCCTCGGCACTCTTACGATGTCGGACCGATTTTCTGACAGCCGTGCTGACAGGGGATTGCCCTTGAGTTTCTCATTCTTGTTCATCGAATGGCTCGGGACACCGCTCTGGATGTGGTCGAGCTTTTTTGTCCTTGTTATCGCTATTCTGTCATTCGACCTTGGAATTCTTCACAGGCAGGACAAGGAAATTGGCGTCCGCGAAAGCGTGATGCTTTCTGCCCTCTATGTCGCGCTCGGGCTCGCCTTCGGTGGCTGGGTATGGTGGTATCTCGGCGCCGACGCCGGCCTCGCCTATCTAACAGGCTTCGTCGTCGAAAAGACGCTGGCGCTCGACAACATCTTCGTAATTGCCCTGATATTCTCATTCTTTGCTGTGCCGCGCATCTACCAACACCGGGTGCTCTTCTGGGGCGTCCTCGGCGTCATGGTGCTGCGTGCCATTATGATCGGTGTCGGCGCGATGCTGGTCGCCGAGTTCGCTTGGGTTCTTTATATCTTCGCCGCGTTCCTGATCATCACCGGCATCAAGATGCTGATCGTCAAGGAGGCAGAACCCGACCTGTCCAAGAACGTCCTCTTCCGCTTCATGCGCAATCGCTTTAGGGTCACCGAAGAGCACCACGGACAGCGGTTTTTCGTCAAAAAGACAAATCCCGGAACAGGCCAGGCGAGTTGGTTCATCACCCCGCTCTTCATGGCCCTGGTGATGGTCGAGGTGGCCGACGTCATCTTCGCCGTGGATTCCGTCCCTGCCATTTTCGCGATCACGACAGACCCATTCATCGTCTACACCTCGAACGTCTTTGCGATCCTCGGCCTTCGCGCCCTCTATTTCGCGCTTGCGGCGATGATCCACCGCTTCCGTTATCTGAAGCCCGCGCTCGCTATCGTCCTGGTCTTCATCGGCTCGAAGATCTTCGTCGCCGATCTCCTTGGCCTTGAAAAGTTCCCGGCCGCCTTCTCGCTCGGCATTACGTTTGCGATCATCGCCGCCGGCGTGGTCTGGAGTCTTCTCAAGACCAGGGATCAGCAGCGGCGGTCCGCGTGAACGGGGGAGTCGACCCTGTCCGTCGGTCGACGCAACGACGAGGAGGTACAGACCGGCGCCGTTCTTGCTCCGGATGCGGCTGACCGCCATGACCCCTCCAGGAGGTCAAAGGACGGCAAGGTCGTGGACTGGTTGGAACATGTCAGCGACGCCGACGACGGCCCTTGGCCTCCTTCACTCGAAAGGAACCAAAATGCTCGGTCGCGGATGGAAAAGAGAGTTCGCTCACCAGGATTACTACCCGGCGAGCGAACCCTATCGGCTGCAGGAAGGGACGTAGCTGCGCCGATGTGCAAATCTTCATGGGTCATCTCCTGGACGATCAGCCAAGGGCTAGTCCAATAGCCATCAAGGTGATGGCCATCGCGAAGACTGGTGCGAGCAACCAGCGCGCCTGGCCAACGCTCTTCTCCATCGGTTTCCTCCCACAACTTGCAGCGGACAACGACCGCAAACAGCGGCCGTTCCGGGCTACGCCCTTGGTAAGACCATTGCCTTTTGCGATCAGACTTAAGTCCCCTGCTCCGCCCGACCGAAGCCCAGCCCCGGGAACGTTTGCACCTGCCCCAAGTTCGAGTGATTGGCGCAGACGATGTTGTGCTGCGTCGGTTTGCAAAGGAGGAATTCATGAAAATGCATCTTACCACCGCGGCGGCGGCGCTTCTGTTGCTTGCAGGTATCGGAGCAGCCGCAGCCGAGGACATCATCCTCCAGCCCGAGCAGGAAACAGTCATCCGTGAATATGTGAAGAAGCAGCCCCTCGCTTCGGTGAAACTTCCCGGTGTGGAACTCAATGTTGGAACAGCGCTGCCCGAAACGGTCGAGCTTCACGAAGTCCCCAACGTCAAATACCGCTACACAGTGATCGACAACCGAACAGTTGTCGTGGATCCGGGTACCCACAAGATCATCAAGATCATCGACTGAACCAGCCGCTGTCGGCTGAAGCCCGCCGCCCTTTGGGGCCACGGGCTTCGCAGCAAAACGGATGCAGATCGCCATGAACCGTGAGACTGAAATATCCCAAGCGCTGGGGGCGCGCGTGGCTGACCTCAAGGCCAAGATGCAAGAGGCCCGCATCACCAAGGGCGAAATGAAGACCTTCCAGAAAGTCGCGGCCATGATGGAGGACCGCGAGGGGCGAATTCAGGGCGACGACCTGATCGCCGCGTCTTTCGTCTCCGATCTGAACAGCCAAAAACCCGAGTAGCCATGGCGACAATCAGCAGACTTTTTGATTCGCCTGCCGAAGCTGCCCGGGTCGCAGGCGACCTTATGGGAGCTGGAATTCTTCGGGTGGAGATCGCCATCATTGGACCTTACCGGGACGAAGCGGGATTTCTATGGGCGCTCGCTCTGGGATCAATCGCTGGCGCTGGCGCTGGCGGGTTGGCCTGGTTGAGCGGCATTGCCGTTCACGCCATCAATCCTCTTGCCGCGGGACTATCGGCGACAGCGATGGCAGGCGCTGTCTTTGGCGGCCTTGCCGGCGGCCTGCTCGGCACATTTACCACGAGTTCCGCAAAGACGAATGATGCGAGCATGGCTGAGGGCATCATTTTGGTGACGGCGCATGTCGATGAAAACGAGATCGATGCCGTTCAGGCGGTGCTCGGGGACGAATCGGCGAAGTTCGTTGCCGAAGCAGCGTGAGAGTTCGCAGGGAAATTGAACGAATGGCCCAACAATTTGGAGGGCGGGAACGGTGCGGCGGCTGGCTTACCGCTTTCAGCTCGTGCCGCCGAAGTTTGCAGGTCGACCAGGCGATCCGAACGAAGCCGCTGAACATCCCTTTCCAGGTCGGAGACAACCAAAATGCGAAAGCGCGCCGCGGCGAAACTTTGACGAAAATGGCCGTCAGCGCTAGGTACTTCGATGCGGTATGACGGGCTCGATGTAACGGCAAGCCGGATGCGACATGAATTCGAATTCAACGACAGCCTCGCCACCGGCCCTGACGATTGCGCTGTTTCTTGTCGTCGGCTGTTCATCGATCGGCAGAACTGTCGATCCGGCGAAATACGATGCGATGTCGTGCCCTGAGCTCAACAGTGCGCTGGGAGGCATCGCCCGCGACATCTCGCGAACCGCAATTACCCGCGGCAAAATCGCGAATACCAACGTTCCGCGCTGGCTGCCGGGCGGCTCGCGTGTAAAAACCGCGGTCGCCAACCGTGAAACGGCTAGGATCGCCCGGCTGAAACAGCAGCAAGACGCCCTAGTCGCGGTTCGGGCAAACAAGTGCCCGAGGTCAACGGACTGAGTGAACAGCCGTGTCTGGTGTTTTGCGCCTTTTGGTGGCTACGGTCTCAGGCGCTCAACCGAAACCGTGTGACGTCGATCGCCGCGGCCATCAGCGTCTGGGTGTAGACGTGCTGCGGATTGCTGAAAATCGCCTCGGTCGGCCCTTCCTCGACGATCTTGCCCTGTTTCATGACGATGATGTAGTCGGCCATGGCGCGCACGACTGACAGATCGTGGCTGATGAAGAGGTAGGACAGCTCGTGGTCGGCCTGCAGCTTGCGCAGCAGTTCGACGATCTGTTTTTGCACCGAGCGGTCGAGTGCCGAGGTTGGTTCGTCCAGAACCACCAGCTTGGGCTTCAGGATCATGGCGCGGGCAATGGCGATGCGCTGCCGCTGGCCGCCTGAGAATTCGTGCGGGTAGCGGTTGCGGGCATTTGGATCGAGGCCGACCTCGCGCAAGGCCTCGACCGCGCGCTGGTCGCGTTGCTTGCCCGAAAGGTTCGGCTCATGCACCAGAAGCCCTTCGGTGACGACCTGGCCGACGGTCATGCGTGGCGATAGTGAACCGAACGGATCCTGGAAGACGAGCTGCATCTGGCGCCGCAGCGGCCTCATCGCTTGTCGGTCGGCAGTGGAAATGTCGTGATCGCCGAAACGGATGAGGCCGTCGCTCGGCAACAGTCGCAGCAAGGCGCGGCCGAGCGTCGATTTGCCCGAGCCGGATTCACCGACGATGCCGATGGTCTGGTTGCGCTGCAGTCGGATCGAGATGTGGTCGACGGCACGCAGCATCAACGGCTCGCCAGCAAGAAACCCGCCGCCGATCCTGAAGGTCACTTCGACATTCCTGCCTTCGAGCAGCACCGGGGCGTTGGCGGGCGGCGGCGCCTTGTGGCCGGTCGGCTCGGCTGCCAGCAGCATTTTCGTATAGGCATGCTGCGGGTTGACGAAGATGGCTTCAGCCTCCCCCTCCTCCACAACCTCGCCCTGGCGCATGACATAGACACGGTCGGCAAAGCGACGGACAATGCCAAGATCATGGGTGATGAAGACGATCGCCATGCCGAGCTTGCGCTGCAATTCGGCCAAGAGCATCAGGATTTGCGCCTGGATGGTTACGTCGAGCGCCGTCGTCGGCTCGTCGGCGATCAGGATGTCGGGATCGTTGGCGAGCGCCATGGCGATCATCACGCGCTGGCGCTGGCCGCCAGACATTTCGTGCGGATAGGACTTCATCCGCCGCTCGGGATCGGGAATATGCACCAGCCGCAGCAGCTTGAGCGCCTCTTCGCGCGCCTCGGCGACATTCAAGCCGCGATGCCGGCGGATCGGCTCGATCAGCTGATTGCCGATCGAATAGAGAGGATCGAGCGACGTCATCGGCTCCTGAAAGATCATGCTGATCTTCCGGCCACGGACCTTGTTGAGCTCGGATTTGCTCAGAGCCAGAAGGTTGCGGCCGCGATAGTCGACGCTGCCTGTCGCTTCGCCATTCGATGCCAGCAGGCTCATCGCCGCCATCATCGTCTGGCTCTTGCCGGAGCCGGACTCACCGACGACGGCAACGGTTTCGCCCGCGTTGACATGTATGTTGATGCCCTTGACCGCCTCGACCGCGCCGTCGAGCGTGCGGAAGCGGACGCGCAGGTCCTTGACGCTGAGGATCGTTTCGGAAGCAGCCATCTCAGTGATCCCCATCTCTATCGATCCCCATCTTAGCGATCCCTTGGGTCGAGCGCGTCGCGAAGGCCGTCGCCGACGAAGTTCAAGGCGAACAGCGTCGAGACGAGGAAGAAGGCGGGAAACAGGAGCAGCCAGTTGGCGGTGCCGATGTTCTTGGCGCCGACCGAGATCAGTACGCCCCAGCTGGTCATCGGCTCCTGCACACCGAGCCCCAGGAACGACAGGAAGCTCTCCAGGATGATGACCTGCGGCACCAGCAGCGTCATGTAGATCACGACGGGCCCGAGCAGGTTGGGGATGACGTGGCGCAGGAGGATGCCGCGCTGGCCGACACCCATGGCCTCCGCCGCCTGGACATATTCCTGCCGGCGGATCGACAGTGCCTGGCCGCGCACGATGCGCGCCATGTCGAGCCACAGCACTGCGCCGACCGCCAGGAACATCAGCACGAAATTGCGGCCGAAGAACACCACCAGCATGATGACGAAGAAGATGAAGGGCAAGGAATAGAGCACGTCGACGATGCGCATCATCACCTCGTCGACCTTGCCGCCGGCAAAGCCGGCAGCGGCGCCGTAGACCACGCCGATGACCACCGCCACGATGCCGGCGAGCAGGCCGATGGCCAGAGATATGCGCCCGGCCATCAGCGTGCGGGACAACAGATCGCGGCCGGTGTTGTCGGTACCGAACAGGAAGTATTGCTGCTTGATCGAGGCGCTCATCGTCACTTCGAGGCCGTCAGGCGACTTGCTTTCGATCTTGGTGCCGTCAAAGGCATCGGAGCGATCGAGATAGCGGATGTTGCGGTCGTCGATCGGCTTGGTCGACTTTACGGTAACGAAGACCTGGTTGCCCTCCTGCCGCCACTCCTTGAGGTCGACCCGCATGCGCTTGATCGCTTCGGTGAGCGCCGTCTCGATCGTGTCGGCCTTCGGATAGGCCGAAAGGCTTGGCGGCGTGCGCACATAATCACCGTAGATGGTCGTGTATTGATGCGGCACGAGTGAGGGGCCGACCACGCTGATGAGCGCGATTAAAGCGAGGTAATAGAGGCTGAACATGGCGGCGCGATTGCCCTTGAGGCGCGCCCAGGCGTCCCCCCAGAGCGAGCGGCCGATGACGGCGGGAGCCGTGGCTGCGATGTCAGTCATAGCGCACCCTCGGGTCGACGACCGCGTACATGACGTCGACGATCAGGTTGAAAACGATGGTGAAGATGGCGATCACCACCACCGTTCCCATCACCAGCGTGTAATCGCGGTTGAGCGCGGCATCGACGAAATAGCGGCCGACACCGGGAATGGAGAAGATCGTCTCGACGATGACCGAACCGGTCAGCAGAGCCGCGGCCGCCGGGCCGGTGAAGGAGACGATCGGCAGGATGGCGCCACGCAGCGCGTGCTTGACCACCACCGACCAATCGGAGAGGCCGAGCGCGCGTGCCGTGCGGATATGATGGGATCGCAGCGATTCGATCATCGAGCCACGCATCAGTCGGGCGACGATGGCGATCTGCGGCAGAGCGAGCGTCAGCACCGGGCCGACCTTGTTGATGAAAGCGCCATCGCCCCATCCACCGATCGGCAGCAGTTTCCAGGTCAGCCCGAACAGAAGCTGGATCACCGGCGCGATGACGAAGGTGGGAATCGTGCTGCCGGCGGTCGCCAGCGCGATCACCATGTAGTCGCCAAGCTTGTTCTGGTTGAGCGCGGCAATGGTGCCGAGCACGGAACCGAGCAGAAGCGCCAGGACGAGTGCCGACGCGCCGAGCTGGACCGAAATAGGCAGTCCCTTGGCGAAGAGTTCGGTGACGGTGAAATCCGGCATGTTGTAGCTCGGCCCGAAATTGCCGCGCAAAAGATTGCCGAGATAGTGGACAAATTGCAGCCAGAGCGGGTCGTTGAGACCGAACTGAGCTTCGAGATTGGCTCTGATCTCAGGGCTCAGCCCCCGCTCCTGGTTGAACGGGCCGCCTGGCGCGACGCGCATCAGGAAAAACGCCATTGTCACGATGACGAACAGCGTCGGAATGGCGGTCAGAAGCCGCCTTAATACATATCGCAGCATCGGTGCCCCGCTTGATCCAGAGCAGTGTGCGTCCAACTGGACGATTATGCTCTAGCGTTCAAATCTTCGCACCGACATTGTCGAAAATCGATCCGGTTCCCGGGCCGATGCGATGGCAAACCAGCACCGCCGCGCATGAGTGGCGCGGCGGCCCAGCTAAGGGATCAGTCCTTGCTGATGAAGCGGGACGGATGGATGTCCATCACATTGTCGTCGAAACCATGCAGCTTCGAAGAAACGATGTCGTGGTAGCTGTAGTAGAGAAGCGGGATCTCGCCGACATCATCGATGAGGATGCGCTCGGCCTCGGCGAGTTCCTTCATGCGCAGTTCGGGTTTGCCACCGGCGGCGGCGGCCTTGTCCATCGCCGCTTCGTATTTCGGGTTGTTGTAGTTCGAATAATTGTTGCCGCTGGCCTTGCGCGAGATGCCGAGGAAGGTTTCCGGGTCCTTGTAATCTGCGATCCAGGCGGCACGCGCCACATCGTAGTCGCCCTTCTGCTCGAGGAACGAGTAGTGGGTCTTGGTGTCGGTGTTGAGCAGCGTGATCTCGACGCCAAGCGGCTTCAATTGTTCCTGGATGGCGACAGCGGTGTTCTTGTGGTTTTCCGAGGTGTTGTAGCGGATCTCCATTTTCAACGGATGCTCGGGTGTATAGCCGAGTTTCTCGAGGATCTTCTTGGCAGCGTCTTCGCGGTCGATCTGCGGCATGTCGGCGTATTTGGCCAGTGCCGGCGTGTAGCCTTCGATGCCCGGAGGTACCATCGAATAGCCGGGCAGCATCGAGTTCTGCCAGACTTTTTCGGCGAGAAAGTCGCGATCGATCGCCATCGAGATGGCGTTGCGCAGTTCGACATTATCCCACGGCGCCTTGTCGGTCTTGATCGCATAATAGTAGGTGCCGAGATATGGACCGACACGGACCTGGTCGCCGAATTTGGTCTTGAGGTCGGCGAGCTGTTCGGTCGGCAGGTCACCGTAACTATCGAGTTCACCGGCCTCGAAGCGCTTCATCGCCGACGAGCGATCCTCGGTCGGGATGTAGTTGACCACGTCGACCTTGACGGTGGCGGCGTCCCAGAATTTCGGATTCTTGACCAGCTTCAGATGGTCGTTGGGAATCCACTCCGCCGCTGTATAAGCCCCGTTGGAGACCAGCTTGCCTGCCTTGATCCAGTCGGCGCCAAGCTTTTCGATAGACGCCTTGTTGACCGGATAGGTCGCCTGGTGGGTCAGCATCTCCAGGAAGTAAGGCGTCGGCGCCTTCAGCGTGACTTCGAGGGTATTCGCGTCAAGCGCCTTGACGCCCATGTCCTCCGGCTTGCCCTTCTTGGTGTTGACTTCCTCGGCGTTCTTCACGGGATAGAGCATGGAAGCGTATTCGGCAGCGGTGGCTGGATCTTCCAGCCGACGGAACGAATAAACGAAGTCGTCGGCCGTCACCGGGCTGCCGTCCGACCAGAGGCCGTTCTTGCGCAGCTTGAAGGTGTAGACTGTGCCGTCGTCGGACACCGTCCAGCTTTCGGCGGCGCCCGGAATGAGGTTCGTCTTCTGGTCATGCATGACGAGGCCCTGGAACAGGTCGCGTATGATATCGGCTTCGTAGACCGTCGACGTCTTGTGCGGATCGAGCGTCTCCGCTTCGGCGGCGGATCCGCGGTTGTAGACGGTCTCGGCGAAAGCGGGCGTGTAGAACGTGCCGGCTGCCACCGCCATGGTCGTGGCGAACACAGTCGCCCTCAGCATGTTTTTCAGCATGAAGTTCTCCCTGTCGGCGCTGCCCGTCGGCGCGCCTTTACGTGTTGACGCCCCGGAGCCGATATCTGACTCCTTCGAGCGCGCCACCGGTTCCCTCCGATGGCTGGTGGCAGGAGACTAGACAGGAGGTAAGCTCTTTTCAACTGAGTACTGATTGACCCTAAGTCAACAATGAGAAGAAAGAGGCCATCGCTAAATTAGAACATGCCTTCAATCGCTCACACCGCCAGGTTGCACCTGGGGTTTCCGCTTTTTGCATGCGAACTTTGGCATGTTCAGCGACATGGTTCGCCGTCTCATTCTTATGGCCAGAAGCCGCCGATTCCGGATAAGTACTTCGGGAACTTCGGCGGTTGAGTTCGCCCTGCTCTCACCGATCTTCATCCTCATCCTGCTTGGAATGGTTGCGTACGGCATGTATTTCGGTGCGGCCAACTCGATCCAGCAAATCGCGGCGGACGCCGCACGGACAGCCATTGCTGGGATGAACCAGACCGAACGGCAGACGCTCGTGGCCAGTTTCGTCACCAACAATGCCGGTGGATATCCGTTCGTGGATGCGAACAAGCTAACCTATCAGGCCAATGACAGCACAGCCGATGGCAGCCAGTTCGTGGTTTCCATCCAATACGATGCACGCAACCTGCCGATATGGAATCTCTTCCCTGGCATCGCGATGCCAGGGACCACGATCACGCGCCAGTCAACCATACGGGTCGGAGGTATCTAAGTGTTGCCGCATGCGCGCAAGGAGATCGGCCGGCTGGCGCGGTTGATGCTGAGTGACAGAAAGGCGAATTTTGCCGTGATGACCGCGCTCATGGCGCCGGTCGGGCTTGCGCTGGCTGCCGTCGCCATCGACGAAGCCTCGATCTACACCGAGCGTCGCGAAGCACAGGCAATGGTGGACTTGGCCGCGATCACCGCCGCCTCGAACATCACAAAGATCGACACCGCAGTCGTGACCACGCTGACCGACAACGGCATGCCGGGGGTTGTCGTTCAAGGCTCTGGACAGACGATCGCACCGGCCGTCGGCAAAACCGTCGTTTCGGTCACACCGGGACGATACGCGGCATCCGGTGCTAACGTAAGCCAGCGCTTCCAGGCCAACTTGACACCCTACAATGCCGTCCGCGTAACCCTGAAGAAGATCCCGGCCCGCTATTTCGCGAGTTCACTGATCCCCACTCCGGTCATCGGCACTGAGGCGACGGCCAGCATGACACCGCTGGCAACGTTCTCGGTAGGGTCGAGGCTGGCCAGCGTCAATGGCGGCATCCTCAACGCGCTTCTGAGCGGACTTCTCGGCGGCAACATTTCGCTCAGCGTCATGGACTACAACGGGTTGATCTCGGCCGATGTCAGCGTCCTCTCCTTCATCAGTGCCCTTGCCACGCAAGCGAACGTGACCGGCGGTACCTATTCGGATGTGCTGGCCTCCAAGGCGACCGTCGGCCAGATCGCTACCGCCATGGCCAATGTGCCTGGAGTTGGCAATACGGCCAAGGTCGCCCTGCAGACGATCGCGTCCAAGTCGACCAGCACGGTCAAGATCCCGCTCAGCAGCCTTGTCGACCTCGGCTCCGTGGGCAGCGTGGGGTTGGGGCAAACCCCGACAGGCCTAGGGGTCGATGCAAGCGCCATGGGAATGCTGACTGCCGCCGCAGTGCTGGCTAACGGCACCAACCAGGCTCAGGTCAATCTCGGAGCCACCGTACCGGGGCTTGTTTCCACCAAGCTTACCATTGCGATCGGCGAGCCGGCACAATTTTCGCCATGGCTCGCGGTCGGTGGAATCGGTACCACGGTGCGCACGGCACAGACACGTATCAAGCTGGTGGCCAGCGTCGGGGTCGGCACACCTGGTCTCGGCGGCGGCGTCAGTCTGCTGGCCGTGAACCTGCCGCTCAATGTGGAAGTCGCCTATGCCGAAGCCAAACTGACCGACATCACTTGTCCGACAGGGCCTTCCAGCATCAAGGTTTCCATCGCGGCGCACCCAGGCATTGCCGCGCTGCACCTGGCCAACAGCAACACTTCAGGCTTTGGCGACTTCAGCCAACCGCAGACATTCACCGACGCGGAAATCGCGGATGCGAACCTCAAGCTGCTGCTGACCAACATTCCGCTGATACAGATGATGGGCTCCGCCGCCACCGCGATCACCAACAACAACCCGACAACACTGACCTTCGATGCGGCCGACATCGCCAACAAGACGATCAAGACCGTTTCGACGCGCAACATTACACAATCGCTCACCACGTCTCTGGTCAGCAACCTGTCACTTTCGGTCAATGCGCTTGGCCTGGGGATCGACCTGACAGCCCTGACCGGAGCGGTCAAGCCGGCGGTGGTGACGGCGCTGAACGGTGTAACAGCGCCCGTCGACGACTTGCTCTACAATGTGCTCTCAGCGCTGGGTGTCGGCGTCGGCGAGGCCGATGTACGGGTTACCGGCGCGACCTGCGGACGCTCGGTACTCGTCCAGTAAGGACGGACGTCAATCGAGGCGGCCAAGAAAATATCCGAGCGCAGGCAACGAGAGCCCGGTCTCCTCGACGGCAGCTGCATCGCCGGCAAGCTTTGCGACCGCTCCGATATCAGGAGGCAAGGGCCAATTCGCCGGCTCCCCTGTGAAATTGAAGACACAGAGCAGTCTCTCGCCGCCGCCTTCGCGGATGAAGGCGAGCACGTCACCCTCAGCGTCAATAAAGAGGATCGAGCCTGTTACCAGCGCCTCATGCTCCCTGCGCAACGCCAGGGCGGCCCGATAGGACGTGAGCACCGATGTGGCGTCTGCATTCTGCACGTCGACCGCTCGGGCGCGATGGCTGGCCGGTATGGGCAGCCACGGCTTGGCCGTCGAGAAGCCCGCATTGTCGGCGCCAGCCTCCCAGACCATCGGCGTACGACATCCATCCCTGCCCTTGACGCCCGGCCAGAAGCGGATGCCGACGGGATCGCGCAGATCCCCATAAGCAAGCTCCGCCTCCTCCAGGCCAAGTTCCTCGCCCTGGTAGAGGCAGATCGATCCGCGCAGGCAGGACAGCAGCATGATCGAGAATCTTGCGACCGCGTCGGGATCACTTCCCGGCCTCGTCCAGCGGCTGACATGGCGCACTACGTCATGGTTTGAGAACGCCCAGCAGACCCAGCCATCGGAAACGCTTGCCTCGAAGGCTTCGACGCAGCCGCGTACATGCGCCGCCGAGAACTGCGGCCCCAGCAGGTCGAAAGTGTAGCACATATGCAGCTTGTCGCCGCCTGAGGTGTAGGCGGCGAGCGTCTGCAGGGAGCGGCCTTCATCGCCGATTTCGCCGACTGCGGTACGGTCGTCATATTCGTCGAGCAGCGCCCTGAAGCGCTGGAGAAATGCCAAGTTCTCCGGCTGCGTCTTGTCGAACAGGTGCTCCTGGTAGAGGTAGGTGTTGGTCTCGCTGTTGGTGCCGGCGACGCTCGACGCCAGGGGCGGATTGCTGCGCAGCCAGCGGTCATGGACATAGTAGTTGACCGTATCCAACCGGAAGCCGTCTACGCCGCTCTCCAGCCAGAACCGCACCGTTTCCAGAAGCGCGTCCTGAACCTCCAGATTGTGGAAATTCAGGTCCGGCTGCGAGGCGAGGAAATTGTGCATGTAATATTGCCGGCGGGTCGAATCCCATTCCCAGGCCGGGCCACCGAAAACGGAGAGCCAGTTGTTCGGCGCGCCGCCATCAGGCTTGGCGTCGGCCCAGACATACCAGTCGGCCTTGGGATTATCGCGGCTGCCGCGGCTTTCGACGAACCAGTCGTGCTTATCGGATGAATGCGACAGCACCTGATCGATGATGATCTTCAGGCCGAGACGATGCGCCTCGGCGACAAGCGCATCGAAATCCTCAAGCGTGCCGAACATCGGATCGACATCGCAGTAGTTCGACACGTCGTAGCCCATATCGGCCATCGGCGACTTAAAGAAGGGCGACAGCCAGACAGCGTCGACACCAAGCGAGGCGACATGAGCGAGCCTCGACGTAATGCCTGCGAGATCGCCGCTGCCGTCGCCGGTCGTGTCCTGGAACGAGCGCGGGTAGATCTGGTAGATGACGCAGCCGCGCCACCATCCGGCCTTGTCAGCTGACGCCATTGCGCTTCTCCCTTGTGCCGGCCTGCGCTTGTTCGATCATGAAGATCACCGTCCGCCCCGATACTGGCCGCGAGATATCAGCTGCATCGACGGCAGCGGCCCAGAAAAACCCTTCACGCTCAGGCAGCGTGACCATGCAGGCCCGGCGATCGCCGTTGACGATGACGGCAAGGCGACCCTCGCCATCGCTGGCGCCACCCAGGATCATGACAAGACGGTGCCGCTGCAGATCCTGCCAGCTCTGTTCATCGAGCGGCACGCCTGTCTCGGTCAGCCAGGCGACGTCCGGCATCTCCGAGTCTGCCGGCGACCGGCCAGTGAGGAAGCCTGTATCGGAAAGCACTGATGTCGCGCGGCGCAACGTCGAGAGCAGCGCCGTGTAGCGCTCAAGAGCCTGGTCGCGGCCGGCCCAGTCGAGCCAGGTGATCTCATTGTCCTGCGCATAGGCGTTGTTGTTGCCCTGCTGGGTACGGCCGAATTCGTCGCCAGCCGTCAGCATGATGGTGCCGCGTGAGGCAAACAGTGTGGCGAGCAGCGCGCGCTGGTCGTTCAGGCGAGCCGCTGCCACAGCCGGGTCGTCCGCATCCCCTTCGACGCCGTTGTTCCAGGACAAGTTCTCGTTGTGGCCGTCGCGATTCTGCTCGCCATTGGCCTCGTTGTGCTTGCGCTCGTAGCGCACGATGTCGGCGAGCGTCATGCCGTCATGGGCGGCGATGAAATTGACCGTGCGGCTGGCGTTTTGTCCCTTCGCGGCAAACACATCGGACGAACCGGCCAGTCGGGTCGCCAGCGCGCCGACCATGCCGGCGTCGCCGCGCCAGAAGCGCCTGACATCGTCGCGGTACTTATCGTTCCATTCAAGGAAGGAAGGCGGAAAATTGCCGAGCTGATAGCCATCCGGGCCGATGTCCCAGGGCTCGGCGATCAATACGCGATCGGCCAGCAGCGCATCTTCGCGCATCGCCTTCAGCAGCGGCGCCTCGGCATCGAATGTTCCTTCGATACGGCCCAGAATGGGCGCCAGGTCGAAGCGGAAACCATCGACGCCGGCAACCCGGGCAAAATGGCGAAGCGTGTCGAGGACCATTTCCCTGACGACCGGATGATCGCAAGCGACGGTGTTGCCGGTGCCGGTGTCGTTGGTCAGCCTGCCGTCAGATGTGTGCCGGTAATAGCCCTGGTTGTCGAAGCCGCGCAGCGACAGCGTGGGCCCGAGCCTGTCGCTCTCGCCGGTATGATTGAAGACGAGATCGAGGATGACGCCGATGCCGGCCCGGCGCAGCACGGCGACGGTGTTTCGCAATTCCATGATGCCGCCCGGCGCCAGGCGTGGATCGAGCGCCATGAACGTGACGGGATTGTAGCCCCAGGCGTTGCGCAGCCCAAGCGACGGCAAATGCCGCTCATCGATCGATGCCGTCACCGGCATCAGTTCGACCGCGCCAACGCCGAGTTTTTTTAGGTGCTCGATTATCGCGGGGTGAGCCAACGCCGCGACCGTACCGCGCAATTTTTCCGGAACGTCTGGGTGCAGCATTGTGAAGGCGCGCACCGGCACTTCGTAGATCAGATCACCGGGCTGAAAGAGCGGCGGCGCAGCCTGCACCGGCTTCGGCAAGGCAACCGCAATCGCCTTCGGCATCAGCGGCGCGGTATCGGCGCCCTCGCCGCGACGCTGGGCCAGCCGCCAGTCATAGGCGTAAGACCTGTCGATCTCGACGGCGTAAGGGTCGGTCAGGAGCTTGGCGGGGTCGAACCACAGCCCGCGCTCCGGCGCGTAGTCGCCATCGGCGCGAAAACCGTAGCGGGTGCCGGGGCCAAGACCCGCAACAAACAGCGCATGGACGCCCTCGCCTTCCGGCCGCAGCTCGAGCCGTTCGAGTTCCCGGTTGCCCTGCTCGTTGAAGATCGAGACCCAGAGCCGTCTGGCGGCCTGCGACCAGGCGGCAAAGCGGATGCCGTCGCGGGTGACGGTAGCGCCGAGCTGGCTCACCAGCGCGTCCTCCACCCTCCCCCATTGGGGGGGGGGGGCGAAGGGAGTGATGGGGGTGGGGGGCGGGGCGGGAAAAGCGCTTTATGAGCACCCCCATCTCGCTCCGCAACGCGGATCGACCCTCCCCACAAGGGGGAGGGTGAAGCCACCGCCACCCTCAAGTGATCACGCTCGGCTTGTTGCGACCGGTGTGACTCTTGATCCCGGCAATATCATCGGCCGCGGCAATCAGATCGGCAAGGGCTGCCTGCGTGTCGAGATCGTGCCTCGACTTGTCAGGCTCGTAACGCTCGATATAGACGCGCAACGTCGCGCCCGACGTGCCGGTGCCGGAGAGGCGGAAGACGACGCGTGAACCGCCTTCGAACATAACCCTGATCCCCTGATGCTCGCTGGTCGAACCATCGACCGGATCGTGATAGGCAAAATCGTCGGCACTGGCGACTGTCATGCCTCGCACGCTGGTGCCCGGCAACGCGCCGAGCCTGGCGCGGAGTTCGTCGACCAGCGCGTTGGCACGGTCGCTCTCGACCTCTTCATAGTCATGCCGCGAATAGTAATTGCGGCCGTAGGTTGCCCAGTGCTCGGTGACGATCTGCTTGCAGCTTTCGCCGCGCGCGGCAAGGATGTTGAGCCACAGCAGCACCGCCCACAGGCCATCCTTTTCGCGAACATGGTTGGAGCCGGTGCCAGCACTTTCCTCGCCGCAAATCGTCGCCATGTCTGCGTCGAGCAGATTGCCGAAGAACTTCCAGCCGGTCGGCGTCTCGTAGATGCCGATGCCGAGTTTTTCAGCAACGCGGTCGGCAGCACCACTGGTCGGCATCGAGCGGGCAATGCCTTTCAAACCAGCCTTGTAGCCAGGCGCCAGGCGGGCGTTGGCGGCGAGCATGGCGACGGAATCCGACGGGGTGACGAAAATGCCCTTGCCGATGATCAGATTGCGGTCGCCGTCGCCGTCCGAGGCGGCGCCGAAATCCGGTGCGTCCGGCCCCATCATCTCGTCATAGAGGTGTTTGGCATGGACGAGGTTCGGGTCCGGGTGATGGCCGCCGAAATCCGGCAACGGCTTGAAGTTGCGGCAGGTGCCGTTGGGCGCACCCAGCCGGTTTTCCAGGATTTCCTTGGCATAGGGACCGGTCACGGCATGCATGGCGTCGAAGCGCATGCGGAAGCCGGACTTGAACAGTTTGCGCAATGCGTCGAAATCGAACAGGCTTTCCATCAGCTCGGCATAGTCGGCGACCGGATCGATGATCTCGACCGTCATGCCGGCGACCTTGACCGTGCCTGTTGTGTCGATGTCGATCGGATCGATATCGGCGATCTTGAAGCTCGCGATTGCCTTGGTCTTGGCGAAGATCGCGTCGGTCAGCTTTTCCGGCGCCGGGCCGCCATTGCCGGCATTGTACTTGATGCCGAAATCCTCGTGCGGGCCGCCCGGATTGTGGCTGGCCGACAGGATGATGCCGCCGAAGGTCTTGTATTTGCGGATGACATGCGAAGCGGCCGGCGTCGACAGGATGCCGCCCTGCCCGACCATCACCTTGCCGAAGCCGTTGGCGGCCGCCATGGCGATGGCCTTCTGGATGACCTCGCGGTTGTAGAAGCGGCCATCGCCGCCGATCACCAGGGTCTTGCCCTTGAAACCATCGAGCGCGTCGAAGATCGACTGGATGAAGTTCTCGGCATAGTGCTCCTGCTGGAACACCGGCACCTTCTTGCGCAGGCCCGACGTGCCGGGCTTCTGATCGGAATAGGGTTTGGTGGGGACGGTCCGTATCATGCTTCAGGAAACCCTTTTCGAAAGCAGCGAGCGATAGAGTTCAAAATATTTTTCCGCGCTCTTGTCCCACGACACATCGGCTTTCATGCCTTGGCGCTGCAACGATTCCCAGACCACCGGACTGGCATGGGCGTCGACGAGGCGGCGGATGGCGTGCAGCAAGGCACCGCCATTGTTGGGCGCGAACTGGAAGCCGGTGGCGACACCAGCTGAAATGGCGGCCTCGTTGGCGTCGATGACCGTATCGGCCAGGCCGCCGGTGCGGGCGACCACCGGAACGCAGCCATAGCGCAGTCCGTAAAGCTGTGTCAGCCCGCAGGGTTCGAAGCGCGAGGGAATGACTATGGCGTCGCAGCCGCCTTGCATGATGTGCGACAGTCCCTCGTCATAGCCGACCACGACCCCGATACGGCCGCGATGCCTGGCGGCCGCGGCAAGCAGTGCGCCTTCAAGACCAGCATCGCCCGAGCCCAGGATCGCCAGGCGCGCGCCAGTCGCAACGACGCCATCGACGGCTGTCGCGAAAATGTCCATGCCCTTTTGCCAGGTCAGGCGGCTGACGACGCAGACGATCGGACTGTCGTCGCGCTCAAGGCTGAAGCGATCTTCGACGGCCGCCCTGTTGGGGGCGCGCGCCTTCAGCGTACTGGCCGTATAGGTGGACACCAGATGCTTGTCGGTTTCGGGATCCCATATCCCGGTGTCGATGCCGTTGACGATGCCATGGAGATCGCTGGAGCGCATGTTGATGAGGCCGTCGAGACCCATGCCGAATTCCGCCGAGCGAATCTCCTGCGCATAGGTTGGACTGACCGTGGTGATTGCCCAGGCCGCCTGCAGGCCGGCTTTGAGGAAGCCGACGCCACCGTAATATTCGACGCCGTCGAGCGCCATCGCCGCCGCCGGCAAGCCGAGCTCGCCGAAGATGCCTGCGCCGAACTGGCCCTGGAAGGCGAGATTGTGGACGGTTAGCATCGAGGGCACGCCGACTGCCCTGCCGTAGCGCATGTAAGCCAGGGTCATCGCAGACTGCCAGTCATGGGCATGGACGATGTCGGGCTGGTAGCCCGAGATGGCGCCACTGGCGATGTCGCTGCCGACTTGGCTCAGCGCCGCGAAGCGCCGCCAATTGTCGGGCCAGTCGACGCCGGTCGCATTGCCATAGGGACCGCCGGGACGATCGAACAGATGCGGCGCGTCTAGCACGAACAGCTCGAGCCCGGCGAGTTGGACGGAATGGACGGAGGCCTTGCCACCCTGCAGCAAGGGATATTGCAGAACCGACTTCCTCTTCTTGAAGGCGGCCATGACGGTGGGGAAACCGGGAATGAGCGTGCGCATGGTCACGCCCTTGGTCGCCAGCGCGATGGGCAGCGCGCCGGTCACGTCGGCAAGTCCACCGGTCTTGATCAGCGGGAAAATCTCAGGCGTGACCGACAGAACCTGCATGCACTAGAGCCCTAACTTGTCGATCATGTCCTGAGTGACCAGGCAAATGCCCTTTTCCGAGACCCTAAAGCGCTTGGCATCGAGAACGGGATCCTCGCCGACTACCAGCCCTTCCGGTATCCTAACACCGTGGTCGATGACCACGCGCTTCAACTTTGCGTTCCGGCCGACATGAACGTCGGGCAGCATGACGACTTCTTCCAGCGTCGAATAGGAATTGATGCGCGCACCGGTGAAGATCAGGCTTCGTTTCAGCGAGGCCCCCGAGACGATGCAATCGCCCGATACCAGCGAGGACACGGCCGAACCCCGGCGGCCATCCTCGTCATGCACGAACTTTGCCGGCGGCTTCAATTCGGCATAAGTCCAGATCGGCCAGTCTCGGTCGTAGAGATCGAGCTCCGGCGTGATATCAGTCAGGTCGATATTGGCTTCCCAATAGGCATCGACCGTTCCGACATCGCGCCAGTAGGCCTCGTTCTCGGCGGTCGAGCGGACGCAGGACTTGGCGAAGCGGTGGGCAATCGCCTTACCGTGCTGGACGATATAGGGGATGATGTCCTTGCCGAAGTCGCGGCTCGAGCCCGGCTCGGCCGCGTCGCGGCGCAACTGCTCCATCAGGAACTTGGTCTTGAAGACATAGATTCCCATCGAGGCCAGAGCGAATTCCGGCTTGTCGGGAATGCCGGGCGGGTCGGCGGGCTTTTCGACGAAAGCAATGATGTTGTCCTTGCCGTCGACATGCATGACGCCGAAGCCGGTGGCTTCCATGCGCGGCACTTCGAGGCAACCGACGGTGACATCGGCATTGGCGTCGACATGCTGGCGAAGCATCAGTTCGTAGTCCATCTTGTAGATGTGGTCGCCGGCCAGAACCACCATGTATTCGGGGCCGTAGGCCTCGATGATGTCGATGTTCTGATAGACTGCGTCGGCCGTGCCTTCATACCACTGCGTTTCCGAGACGCGCTGGCTGGCCGGCAGGATGTCGAAACTCTCGTTTCGCTCGGGCCGCAGGAAGTTCCAGCCACGTTGCAGATGGCGAATCAGCGAATGTGCCTTGTACTGGGTGGCGACGCCAAGGCGGCGAATGCCGGAGTTGAGCGCGTTGGAAAGCGCGAAGTCGATGATGCGCGTCTTGCCGCCGAAATAGACGGCCGGCTTGGCGCGCCGGTCAGTCAGTTCCTTGAGGCGGCTGCCACGGCCGCCGGCCAATACATAGGCCATGGCATCGCGCGCCAGCGGCTGGGTCCGTTTCAAGTCTGCCATTTCTACCCTCCCAAGTTACTCAGTCTCGACTTACTCGACCTCGACATGGCTCAGTCGGCCACGGGTTCAAGCATGATCGTCGACAGCGGCGGCAAAAGCATCGTCGCAGAGATGCTTCCGCCCTCCGCCCGGGCCTCGACCGTGCCGCCATTGCCCTTGCCGGAACCGCCATATTCCGAAGCGTCGGTGTTGATGATTTCGCGCCATTTGCCGGCCGTCGGCAACGGCACGCGATAGTTGTCGCGCGGCACCGGCGTAAAATTGGAAATGACGGCCACCGGGCTGCCCCCCGGTGCGCTGCGCAGCCAGGCGAAAACCGAATTCTGGCTGTCGTCGACGATCAGCCAGGAAAACCCTTCCGGTTCGCAGTCGCGCCCGTGCAGCGCCGGGCGCGAACGGTAAAGATAGTTGAGATCGCGCACCGTCTGCCAGACGCCGCGATGCGGCCGGAATTCGAGCAGGTTCCAGTCGAGCGCGCGCGCTTCGCTCCATTCGCGGCGCTGCGCGAACTCCTGCCCCATGAACAGCAGCTTCTTGCCGGGATAACCCCACATGAAGGCATAGTAGGCGCGCAAAGTCGCGAATTTCTGCCAGTCGTCGCCGGCCATCTTGCCAAGCAGCGTGCCTTTGCCATGCACGACCTCGTCATGCGAGAGCGGCAGCATGAAGTTCTCCGAGAAGGCGTAGGTCAGGCCGAAGGTGAGGTCATTGTGGTGGTGCTTGCGGAAGATCGGCTCCTTGGAGAAGTACTCCAGCGTGTCATGCATGAAGCCCATGTTCCATTTGAAGCCGAAGCCTAGGCCGCCCTCGTGCACCGGCGCCGAGACCTTCGGCCATGAGGTCGATTCCTCGGCGATGGTCATGACGCCGGGATGGTGGCCATAGACCTCCTTGTTCATCTTCTGCAGGAAGCTGACCGCCTCGAGGTTCTCGCGGCCGCCCTTCTCGTTGGGGATCCATTCGCCGGCCTTGCGCGAATAGTCGAGGTAGAGCATCGAGGCGACCGCATCGACGCGCAAACCGTCGACATGGTATTTTTCGGCCCAGAACAAAGCGTTGTTGACGAGGAAGGACACCACTTCGCGGCGGCCGAAATTATAGATCGCGGTGTTCCAGTCGGGATGAAAACCCTTGCGCGGATCGGCATGCTCATAAAGCGCGGTGCCATCGAAATTGGCCAAGCCATGCGCATCGACCGGGAAATGCGCTGGTACCCAGTCGAGGATGACACCGACGCCGGCGCGGTGGGCGCCATCGACGAAACGGGCAAAGCCGTCCGGGTCGCCGAAGCGGGCCGACGGTGCGTAGAGGCCGGTCGTCTGGTAGCCCCAGGATGGGTCATAGGGGTGTTCGGAGATCGGCATGAATTCGATATGGGTGAAGCCGGTCTCGACGACATAGGGGATCAGCCGGTCGGCCAACTCGTCCCATGACAGGAATGTACCGTCGTCGCGAAGCTGCCAGGAACCGGCATGGACCTCATAGATCGAGATCGCTTCGCGCCGGTGGTCGGCATTGCGCCAGAAATTGCGATGCGCCTCATCTCCCCACTCATGCGCTGGTGGCATGGCCACGACCGAAGCGGTGGCCGGCCGCAGTTCGGATTTGAAGGCGAACGGGTCCGCCTTCAGCGGCAGCCTGACGCCGTCAGGGCCGATGATCTCGTACTTGTAGGGTCGTCCGGCACCGATGTCGGGTACGAACAGCTCCCAGATTCCGGTGTCGCGGCGATCGCGCATCGTGTGCCGACGACCGTCCCATTCGTTAAAGTCGCCGACCACCGAGACGCGTCGGGCATTGGGCGCCCAGACGGCGAAATGCACGCCGGAAGCGCCTTCGTGGTCAATGACATGGGCGCCGAGCTTGTCGAACAGCCTTAGGTGGGAGCCTTGGGCGATGTAGTAGTCGTCCATCGGGCCAAGCACCGGACCGAACGAATAGGGATCTGTCAGCCACCAGTCGCCGCCGGCATTGCGCGCGTGATAGCGCAGGGGCTGGCGCTTCTTGATCGAGAGCTTGCCTTCGAAAAAGCCGCCATCGTCGCGCCTGGAAAGTTCCCCCGCGATGATGCCGGTCAGCGTGTAGGCGGTGACGAATTCGGCATGTGGCACAAAGCAGCGGGCAAACAGGTTCTTGCCGACCTCATGGACGCCAAGAACCGCGAAAGGGTCACCATGCGTGCCGGCAACAATCGCCGCAACATCGCTGGCTGGCGCCAGTCCGTCCGGCCCGCTTGTCGCTGCGGTCGCGCGCGGCTTCTTCATCAGGCAGTGTCCCTCCCCAGGCACCAAGCGTTTGTTTGGGGTGTGAATTCGACGGTCGAATTCACACCCCAGGACCACCTCGTTCGCAGCCTCATGCAATCACATCAGACAGGCACGTTCCAGATTTCTTTCGCATATTGACGGATGGTGCGATCGGAGGAGAACCAGCCGACACGCGCAACGTTGCGGATTGCCCGGGCGTACCAGTCGGGACTGTTGCGCCAGACTGCATCGACCTCACGCTGGGCGGCGGCATAGGCATCGAAATCGGCAGCAACCATGAACCAGTCGCTGCTGTAGAGACCGTCGATAAGGTCGCGGTAACGCTCTGGATCGTCCGGCGAAAAGACACCTGACGAAACAGCCGCAACTGCTTGCGCCAGCTCGGATGATCCTTCGATGACAGCGCGCGGGTTGTAGCCGTTGTTTCGCCGCTCTGCGACCTCGGCGGTGGTCAGGCCGAAGATGAAGATATTGTCGTCGCCGACGCACTCCTTGATCTCGACATTGGCGCCGTCGAGCGTGCCGATGGTCAACGCGCCGTTCAGGGCGAACTTCATGTTGCCAGTGCCGGACGCTTCCATGCCGGCGGTCGAGATCTGCTCCGACAAGTCGGCAGCCGGCATCATGATCTCGGCCAGGCTGACATTGTAGTTCGGCACGAACACCACCTTCAGCAAGCCGCGCACCGCCGGGTCGCGGTTGATGACCTTGGCGACGTCGTTGGCGAGTTTGATGATCAGCTTGGCATTGTGATAGCTGGGCGCCGCCTTGCCGCCGAAGAATTTCACGCGCGGCATCCAGTCACGCTCGGGATGCGAGCGGATCTGATCGTAAAGCGCGATCGCCTCGAGGATGTTCAGGAGCTGGCGCTTGTATTCGTGGATGCGCTTGATCTGGATGTCGAACAGCGCCGAGGGGTCGACCTTGATGCCGAGACGGTCGGCGACGAGGTTGGCCAGCCGCGCCTTGTTGGCGCGCTTGACGGCGGCGAACTTGTCGCGAAACGCGGCGTCGCCGGCGAAGCCATCGAGATCCTTGATAGCGTCGATGTCGTCGAGAAAGCGATCGCCGATCGCCTCGCGGGCGAGCGACGTCAGGCCGGGGTTGCACTGGATCAGCCAGCGCCGTGGCGTGATGCCGTTGGTCTTGTTGTTGATGCGATCGGGGTAGAGCTTGTGCAGGTCGGCAAACACCGTCTCCTTCATCAGGTCGGTGTGCAGAGCCGAAACGCCATTGATCGAATGCGAGCCGACAAAGGCCAGATTGCCCATGCGCACCCGGCGGTCGCCATTTTCCTGGATCAGCGAGATGCGGCTGATCTGCTCGTCCGAGAACTGGTTGGACGCGCGCGCCTCAAGCAGCACTTCGGCATTGATGGCGTAGACGATCTGCATGTGGCGCGGCAAAAGCCGCTCGAACAGCGGCACCGGCCAGCTTTCCAGCGCCTCGGGCAGCAGCGTGTGGTTGGTGTAGCCGAAGGTGCGCTTGGTGGTATCCCAGGCCTGATCGAAATCCATGCCGTGGACATCCATCAACAGGCGCATCAGTTCAGGCACAGCGATGGCCGGGTGGGTGTCGTTGAGGTGGATCGCAGCCTTGTCGGGCAGCGATTTCAGGTCGCCATACTGGCTGAGATGCCGCTGGACGATGTCCTGCAGCGAGGCGGTGGAGAAAAAGTACTCCTGTCTGAGCCGCAGTTCCTGCCCGGCCTTGTGGGAATCGGCGGGATAGAGAACGCGCGACAAGGCATCGGCCTTGTTGCTTTCGGCAAGCGCGCCGATATGGTCGCCGGCATTGAATTTGTCGAGCAGGATCGGATCGACCGGCATGCCCGACCAGAGCCGCAGGGTGTTGACGCGATTGGCCCGCCAGCCGACCACGGGCGTATCATAGGCGACGGCCAGCACATGCTCGGTCGGCTTCCAGACATGGCGATCGAGTCGGCCATCCTTCGAGGTGATCGATTCCACCGAACCACCGAACCCGACCTCGAACGAGCGTTCGCGGCGTTCGAACTCCCACGGGTTGCCGTGATCGAGCCAGGTTTCGGGCAATTCGACCTGCCAGCCGTCGTGAATCTCCTGGCGGAACATGCCGTTGGCGTAACGAATGCCGTAGCCATGCGCGGGGATGTCGACGGTCGCCATGCTTTCCATGAAGCAGGCGGCAAGCCGGCCGAGGCCGCCATTGCCGAGTGCCGCATCAGGCTCGAGCGCGGCGATGAGATCGAGATCGACGCCCAGCGACGACAACGCCTCGCGCATATTGTCCATCAGACCGAGATTGGAGAAGGCATCGCGCATCAGCCGGCCGATGAGGAACTCCAGCGACAGATAATAGACTCGCTTTTCCTTCTGGTCATAGGCCTCCTTCGTCGCCTGCATCCAGCGGTCGACGATGCGGTCGCGCACGACCTTGATCGAGGCGGTCAGCCAGTCGTATTGGGTCGCGACCGTGGTATCCTTGCCGACCCGATATTTGAGGGCCATCAAGACTTCCCTTGCGAGCGTCTCTGGATCAGGATTTTCGAGCAGTGGCGGGAGGGGTTCGGATGTCATCGCGCTCGTCATGCTGCCTCTCGTGCGGTTGCCATGATCATACCGGCTTTCATCGTTCCTCCCAGCCCATGCTAGCCGATACCGCTTCATGTTCAATCGATTTAGATCAGCCCATGCTTGCTTTACCCTGCGGCAATTTGACAATTTCAAGCGCGGCGCGCTGAGACGATCTGCGCATCGCGCTTCAAATTCTTGTTCCGTGCCTGTCGTTGTCCCAAAACCGTCACGCACTTTGGCCACATGCCTCAAGCCGCGAGCGCTGCCTCGGGCGGAACCTTTGCACCGGTCATGAAAGCCACGGCATCGGACATCGTATATTGCTTGGGATCGATGACGCAGAGGCGACGACCCAGCCGGTGGATGTGAATGCGGTCGGCCACTTCGAAGACATGCGGCATGTTGTGCGAGATGAGCACGATCGGCAGGCCGCGCTTCTTGACGTCGAGGATCAGTTCGAGCACGCGGCGGCTTTCCTTGACGCCAAGGGCTGCCGTCGGTTCATCCATGATCACGACACGACTGCCGAATGCGGCGGCGCGCGCCACCGCCACGCCTTGGCGCTGGCCGCCTGAGAGCGTTTCCACCGCCTGGGAGATGTTCTGGATGGTCATCAGGCCAAGTTCGGTGAGCTTGTCGCGGGCGCGCTTTTCCATCGCCGGACGGTCGAGCATACGAAGCCAGTCGCCCAGAAAACCCGGTTTGCGGATCTCGCGGCCAAGGAACATATTGTCGGCGATCGACAGCGCCGGCGACAGCGCCAGATTCTGATAGACGGTCTCGATGCCGGCTTCGCGGGCCTCCATCGGCGATTTGAAGGCGACGGGTTTGCCTTCAAGCCGAATCTCCCCTTCGTCGGGCACGGCCGCGCCGGAAATCGCCTTGATGAGCGACGACTTGCCGGCACCATTGTCGCCTATGACGGCGAGGATTTCGCCTGGGTAGAGGTCGAAGTCCGCATTGTCGAGAGCGGTGACGCGGCCATAGCGTTTGATCAGGCCACGAGCGGTGAGGATGGGTTCCTGAGTCATGGTCATGCCGAAACCTTTCTGATCCATTGGTCGACAGCCACGGCGCCGATGATCAGCACACCGGTGAGCAGCACTTTCCATTGCGGATCGGCGCCCAGCATGTTGAGGCCCATGGAGACGACGCCGACGATCATCGCGCCAAACAGCGTGCCCAGGATCGAGCCGCGTCCGCCGAACAGAGAAATACCGCCGATCACCGTCGCGGTGATCGCCTGCAGATTGTAGTCGGTAACGGCGGCGGACGGCGAGATCGACCCGTTGCGGCCGATCGAGACCCAGGCCGCGAAAGCTGCGATCAACCCGGCAAGGGTGTAGACCGTCACCAGCACCTTCTTGGTCTGGATACCCGACAGCTTCGCCGCTTCCTGGTCGTCGCCGACGGCGTAGACATGGCGGCCCCATGCCGTGTGATTGAGCACGTACCAGAGGATCATCACAAGCAAGACTGTCGCAATGACCCCGAGCGTCAGCACCGCGGTCCCAACTTTAAAGCTAAGGGCGAACAGATGCAGCAGCGGTGCCTGGTTGTCGACGTCGGTGTCGCGGATCGTCTCATTGGCCGAATAGATGAAATTCGTGGCCATGACGATGTTCCAGGTGCCAAGCGTCACGATGAAGGGCGGCAGCTTCATGTAGGCAACCAGCAGCCCGTTGAGCAGCCCGCAGGCCGCGCCGGCGGCAAGCCCGATCGCCACGGCGAGCACACTGGGCATACCGTAACTGACCGCGCAATTGCCGATGATCACCGCTGAAATCACCATGATGACGCCAATCGACAGGTCGATGCCGGCGGTCAGGATGACCAGCGTCTGCGCGGCGCCGAGAATGCCGACGATGGCAATCTGCTGCAGGATCAGCGTCAGCGTGTAGGACGAAAAGAACCGCCCTCCGATGGTGATGCCGAAGACGATGATTGCCAGAACCAGCACGATCAACGGCACTGCGGCCGGAGTCGAATGCAGGAAATGCTGGATGCGCTTGACGGCCGATTTGTGCTCGTCAAAAGCGGCTACGCTGGTGTCGCTGCCCGAGAGAACTTTCTCGAATTCTTGAGCTTGAGCCATATTTCCTCCCCGTGGGGCTGCAGCCAAACGCCGACGCCCGTCCACGCTTATCCGGTCTGCTGCCGGGATTGTTCGCGGTCACGCGACCATCGTCCACCCGAAGCGGCCGGGGATCAAGCCCCGACCGCTCAGGTTCGGTTGTTGCCGGTCAGACCGGCATCAGCCCCAGCACTTGGCGAGGCCTTCCTTGGTGTCTATGGACTTCACGCCGGTGGCCGGCTTGTCGGTCACCAGGTTGACGCCGGTGTCGAAGAAATTCTTGCCTTCGGTCGGCTTCGGCTTGGTTCCGTCCTTGGCGAAAGCTGCGATCGCCTCGATGCCAAGTGCCGCCATCTGCAGCGGATATTGCTGCGACGTGGCACCGATGACACCTTCGGCCACCGACTTCACGCCGGGGCAGCCGCCATCGACGGAAACGATCAGCACCTGGCTTTCAAGGCCGACGGCCTTGAGCGCCTGGTAGGCGCCGACAGCTGCGGGCTCGTTGATGGTGTGGATCACGTTGATGGTGTTGTCCTTCTGCAGAAGGTTCTCCATCGCCTTGCGGCCACCCTCCTCGTTGCCGTTGGTGACGTCGTGGCCGACGATGCGCGCATCGTCCTCATCGCCGATCTTGTTGGGATCCTTCACGTCGATGCCGTAGCCCATCATGAAGCCCTGGTCGCGCAGCACATCGACGGTCGGCTGCGAGGGGGTCAGGTCGAGGAAGCCGATCTTGGCGTCCTTGGCCTTGTCGCCGAGTGTAGCGGCGGCCCAGGCGCCGATCAGCTTACCGGCTTCGAGATTGTCCGTTGCAAAAGTCGCGTCGGCGGCGTCGATCGGATCGAGGGGCGTGTCGAGTGCGATCACCAGCAGACCGGCGTCACGCGCCTTCTTCACGGTTGGCACGATGCCCTTGGTGTCGGATGCCGTGATCAGGATACCCTTGGCGCCGTCGGCGATGCAGCTTTCGATCGCCGCGACCTGGCTCTCGCTGTCGCCGTCGATCTTGCCGGCGTAGGTCTTAAGGTCGACGCCGAGTTCCTTGGCCTTCGCCGTCGCGCCTTCCTTCATCTTGACGAAGAAGGGATTGGTGTCGGTCTTTGTGATCAGGCAGGCACCGACACCGGCCGCGGATGCGGACGAGGCAAACGCCATCAGGCTCAGAGCCGCGGCGGCAAACACGGTCGATTTCAACAGTTTTGTATTGGTCACGATCTTCCTCCCAGTGGAACCATTCCGGATGCCGGCCAACCGGCACCTGCGGCGCGTCCATCGAATTTCTCCCAGCGTGGACGCTGTCTCAACAGACACCAGCCCGAGGCTTCTGTCAATAATTAAATCACTCTTATTTATTATTGACAGCCATGCTTCGTTCACCCATTCTGGCCCGAAAAGCCTTGAAGGGTAACGACGGGAGGAACAGGGTGGAAACCGCCATTGTGAGGCACGGTTCGCCCGAGATGAATGACAGCCTCATTCACCGCGGCACCAACCAAAGTGGCATGCGCGACCACAACGAGCGGTTGGTGCTCTCGCTGGTGCGTCAGCATGGCAGCCTGGCGAAATCCGACATCGCCCGCATGACCGGACTTTCGGCGCAGACGGTTTCGGTCATCATGCGCGAACTGGAGGAAGAGAACCTTCTGCTGCGCCAGGCGCCGTTGCGCGGCAAGATCGGCCAGCCCTCCATCCCGATGGCGCTCAATCCCGAAGGCGCTTTCTTCATCGGCCTGAAAATCGGGCGGCGCAGCGCCGAACTCGTGCTGATCGACTTTCTCGGTAATGTGCGCTCGATGCTGCAGCATTCATACCGCTACCCGGCGCCACGCGAGACGGTGGACTTCGTAAGCAACGGCATGCGGCAGATGCGTGGCGAACTGACGCCCGCACAGGACAAGCGCATCGCCGGGCTCGGTATCGCCATGCCGTTCGAATTGTGGAACTGGGCCGATACCGCCGGCGCCCCGCGCGACGTCATGGACGAATGGCGTCATCGTGACATCAGGGGCGACATCCAGGCGCAATGCG
The DNA here is from genome assembly GCF_040321755.1 of Mesorhizobium sp. M0276. Lineage (NCBI taxonomy): Bacteria > Pseudomonadati > Pseudomonadota > Alphaproteobacteria > Hyphomicrobiales > Phyllobacteriaceae > Mesorhizobium > Mesorhizobium sp. M0276. The sequence goes on along the minus strand of NZ_JAMYSC010000012.1, from coordinate 7,889 downwards.
ATTTCCCGGTCTACTTGCAGAACGACGCTACTTCAGCCTGCGGCGCCGAACTCGTCTTCGGTCAGGCGGGCGCTGCGCGTGACTTCGTCTACTTCTATATCGGCGCCTTTGCCGGTGGCGGCATCGTGCTGAATGGCCGGCTGTTTGGCGGCCCGACCGGCAATGCCGGCGCACTCGGCTCGATGCCCGTGCCAGGGCCGGACGGCAAGCCGACCCAATTGATTGACGTGGCGTCCATTGCCATGCTCGAAAAGGCGCTCAATGCGCGCGGCGTCGAGGCCTCGCATCTGTGGACATCGCCGGAAGACTGGGGCGAGATCGGCGCCGAACTCGACGACTGGATCGCCAGTGCTTCGCGGGCGCTGGCCTACGCGATCGTCGCCGCGTCCTCGGTCATCGATTTCGAAGCGGCGGTCATCGACGGATGGATGCCGAAGGCCGTGCGCCGCCGGTTGGTCGATGCCATCATCGCGGCCATCGCCACGATCGACGGCGAAGGCTTGAAGCTGCCCGCCGTTCGCGAGGGAACCGTCGGCATTCATGCCAGGGCGCTCGGCGGCGCCAGCCTGCCACTTTCCGAACGCTTCCTGATTGGCTCGACGACGATTTCCAGGAGCGCCTGATGTTGATCGGAATCCCGGCGCTGCTCGGTCCGGAGCTTCTGGCGATCCTGCGCGGCATGGGCCATGGCGACGAAATCGCCCTTGTCGACGGAAATTATCCGGCCGAGCAACAGGCGACCCGGTTGGTGCGGGCCGACGGTCACGATCTTATCCCGATGCTCGATGCGATATTGAGCGTCTTGCCTGTCGATGACGTTGTACCCGAGGCGCTGTTTCGCGCCTCCGTCAAAGGCGATCCCTCGCTTGCCGATCCTGTCCACCAGGAGATCGAGGCTACCTGCGCCAGACGCGCGCCGGGCCGCAAAGTGGTTGCACTGGCTGGCGCCGACTTCTATGCACGGGTCAAATCGGCGCATGCCATCGTCGCGACAAGCGAGCCGCGGCTCTATGCCAATATCATCATTCGCAAGGGCGTGATCTATCCGCCGGAGACCAGGAAGCCATGATCCTATGCTGCGGCGAAGCCCTGATCGATATGCTGCCGCGCACGACGACGGCGGGCGAGCCGGCTTTTGCACCTTATGTCGGCGGCGCCGTGTTCAACACGGCGATCGCACTTGGTCGGCTCGGCGCGCCGGCCGGCTTCTTTTCCGGACTGTCGTCGGATCTATTCGGCGGTCAGTTCAGGGATGCGCTCGAGGCGAGCAAGGTCAGTTCCACCTATGCACACACCTCGCCACGACCGACCACGTTGGCCTTCGTCAAGCTCACCAACGGCCAGGCGACCTACACCTTCTATGACGAGAACACCGCTGGCCGGATGCTCACCATCGACGATCTGCCACAGCTCGGCAGCGAGATCGAAGCCATGCTGTTCGGCGCCATCAGCCTGATCTCTGAGCCCGCCGGCAGTGCCTATGAAGAGTTGATGCGGCGCGAGCATGGAAGCCGTGTCATGATGCTCGATCCCAACATCCGGCCGAACTTCATCCCCGACAAGGCCAAGCACCTCAGTCGCATCCGCACCATGATGGCGATGGCCGATATCGTGAAACTGTCGGACGAAGATTTGAACTGGTTCGGCGAAGGCGGCTCGCATGAGGATGTCATCCACAACTGGCTGGACCGCGGTCCCAAGCTGATCGTCGTCACGCACGGCAGCGAAGGCGCCGTCGGGTACAGCAAGCAGCACGCCGTCACGGTGATGCCGGAAAGGGTCGAGGTGGTCGACACGGTCGGCGCCGGCGACACGTTCAACGCGGGGATCCTCGCCTCGTTGCATGAACAAGGCCTGCTGACGAAGACGGCAATCGCCAGCCTTTCCAGGGATGCCATCGGCAAGGCGCTGGCGCTTGGCGCCAAGGCGGCGGCGGTCACGGTCTCGCGGGCCGGCGCCAATCCACCATGGCGGCACGAGATCGCCTGAGCGGCCCGAACGTGCTCAAGATTGGTTGAGCGCGTCGATCACTTTATGTTTCGCTGGGCCGATGCCGGGGATAATAGGCGCAGGACCGTGCCTGATGAAGCCCGGAATTCCGGCATCTCGCGAAGACATCCCCGGAAATACAGGTAACAGACTGCGACACCTGGGCAATTCGCGGCTCTGCCTGTCCGGCTTTCTCGACAGGCGCAACTCTGGTACCAGCGGCCGGTTACCTGGCTAACCCGTTTTGAGGCCGACATGCAATTCATCGATCTTGGCGCGCAGCGCGAACGAATCCGCGACCGGCTGAAGGCCGCGATCGACCGCGTCGTCGATGAGGGCCGCTATATTCTCGGGCCCCAAGTCACCGAATTCGAAAACAAGCTCGCCGCCTATATCGGCACCAAGCATGTCGTGGCCTGCGCCAACGGCACGGATGCACTGCTGTTGCCGCTGTTTGCGGCCGGGATTGGCCCGGGCGACGCGGTCTTCGTGCCGAGCTTCACCTTCGCCGCCACCGCCGAAGTGGTGGCGCTGGCCAAGGCCGAGCCGGTGTTCGTCGATGTCGACCCGCATACGTACAACATCGACATTGCCAGTCTTGAGGCGGCAATCGCCATGATCAAGAAGGAAGGCCGGCTGAAGCCGAAGGCAATCATTCCCGTCGATCTGTTCGGCCTTGCCGCCGACTACGAGGCGATCGTGGCGATTGCCAACCGCGAAGGGCTGATGGTGATCGAGGATGCCGCCCAGTCGATGGGCGGTTCGCTCGAAGGCAAGATGTGCGGTTCCTTCGGCGCGGTCGGCTCGACCAGCTTTTATCCGGCAAAGCCGCTTGGCTGCTACGGTGACGGCGGCGCGATGTTCACCAATGACGATGCGCTGGCCGAGGAACTCAGATCCTTCGCCTTCCACGGCAAGGGTGAAACGCAATACGACAATGTCCGCGTCGGCATCAATTCGCGGCTCGACACGATACAGGCGGCGATCCTGATCGAGAAGCTGGCCATTCTCGAAGACGAGATGGGTGCCCGCCAGGTGGTGGCAAAGCGGTATGCGGACGGACTTGGCGACATCGTTACCGCCGCCCGCAATCTGGACGGCAGCCGTTCGGCCTGGGCGCAGTACGCGATCGAGACGCCGAAGCGCGACGGGTTGAAGGCGCATCTTGGTGAAAAGGGCATTCCGTCTGTTATCTACTATGTGAAGCCGCTGCATGCCCAGGTTGCTTACCGCGACTACCCGCGCACGCCGACCGGCCTTGCCGTGTCGGAAGACCTGCCGAAGCGAATCCTCTGCCTGCCGATGCACCCTTATCTCAGCGAAGCCGACCAGGACCGCATCATCGAGACGATCCGCAACTATATCGGCTCGAATTCAGCACAGGCCGCAGCCGAGTAAGCTGCCGGCTGCCGGGCCTTCTCAAGCGGGGCTGGCCCCTGCCCCGCTGGCAATAAAATGCGGATTGGCAAAGTCCTCGTCGTCGCTTTGCCTGCGCTTGCCATAGAGCAAAGGTTGGCCGTACAGTGTGCGTGTCATGCCGCCGGCTGCGCGCAATACGGCGTCACCCGCTGCCGTGTCCCATTCCATGGTGCGGCCGAAGCGCGGATAGAGACCCGCCTCGGCGTTGGCGACAAACCCACCGAGACGATTTCGGCGGCGCCGCATCTAAGGCGGCATTCAATGGGGCAAACTTGGCCTGCGCCGCCCATACCTGGCACAAGATTGAGACGAACCGCTGAATCGTCTTGCCCGGCCTTCGATCAGGCGACGAAAGCAATCTTGGAGCCAAGCATTCCAAGGACTTCGCCCTCCGGACGGGGCCGGCCGAAATAATAGCCTTGAACCTCGGTGTAGCCTTGTTCGCGCACCAGTCTGAACTGCTCCGCAGATTCCACGCCTTCCGCTGTCGTGATCATTCCAAGGTTCGCGCCGAGATCGGCTACCGTCCTGACAATCGCGGACATTCCCTTCTCGTCTGGCAGACCGTCAATGAAAGAGCGATCGAGCTTGATCTTGTCGAAGGGGAAAGACCGTAAATAACTCAGCGAGGAATAGCCGGTGCCAAAATCATCCATGACGATACGCACGCCCAACTGCTTCATATTGTAAAGCGCGGCGAGTGTCGCCTCCGTGTCGGTGAGCAGCACCGACTCGGTGATCTCCAGTTCCAATCGACCCGGCGACAGGCCCGAATCCGCCAGTGCCAGCGCCACGTGATGCACGAGGGCGTGGCTTTTGAATTGAACTGCCGAAAGGTTGACGGCAACCTTGATGTCATGCGGCCACGCAGCCGCATGGGCGCAAGCCTGCCGGAGCACCCACTCTCCCAGGGGAATGATCAGGCCGATCTCCTCGGCCAGCGGGATGAACTCCGACGGGAGGACGACACCGCGACCTGCATTATTCCACCGCAGCAGCGCCTCAAAGCCGATCACCTTCTGGGTCTGAGCGTCGACCAGTGGCTGGTAGTATAGCTCGAATTCGCGGCTAACCAGTGCGCGCCTCAGATCCAGCTCGAGCTGGCGGCGGCGCTGCGCCCGCGCATCCATCTCGGCTTCGAAGAAGCGGTAGGTGCCTCGACCGTCCGCCTTTGCCCTGTAGAGCGCCAGATCCGCATGCTTAAGCAAGCGACCCGCGTCATCGGCATCGTCCGGGCCAAGCGCGACCCCGATGCTCGTGCCGATCACCACCTGGTGACCGTCGAGATCGAATGGCTGACAGAGACTGTCAATGAGATGGCGGGCGAGCGCCTCAGGCTGCTCCGGTCCCTCAACGCCGGACTGAACGACAACGAACTCGTCGCCACCCAGGCGCGCGAGAGTGTCGTTCTCCCGAACACAACCGGTCAGGCGCTCTGCTACCGCCTTCAACAGCAAGTCGCCGACGGTGTGACCGAGCGTGTCGTTTACCATCTTGAACTGATCGAGATCGAGGCAAAGCACTGCAGCGCTCTCACCGGCGCGGCTGCGGACGAGAGCGTCGGTGATCTTCTCATGCAGCAGGTAACGGTTCGGCAGTCCGGTCAGAGCATCGTGCCCCGCCATATGTGCAATCTCCGCCTCGGCCCTGACGCTCTCGGTGATGTCTTCGTGTGTTGCGACGTAACCACCTTCCTGCCTGGGATTGTATGTGACCTTGACGGTTCGGCCGTCGGTGAGCTCCATCTTGGCGCTTGCGACTCCGCCTCTCGATCGAGAGGCTACTACGACGTCGAAGTACGTCGCCATGTCGACCGGCGCGTTGCCGACCGACACGCGGTGCTCGAGGATGCGATCGAGCGGCGTGCCGGGAGCCATCAGGTCTGCAGGCAAATCGTACATTCGGCCATATTGGGTATTGCAGACGATCAGGCGTGTCTGTGCATCGAACATGCACATCCCGTGCGGCAAATTCGTCAGCGCTGCGTCCAAGCGACTGTTCTGTTCCGCGAGTGCGGCCTCGATGCGCCGTCGCGCGACGACACTATCACGAAACTCCTCGACAGCCCTTCCGATCGAACCAATCTCGTCGTCGCGGTTGGCGACGTCGAAAACCACGACGTCGTTATCGCCCTGGGCCAGCCGCGACAGCGCACGCGCGATTGAGACAAGAGGATCGGACAGACCCCTCTTGAGGCGCAGGATGATCCAGGCCGTGAGGATCAGGCCAACCGCTCCGATGCCTGCCATGAGCCCGATGGCGAATTCAGAAACCCCTTCGGCCTCGCTGACGTCGTTCGTTGCGGACGTTGCGGCGGCATGGCTCAAAGCATCCAGCGCTCGCGAGACCCCGTCGCTGAGCGTTCTCAGCTTGTCGCGTTGGACCGCATCGGCGGCCCCATTCGTCGCGGCGTCCGTCGATGCGTCAAGCTTTGCCAGATAGGCCTCGAGGGCAACGCCGAGGGTCGCGGCCATGCGTCGCTCCTCGCCCGACAAAGCGAGGTTCGAGTAGGCGGTCCCGAGATCCCGAAGACGCTGGCGTGCTCGCGCCGGCGCCAAACCGGCAACGTCGGGCAGAGATGTGGCCTCGGCGAGGCGAAGCCGGCCAAGCTCGGCTTTAATGTCGCCAAGAATCCGCGCCGCCGGGAGCGACTTCAGGTTCAGGCTTTCGACGAGATCTTCGATAAGATCGATCTGTATCGAGGCGAGCGACACAGTCGCCAAGAGCACGACAAAGAACAGGCCGGAAAGGCCCAGGAGACGCGCTCGAATGGATTTGGCAAACATCCTGATTGACTTCTACCCCAAGCGTTGACAACTACAGGTTGCCACACTCGCCTTAAGCACAAGTGAAGACATTCAAGATGAATGGAACTACCTGAATTCAGCGCAGGCCGCAGCCGAGTAAGCTGCCCGGCCTTCTCAAGCTGGGCTGGCCCCTGCCCCGCTGGCAATAAAATGCGGATTGGCAAAATCCTCGTCGTCTCTTTGCCTGCGCTTGCCATAGAGCAAAGGTTGGCCGTCCAGTGTGCGTGTCATGCCGCCGGCCGCGCGCAACACGGCGTCGCCCGCTGCCGTGTCCCATTCCATGGTGCGGCCGAAGCGCGGATAGACATCCGCCTCGGCGCTGGCGACAAGACAGAATTTCAAGGACGAACCGACCGAGACGATTTCGGCGGCGCCGAGATCGCGAATATAGGCCTCGGTTTCCGGCGTGTTGTGCGACCGACTGGCAACGACGGCCAGCGGCGCCACGGCTGTTCTGACCGAAATCGGCCGACGGGATGTGATCTGGTAGTCGCTATTGATTTCGAGAGATTCCGCCTTGCCCGGCAGGCCCGAAAAGAAGCGGCCGGTGCAAGGGGCAAAGACGACGCCGACCTCCGGCACGCCGTGACGGACAAGCGCGATGTTGACGGTGAAATCGGTGCGGCGGTTGACGAATTCCTTGGTGCCGTCGAGTGGATCGATGAGAAAGAAGGCCCCGTCCAGGTTGGGCGGCACGATGCCGGCGGATGCTTCCTCTTCGGCCACGCAAGGTATGTCGGGAAATGCGGCGCGCAGTCCGGCGAGAATGATCTTCTCACTCTCACGGTCCGCCTCGGTCACTGGCGACGAATCGGACTTGCGGTCGACCGCACAGCCGGCATGGAACACGCGCATCACCTCGCGCCCGGCCGCCAGCGCAAGCCGCTCGAAGGTTTCGAGCACCTCCCTGTCGTCAGATGCCGCCGCCGCTGTCGTATTGGTCTTCGGCAATGTCGCGCTCGTTCAGCCAGTGTTCCAGGGCGTCTACCATCTGTTCGGCCGATTTGCCGAGTGTCTTGAGATGGATTTCCGGGTTTTGCGGCGCTTCGTAGGGAGAATCGACGCCGGTGAAATTCTTGATCTCGCCATTCAGCGCGCGCGCATAGAGGCCCTTCGGATCACGCCTGGCGCATTCCTCGAACGGCGTGTCGACGAACACCTCGATGAACTCGCCATCGGCCATCAATTCGCGTGCCATGCGCCGCTCGGCGCTGAACGGCGAAATGAACGACACGATGACCACCAAGCCGGCATCGGCCATCAAACGCGCCACTTCGGCGACGCGGCGGATGTTCTCGACGCGATCGGCGTCGGTGAAACCGAGATCGCGGTTGAGACCGTGCCGGACGTTGTCGCCGTCCAGGATATAGGTGTGGCGGCCGGTGGCGAACAGCTTCCTTTCGAACAGGTTGGCGATGGTCGACTTGCCGGAGCCCGACAGTCCGGTGAACCAGAACACCGCGGGCCGCTGGTTCTTCATGTCGGCGCGCACACGCTTGCCGACGTCGAGCGATTGCCAGTGGATGTTTTCGGCGCGGCGCAGCGTGTGTAGGATCATGCCGGCGCCGACGGTGGCATTCGAGATGCGGTCGATCAGGATGAAGGCGCCGGTGGTGCGGTTCTCGGCGAAGGGATCGAAGGCGATCGGCGTCCGCGTCGAGATGTTGCAGATGC